>JBMFOT010000068.1:0-17765 GCA_049969495.1 Armatimonadota bacterium
ACAGGCAACGTCCCCTACCCGCTCTCGCCCTGTTCGTACGAAGAGTAGTAGTACGGCGTTTCCGCCTCGAACTCGGCGGCGCAGGTATCTACCATTTTGTACACCGGCTCGATACCCAGCGCCTTCCGTGCCCGACGCAGCGCCAGCTCGTCCACCCCGGCGATGTCCGCCAGCATCGCATCGGGAAAGCCCTTGCCCTTCGCGGTGCGCAACAGCTCCGCCGCCGGATGCTGGTTGCAGGGGTTCTGTACCAGGTCGCGCAGTTCGCGAGCATGGAGCCTCAAGCGTGTCTCCATCTCCACCAGCTGCCGGATCTTCTCTAGAAACCAGGGGTCTATGCTGGAGATTTGCGCGACCTCTTCCACCATCATGCCCCGACGGAACGCCTCCGCCACGATGAAGATGCGCTCATCGGTGGCGACCGCCAGCCCCTCCTCAATCTGCATGTCGGACAGAGCCGCTACGCCTCGCCGCGTCAACCCCATTACGCCAATTTCCAGGCTGCGCAACGCTTTCATGAGCGCGCCCTCGAAAGTGCGGTCAATCGCCATCACTTCACCAGTCGCCTTCATCTGCGTGCCGATACGCCGGTCGGCAGTCACGAACTTGTCGAAAGGCCAGCGCGGGAACTTCACCACCACGTAGTCCAGCGCAGGCTCAAAGCAGGCTTTGGTCTTCTTGGTCACCGCGTTCTCAATCTCGTCCAGATGCAGCCCGATGGCGATTTTCGCCGCCACCCGCGCGATGGGATAGCCGGTCGCCTTCGACGCCAGTGCAGATGAGCGTGATACGCGCGGGTTGACCTCTATCACGTAATACTGGAAGCTGTTGGGGTCCAGTGCCAGCTGGACGTTGCATCCGCCTTCGATGCCCAGCGCACGGATGATATTCAGCGAGGCACTGCGCAGCATGTGGTATTCTTTATCGGTTAGCGTCTGGCTGGGCGCGACCACGATACTGTCGCCTGTATGCACACCCATCGGGTCCAGGTTCTCCATGTTACACACGGTGATGCAGGTGTTGGCGGAGTCGCGCATCACTTCGTACTCGATCTCTTTCCAGCCCAGCAGACACCGCTCCACCAGCACCTGATGACGCATGGAAAGGTTCATGCCCAGTCGCCCGATTTCCAGCAGCTCCGCTTCACTGGTAGCGATGCCGCCACCCGTGCCGCCCAGTGTATATGCCGGGCGCACGATGGCGGGATAAGGGCAGATTTTCGCCACCTCGCGCAGCTGCTCTTCGCTTTCCACAATCCATGATTCCGGAACCGGCTCGCCAATAGCGTACATCGTCTCGCGGAACAGCTCGCGGTCCTCCGCCTTCTGTATCGCCGACAGCGGAGTGCCCAGCAACCGCACATCATATTTGTCCAGGATGCCTGCCTCCGCCAGCTGCGCCGCCAGGTTCAGCCCCGTTTGACCGCCCAGCGTCGGCAACAGTCCATCGGGTCGCTCGCGAGCGATGACACGTTCCGCGAACTCGACCGTCAGTGGCTCAATATACACCCGGTCGGCAATCTCGGTATCGGTCATGATGGTCGCCGGGTTGGAGTTGATGAGCACCACCTGCACCCCCTCTTCCTTCAGGGCGCGGCAGGCTTGCGTGCCCGCGTAGTCGAACTCCGCCGCCTGACCGATCACAATCGGTCCCGAGCCAATCACCATCACTTTTCGAATGCTTGGGTCTTTCGGCATATTTCTCCTCGTACCCGAGTTTTTATGTGTATCCGCCCTCCGGAGGGTCATGCTCCGTCGTGACCGCGACGTGTGGGATGCGGCTAATTTTTCACAGTTCATCAGCCTGCGACCTGTGTCTACTCCTCCAGCACCTCCGTCATACAATGCAGCAACCACAGTCCAGCCACGTTGTAGTCGATGCCCGATGGGGTATCGCCCAGCCCTCCGGTAAGACGCAGGGTAGTAGCAAGCAACCTGCCCTGCCCCACCGCCGCGTCCACCAGATAGTCGTGTATCGCCAGCGAGCGCGCATCGACACGACGAAGCACAGGCTGCACCACCGCATCCGCTCCCAATATCTCCGACAGCCTCTCCGGCACCAGCGCACAATCGCACGTCAATCCCACAAACTGCGCTCCGGTGTAGCCCTGTTGCCGGAACTTCCGCCACAGCGGGTGAGGCAGAAACAGCTTCACCGCCTCGCGCCAGAAGGGTAGTCCCTCCACAGGCAACCCGTTGTATTGCTCATGGAACAGAACAACCCGTCCACCCCGGCGCAAGCATTCCAACAAGGAGGGGTGCCATGCGGAGGCGATGATGCGCCGCTCGTCCGGAATCTGTGCTTCAGTAACACGACGCAGCTCCCATCCCACCTTTTCCGCGCTGCGCAGCTTGTGCTGCGGGTCATACACCGCCCACGCGCCCAGCGCACGAGTATCCACTGGCGGATAGCACCACAGCTCCCACTCGTTCTCCACTTTCTCGTTGTCCATCCGAAACTCACAGCGCAGAGTGAGCTGCTCCATCCGTTTAACCGCCGGCATATTCAGCTCCAGAGTGCCCACAGACGCCAGTGTGCCCACCCTCAACAGTTCCGATACCGCGCATTCACCTTGCTGTAGCACATCGTCCGCCTCGTTCCGCAGTTGCCAGCGCAACCTGCCCTTACAATCGGCGTGACCGTAGTGGGACAGCGCCACGTGCGCTAACACCACCTCCCCACTGCGGAAGTTCCAGCGGTCTACATAAGCCGGGCGGTCGCCACCGTTTACCCATTCGCGTCGACGGTGGAACTGCAGTAACAACACACTGTCGGCATTGAAGCGACGAAACTCTTCCGGTTGCCACTTCACGTTGCCCAGGTCATCCCACATTCCCGAGGTTGCAATGGGAGTGTCGCTGATGCTGGTCACCACGTAGCCGCTAATCTCCCGATATAGGCGCGTGGTCTCTATCGTCACTTTGCGCTGAAACAGCCCCTGCCGCCTTGAGGAGTACTCCAGAGCGCTACGATATGGTTCCAAGCCCTGCTGAATAAACCGCCTCACCTGTTGTACCGCATACACTGCCGGACGCACGCCCTGCGGGTTGACCTCTTCGTCGTTGGTCGCCCACCAGGGCGGGGTACCGCCGTTTGCTTCCAGGATAGCCGGTATATCCCGGAAGGTATCCACGTCGCAGTACTCGCCGAACAGCCAGGGCTGGGCCGTGCGTCCGCGTGGCGCGAAGTAGTCAAACAGCGGGCGAAGGAACGGCAGGTCGCAGTAAAAGTGGTTGTCGTAGAAATCGGCGTACTCTTTCAGCAAACCGTGATACGCTTCTCCGCCTCCGCTGTTATCTCGCACCAGAGGGCTATCGGTCAGGCGTTTCACCAGCCAGTAGAGTTTCTCCAGGAAAGGTGCGCCGACGCTACCTGAGAGCTCGCAGCCCAAGGTCCAGACGATGATGCTCGGATGTCCACGCAACTGCAGGATGATGCGTGTGTACTCCTCGATCACCTGTCTCTGAAATGCCGGGTTCACCTCGGGCAACCACATCGGCAGCTCCATCCACGCTAACATGCCCATCTCGTCGCACAGGTGCAGGTAGTGCTGAGGCGGCACCCACAGGCAAAACTTTACCATGTTGTAGCCCATCTCGCGCAATCTTTGCAATTCGGCGCATATCTCGTCTTCGGTCGGGTTCGGCGCGAGGTGCTGTGGATACCAGCCCCAGTGCAGGATACCGCGCGGGTAGATAGGTTCCCCGTTGAGTAAGATAGTATCCCCTTTCACCTGCACGGTACGCATTCCAAACCAGCGAGGAATGCGACAGGTGTCTCCATGCAGGTCGGTAATCTCCACTTCCAACCGATAGAGATTTGGAGAGCGGGGAGACCACCATTGAGGGGCAGGGTCATCCAGCGTTACCCGCACATATCCTCGCTCGTTGCAATGTACCTCCTGGCTGTCTACCTCTTTCCCGTCCGGGCGATAGAGAGTAAGGCTCAGCGTAGCGGGCAGTTGCCCACCACACGAGACCTCTACCTCCACATGCCCCTTACCTACCACGTTGGGATAGAGGTCTTCCATCCACGCTTCAGGGGTGCGGATGATCCACGCCTGCTGCCAGATGCCTCCAAACGTACCGTGTACATACGGCAAGAAGCCTGCCAGCGTGCTGGGCACAGGATAGGTGCTGCCTCCCGGCTTTACCACCCGCAAAGCGACGAACGCTTTCCTGTCCTCCAGATAGGGCGTCATGTCGCAGGCAAAACGGTCCCACATGCCGATATGCGTGCCCATGTGCCTGCCGTTCACCCACACCTGCGTTGCGTAGCTGACCCCCTCCAGCAATAGCCATATTCTGCCCCGTTGCCAGTTGGCAGGCACCTCCACCTCCGTTACATACCATACAGGACCCTCAAAGCGTTTGGAGATGCCCTCTTGCTCCCAGCAGTGAGGCACGCGAACCGCTCGCCATTGCTCGCCCAAAGAATGGGGGAGGTACCACTGCTCCGCCTCCCCCCTGTTCGCTTCGTCGATTCGCATCCACCAGTGAGGGCACTCCTTGCGCCACATTCCTCCTCGACACAGCGTGCTGAACGGCATCACGAGCCTCCTTTTACCTTATGGGTTACTCGCGTGCTGTCCTGAACGCGGGGCAAGCGATGGGAGTTCAGTCTCCAGCGATACGCCTCCCGCAGCCACCCCGGGACACGATACACCGAAATGGCATACGGTCCCACCCATTCACGCATAACCCGGTTCCGCTGGCGCAACAGATCGGGGTAATCCTTCCGCCACCACCACTCACCCTGGATCCCGTCCAGCACCACCACATGCGTTACTCCGTACCGCTCGATAGGATCGGGATAATTCGCAAGGTGTGGAATCACCAGCATCGTGGAGACCGGCGCGTCCAGACAGACGCCCGGCGCACAGTTCCCCGCGACCACTGCTCCCTGCGGCAGGATACGCTCCAGCCTCTCTGCAAAGTGCTTCAGCGTGTACTGTCGGTTCTGATACCATCCGGTAAAATACCAGAGGTTCCATACCGCGATAATCACCAGCGCCGTCGCCGTTGCCCATGTCAGGGAGAATCTGCCTTCTGAAAGGATGCGATGTAGCACCCACTGCACCACCGCCGCCAGCGGAAACGCCAGCAACAGCGTGAGACGCACCACATCCCATGAGTAGGGCACCTGTAAAGCAAACACCAGCGCAAAATACAGGGCATACCCCAGCATCAGCGTGCGCAGCAGGTGCGCCCACCACTCGCCCGGCCGCCACACCAGCCGGGTAACCTCCGGCAGACGCACGACACCTACCGCCGCCAGCGCAACGATTGCCGGATAGATGGGTACGTAATACCGGCTCGGAGCATAGCGGATGAAGGCAAGCAGAGCGATACCCAGCCACATCCACACCAGCAGGAACTCCACCGCACCGTTTCCTTTGCGGCGCTCCTCCTGGCGGAAAATAGTCAGCAGGGTCGTGGTCAGTGACAGAAAAATGGTCACAGGCATATGGGCGAACAGGTAGCCCATCAGCCCGTACTGATAGTTCAACAGGGCACGACGCCCGTCTGCAACTGCCTCCTCCAGACGGTGCGGCAATATCTGGTAGGTCAGGTAGAAGTCGCTCATGTGGCGATACTCGCGCCAGTGCGGTAATAACCACACTCCAGCGTACAGCATTCCGGCGATGAGCATCCCCCCTGCGGTTGCCGCGATTTCCCAGCGCGTGTTACGTCCGTGCGTGCGGCCACTCCACCAGCTGGCAAGCAGGGGTGCGGGAACAAAGAAAGCGCACAGCGATTTGATACTGCAGGCAGTCACAGTCATCACCCCCGCCAGCATCGGCCATGCCAGTCCCTCGCTGCGGCGCACCCAGGCATAGAATGCCAGAGCCAGGAAGAGCGTTGCAGGCGTCTCCAGCAGCGCCATCCGGTTATACATCAGGTAAGCATGCTCCCACGCCAGCATCAACGTGCCCAGCCATGCCACTCGTTCCCCAAAAGCGCGCCGCAACGCCGCAAACAGCACCATTAGCGTCAGCAGGCTACACACCACCGAAATCGCCCTCGCCTGGGGGTAGCCTACACCGAACACCCGAAACACCGCCGCCTGTACCGCGTGTACCAGCGGGCTGAGCACCATATTGTTGAACTCGTTGGTGCGTGCATGTCCCAGCAGTACCGCGTTACGGGCGTTGTGTGTGTAAAAGCCCTCGTCGGTAAGCAAACCACTGCTCCAGCAGAGGCGGAAGTCGGGGTCGGCATCCAGCGATACCACCCGTGCCCATATCGCCAGCGCGGAGGCGATTGTAATCAAGATGATGACCCAGACTCGTGCTCTCCTCTTTCGACCCATCGCGCTAACCCCTGCTCTCCTCTATCAGCCGCAAGAACTCCGCAAAGTATGGGTCGCTGTCACGCGGACCGGGTGACGCCTCCGGGTGATACTGCAGGGTGAAGACGGGCAGAGAGGTATGCCTCAACCCCTCCACCGTGCCGTCGTTCAGGTTAATCTGCCATACCTCCATACCCGGCTCCAGCCCGGACGGGTCCACTGCATAGCCGTGGTTCTGAGAGGTAATCGTCACCTGCCCCGAACGCAGGTCCTTCACCGGGTGGTTGCACCCCCGATGCCCGAACTTCAGCTTGAACGTCTTCGCCCCGAACGCCGCACCTACCAGCTGGTTGCCCAGGCAGATGCCGAAGAGAGGCACTTTGCCCACCAGCCGACGCACCTGCTGTACAATGTCACCCAGCAGGGCAGGGTCGCCGGGCCCGGGCGAGAGGGCTACCCCGTCGGGCGCTGTGGCGAGAACGTCCTCTGCAGTAGCGGTACAGGGCAAAACCGTCACCCTGCTACCCAGCGCGGCGAACCTCCTCAAAATATTGTACTTCAGCCCGCAGTCCAGCAGTGTGATGCGATAGCGCGTGCCGGGCAGTACCGGCGCATCTACCGGCTTCATCCCTTCCGCATCCCACACATACGGCTCCGGCGTGGTGACCATGCGCACATAGTTGAACTGGTCGTAACGGGGCGATGCCTGCAGATGGCGCAGAGCCTCCTCGCGGGTCAGCTCGGTGGTCAGGATGCCCATCATCACTCCTGCGGAGCGCAGTCGACGTGTGAGCGCGCGGGTGTCGATGCCGTGAATGCCGGGAATACCCTTTGCCTGCAGGTGCTCACGCAGGCTCCAGCGAGCGCGCCAGTTGCTCGGATGCTCACACGCTTGCCTCACCACCAGCGCAGAGACCTGAATACGCCGCGATTCATCGTCCTCTTCGTTAATCCCGTAGTTGCCGATGAGCGGATAGGTCAGCGTGACAATCTGCCCGGCATACGAGGGGTCGGTGAGTATCTCCTGATAACCGGTCATACCGGTATTGAAAACCACTTCGCCCACTACCGTGCCGGGCGCACCGATCGCCTCGCCCTCGAAGGTCACCCCATCCTCCAGAGCCAGCAACGCCTTCATGCAAACCTCCCTGCAACCACTCTGCCACCGAAAACGGTAGCGACGAGCTGTATGTCCTCCCATTCTTCCACAGGCGTAGACACAGGATCGCGGCTCAACAGCACGAAATCCGCGCGTTTACCTGCAGACAGCGTGCCTGTATCCCCTTCATCGCGTACCGCATACGCCGAGCCTATGGTATACAGACGGATGGCGGTGAGTGCATCCACGCGCTCCGTTTCGCCCAGCACCACACCAAGCGGTGTCTTACGCTCCATCGCCGCGCGAATGCCATCCAGCGGCGCGCCCGATACCACCGGGCAATCGGAACTGAACGCCACAGGCACGCCCGCTTTGAGCAAAGATGCCACCCGGTTGAGCCTTCGCGCCCGCTCCTCGCCCAGACCGTAGCGGTAAGCGTCTCCCAGCCGTGCCACGAACTCGGGTTGGAGCACAGCGACTACTCCCAGCCGACGCAAGCGCTCTATGAGTTCATCATCCAGTAACATGCAGTGCTCGACACGGTGACGCACATCCGCACGCGGATACTCTTGCAGTGCCTTTTCGTAAAAGCGCAGTACCGTCTCTATCGCCCGGTCGCCAATGGCATGTGTAGCGATTTGCCATCCCGCCCGGTGCGCGCCCCTCACGTACTCTTCGAGCTCCTCTTCGCTGTGCAAAAGCATCCCCGTCGTGCCCGTATCCACGAAGGGCTCCCTCAGGGCGGCGGTACGGGTGGTCAATGCACCATCGGCAAACACCTTCGCAATGCCGATACGCACACCGTCACTGCCCGTGCGCACGTCCCGTGGATGCATCCACGCGCCGTCCCGTCGGAGCGCACCCGCCAGTATCATCAGCGTTACGCGCAGAGGCGCGCCCTCGTTCACCGCCTGCGCGTAGGCGGCGATTTCGCCTTGCAGGTCGCCCCAGCCGGTGCTGGCGTCCGCTGCAGCTGTAATACCCTTCTCTGCCATCGCCTGCGCTGCCAGATGCACCGCTTCGACCCGCCGAGCGTGGGAAAGCGGTGGCTGATGTTTGGTAACCAGGTCCACCGCGCTCTCCAGCAAAACACCGGTTGGTTCGCCCTGGGCGTCGCGTTCGATGGTGCCGCCGGGTGGGTCAGGCGTCTCGCGGGTGATGCCGGCGATTCTGAGCGCAAGGGAATTCGCCACCCCGCCATGCTTGCTGGTATGTTCGATGAACACCGGTTTGTCGGCGATCACCCGGTCCAGGTCGTGGCGGGTGGGATGCCTGCGCTCTGCCATACGGTTCTGGTCATAGAAGCTGCCTGTAATCCACTCGGAATCCGGATGCTCCTCTGCCCAGCGGCGCAACTGCGCGATGAGGGCGGGAATGTCCGGCGCGTGCTCGGGGCTGAGGTTCGCCGCGCTCAGGTCTAAACCGTACGCCAGAATATGGCAGTGACAATCGTTAAAACCCGGTACCACGAACAGCTCACCGCCGTCCACGCGCCTCGCCGACGGATAACGCGCGGAGAGGTCATCCGCCTCGCCGACCGCCAGAATGCTCTCCTCTCGCCACACCATCGCATCGGCGACGGGCTGTTGCTCGTCCATCGTGTAGATGGTCACATTATGTAAGAGTGTCTCCGGCATTTGCTCTTCCGATTCCACCAGCGTTGGCTCTTCCCAAGGGTGCGGCTACGTCCCTTCCCGATATACTACCTTTCCACCAACCATCGTCAACACGGGTTTGCCCAGCAGCTCCCAGCCCTCAAAGGGCGTGTTGCGCGACTTGGAGCGAAACTCGCCAGCACGCACCGTCCACTTCCTGTTCAGGTCAAACAATGCGATGTCCGCCGGCGAACCCGGTTGTAGCGTGCCGCCCGGCAGCGTCAGTACCTTCGCCGGTTGGCAGCTCATTTTATCCACCAGTGCACTCAGGCTCATCTTGCCGGTGGAGACCAGCTCGGTGTACGAAACGGCGAAGGCGGTCTCCAGCCCGACGATGCCGAAGGGCGCCAGCGCAAACTCCTGCGCCTTCTCGTGCGAGGCATGCGGGGCATGGTCGGTAGCAATCGCGTCGATCGTGCCGTCCAGCAGCCCTTCGATAATGGCATCACAGTCCTCCTGCGTGCGCAGGGGCGGGTTCATCTTGGCGTTGGTGTTATAGCCCATGCACGCCTCGTCGGTCAGCGCGAAATAGTGCGGGCAGGTTTCAGCGGTAACCGGCACGCCCTTCTCCTTCGCCCAGCGGATGAGGCGCACCGCGCCCGCTGTGGACACGTGCAGGATATGCAGCCGACACCCCGTATACAGGCTCATCAGGCAGTTTCGTGCCACCTGCACCTCTTCGGCAACGGGAGGCATCCCACGCAAACCCATGATGGTGGCGGTGAACCCCTCGTTCATGCAGGCGTCGCGGGTCAGCGACTTGTCCTCACAGTGGGTCATTACCGTCAAGCCCAGCTGGGCGGCGTATTCCATTCCACGCCGCAACACCTCCGCCGACTGCAGGGGGTAGGCGTCATCGGTTACCGCCACCGCGCCTGCCTCTTTCAGCGCGGCCATCTCGGTCAAGCCCTCCGGCTGCAAGCCCTTCGTGATGGCAGCGACAGGGTACACCCTCGCAACGCCCACTTCCTCCACCCGCTTCAGCAGTCCACGTATCACCGACGGCTCATCCAGCGGCGGGTCGGTGTTGGGCATACAGCATACCGCACTGAAACCCCCCGCTACTGCAGCCGCGGTTCCCGACCGGATGTCCTCTTTGTACTCGTAACCCGGTTCGCGCAGGTGTACATGCAAATCAACCAGCCCCGGCGTGAGCACCAGCCCCGAGCAATCTATCACCTCACAGCTGCCCACATCGTAGGGCGTGCTGTCATCGGTGATTGCCAGCACCTTGCCCTCGTCTACCACCACATCCGCTATTTTATCGATACCCTGCGAGGGGTCGCACACGTGTGCGCTGCGAAAGATGGTCCTCATGCTGCCGCCTCCCCGCCCAGAAGATGGTACAGCACCGCCATGCGGATGGCGACGCCGTTGGTCACCTGCTCCAGTATCACCGATCGCCCGCTGTCCGCCACATCGTCGGAAATCTCTACCCCGCGGTTCATCGGGCCCGGGTGCATCACGATACAATCGGGTTTCGTCACTTCCATCGCTTTTGCGTTCACGCCCCAGCGTTGCGAGTACTCCCGCAGGCTGGGCAGTAAGCCCCGCTCCATCCGCTCCTGCTGCAAGCGCAACGCCATCACCACGTCCGCGCCTTCCATCCCTTTGCGCAGGTCGGTATACACCTCGACGGGCAAACGATGCACATCGCGAGGCAGGAGCGTTGCCGGCGCGACGAAACGCACCTTCGCGCCCATTTTGGTAAGCCCCCACAGGTTGCTCCGCGCTACCCGGCTGTGTGTGATGTCACCCACGATGGCAACCGTCAACCCTTCCAGCCGCCCCTTGTGTTGCCGGATGGTGAGCATATCGAGCAGAGCCTGTGTCGGGTGTTCGTGCATTCCGTCTCCCGCGTTCACCACCGGAATGTCCAGCGCCTGCGCGACCAGATGCGCTGCTCCCGACTGAGGGTGGCGCATGATCAGACAATCGATGCGCATCGCCCGCAGGTTGCGCACGGTATCCAGCAAACTCTCCCCCTTCTGCACAGAGCTGCTTGCCGCCGCCACACTGGTGGTATCCGCCGACATGATTTTGGCGGCGTTTTCAAACGAGACGCGCGTGCGGGTACTGGCTTCGTAGAAGAGGGTGACCACCTGCTTGCCCCGTAGAGTGGGCACTTTTTTCACGGGACGTTCCAGAATCTCTTTGAAGGATTGCGCCGTGTCCAGCAGCAGACGGATGTCTCCCGGCTCCGTCTCGCGCAGGGTGATCAAGTCGGTTAGCATCGTTATCGCTCCTCGTCGGGTTTGCGAATACACACGGAATCTTCACCGTGCAGCTCTTCTAACTTGACCTCTACGAACTCCTGCCGCGCGGTCGGCAGATTTTTGCCTACGTAGTCAGGGCGAATGGGCAGTTCGCGATGTCCCCGGTCAATCAGCACCGCCAGCTGCACGCAAGCGGGGCGTCCGAGGTCCATCAGGGCAGTGATGGCGGCACGAACAGTGCGTCCGGTGTATATCACCTCGTCCACCAGCACCACCTTTTTGTCGGTGATGTCCACGGGGATGTGCGTCGCGCCGATGTCGGAAACGGCGTGCGTGCGGTAGTCATCGCGGTAGAGAGCGATATCCAGCTCTCCAACGGGCACAGCCGTGCCCTCAATCTGTTCGATGAGTCGGCTCAGGCGGTGCGCCAGGGGGGCCCCTCTTCGCAGAATGCCCACCAGCACCAGATTCTCCGCACCCTTGTTGCGCTCCAGAATCTCATGGGCGATGCGGGTGAGTGCACGCCGCATCTCGTGAGCATCCATCACTTTCACTTCGGTGGGCATCGCTTGCCTCCTGTGCGGAACGATGACAGCGCGGGCGGCAAGGAGAGGTGCAGCACGTGTGGAACCGATGCATCGCTCCTTGTCCGCCTCGCCGGACGGACTTAAAGGAACCCGTTGCATAGAGTATAACGGATGTTGGCAGGGTTTGTCAAGCGCAACAGAGGATGTGGTGTTATAATGAACGCTGGGTACACTTAAGGGCATGGAGGAAGGTGCATGATTTGTGTTATTGGAGGGGCGGGCTATATTGGCTCGCATTGCGTGAAGCGGTTGCTGGAGCGTGGTTACGAGGTGGTCACTCTGGACAACCTGGAGGCAGGGCACCGCGCGGCTGTCGTCGGGGGTGAGTTTATGCAGGGCGATTATACCGACCGCCAGACACTGGACGCCCTGTTCACCACCTACCCCATCGAATGTGTGATGCACTTCGCCGCGTATGCCTCCGTCGCCGAGAGCATGACCGACCCCGCCAAGTTCTACCGTCTGAACGTGGTGGGCGGATACACACTGCTGGAGGCGATGCGCACGCATCGTATCCCCTACCTGATCTTTTCCTCCAGCGCAGCCATCTATGGAGAGCCCCGCCAGATACCCATCCCCGAAGACCACCCCCAGCAGCCCACCAACGCCTACGGGGAGACCAAACGCGCCTTTGAGCAGATGCTACGCTGGTACGATGTGGCGTTCGGTTTGCGCTCTATCAGCCTGCGCTACTTCAACGCCGCCGGTGCAGACCCGGAGGGACAGCTGGGCGAAGACCACCATCCTGAAACGCATCTTATCCCGCTGGTGTTGCTTACCGCGCTGGGCAAACGCCCCGTCATCAAGATATTCGGCACCGATTACGATACCCCCGATGGGACAGCCATCCGCGACTATATCCATGTTACCGACCTGGCGGACGCGCATATCCTTGCAGCCGAGTCGCTGAAAGGTGGCGCACCCACCACTGCTTACAACCTGGGCAACGGGTTGGGTTACTCGGTACGCGAGGTTATCCGCACCGCCGAAGAGGTCGTTGGGCGCCCACTTCCGCAGGAGGAGGCTCCTCGCCGCGCAGGCGACCCCGCCCGACTGGTGGCGAGCGCAGAGCGTGCCCAACGCGAGCTGGGCTGGCAGCCGCAATACGCCGACCTGCGCACCATCATCGAGACCGCCTGGCGATGGCACTCCGCCCACCCGGATGGCTATGGTGACCGGCTCTAAGAGAGTGTCTGAGAATTCTATTATGGGCTACGAGAATAGGTACGTGCCAATTGGGGAAAAATCTCCAGGAGAGGGGGTTAGTCCTGCACTTCCCTGCCCCGCAGGTATACTTTGTGGATAGCGAGCAGGTTTTCCACCCGCTCAAGAGGGTTTTTCTCTAGTAGCAGCATATCTGCTCGCGCGCCGGGCTGCAGCACACCTATCTTGCCTTGCTGTCTCAGTGCCCCTGCGGCGGTCACGGTAGCGGCACGCAGTGCCTCTTCCGGCGTGAAACCACACTGTACCAGCAGGCGCAGTTCGTGATGCAGCGCGGCTCCGGGCAAAAGCCCGGGTGCAGGAGTATCCGTACCTGCTCCGACCAGCACACCATGGCGATGCGCTTCGCGCACAAAGCGCCTGTAAACCTCTACGGCACGCTCGGCAGTACGAAAGTCGGAGGACGTCCAGCCGCGCGTAGAGAGGAAATCCCAGTAGGGGCGCGACCATTCCGCACGCCAGCCGGCAGGGATAGACACACCTGCAGGCGATTTGCTCTTCCACCAAGGCGGGATGTCGTACAGGCTCAGTGTGGGCGTCCAGACGATCGACGTCGCATAAGCCAGTTCCATCAGACGCTGCACCCGCTCGCCCTCGGTGCTCAAACGGTCAAAACCGGCGAATACTCGCAGATAACCGCTTTTGCGCTTTTCGTCGATACGGGGACGGGAAGCTAACAGTTCGTGTAGCATGCAGTGCGCGTGCTCGATGCCCGCGATGCCCATGCGCAAGAGATCGGAAGCGGGGATGGTCTCCTGATGGGCGGTGACGGGCAACCCCATCCAGCGAGCATAATCGATCACCGCTTCGGCGGTGGTGCGGTCGGCGTTGACGTAGAGCTTAAAGCCATCTGCGCCCAGCTTGCGCAGGTGTTCCAGCAGAGCGGGCACTTCCGCAGGTTTCTTCACCGCTACCGCCTCCCACCACGAGGGCTTCCCCGTGTCGATATTGCGCCCCATCCAGTAAACACCGGGGCGTTTGTCACCTGTGCCCCACCGCCTGCGCCAATCGGCAATTACCTTGGGCGATGAACCCATATCGCGCACCGACGTGACACCGTAGCGCACAAACAGCTCAGGCGTTTTGACTTCATCCACGTGGACATGCAGGTCTATTAAACCGGGGATAAGCCATCCGCCTTTGCCATCCACCAGCTTCACGCTGGACGAGAAGCGCACCGCATCCGCCCGCCCGACGCCGGTGACCCTCTCCCCCTCCCACAGCACGAAGCCGGGCGAGATGGTACGCGAACCATCCCAGACGGTGACGTTGATAATAGCAGTCGGCATTGAAACCTCCCTGATCCACTGTTCCTGCACGACGCAGACAAATTGTACCACACACAGCCCGCTTCAGACGTCTTTTACCCCTGCGCTTCACCATGTATAATAGTGGTGGTTAGATGTGGCACCAAGGGAAGGAAGCATGAGCTATCAGGACGTTCGCTGGATACAACGGTTGGCACACTTTCGGCGCGCGCTGGCGAAACTACAGGAGGCGGTACGCTTGGCGCAGCAGCGTTCCCTGTCCGAGCTGGAAGAACAGGGGCTCATCCAATCTTTCGAGTACACACATGAGCTCGCCTGGAAAACGCTAAAGGACTTCCTGGAAAGCCGGGGCGTGCGCAACCTGTACGGCTCTCGTGACACCACCCGAGAAGCGTTCAAGCGGGGCTTGCTGGCAAACGGTGAGGTCTGGATGAAGATGATAGAAAGCCGTAACCTGACCTCGCATACCTATAATGAGTCGATAGCCCGGCAGGTTGTGGACGCTGTGTTGCACCAATATGTCGCCGAGCTGGTTTCCCTGAAAGAGCGCTTGGAACAGGTGGCTCAGGAAGAAGGGACCACGCTATGAAGTACGGGCTCAGCGATACGGCCATTGCCCAAATCCATGCCGTGTTGCAGAAGTATCCCCAGGTACAGCGGGCAGTGCTATACGGCTCTCGCGCAAAGGGTAACTACAAGCCCGGCTCCGACATCGACCTTACGCTGGTTGGAGGAGAAGACCTCACCCTGGACGTACTCTACCGTATCGCCTGGGAACTGGACGACTTGTTACTACCTTACACCTTTGACCTCTCGATATTCCACCAGATCGACGACCCGGACGTGACAGACCATATCCAGCGCGTGGGCGTGGTATTCTACGACAGGGAGCAACTAGCGCCGTCGCAGTAGCACGATACGGTTGGTGTTTGTCCCCTTCATGCGGTTGCTGACCCCCCAGATGTGCGCGGTTTTGGTGAAGTGCTGGTCGTTAATCACTATCGCTTCCGGTAGCAGGGGAAGCCCGCACACCGCATCGAGAACAACCTCTTCCAGCTGTATCTGACCGCTCCGCACCTCGCCTACCTCGAAGGCTACCCATCCGCCGGGCTGGAGCACACGAACCAGTTCGTTGAAAACCCGACGCATCGCCTCGCGCCACTCGTCCACACTGCGCGCCATCGTGATAGGCACGCTCTGCGGGTCGATTCCGCAGAACCAGCAACGCAACCAGTTATCCTGCGCGTAGTCCACCACGTCCAGAAAGGGCGGCGAGGTGACCACCAGCGAAACGCTCTCGTCAGGTATCTGCGGCGTGTCGTGCGCCTGCTGGGTGAGCAGTAGCGCCTTGGGATAGATCTCGGCAAGCCGCGAGCGAACCATCTGACTGCAATCATCTAGCAGCGATTTGCTCTTACGCAGGATGATTTCGCGCACGTTGCGACGCGGTGGGGTCTGTCCCAGCCGCTCGTTAATCTTGCGCTGCGACTCGACGGACACCGCTTGATTGGGCGGCAGAGTATACACCGAAAAGAAGCCCTTACTGTGCCCCGTCAGCCGATTGACCGCCACCATGCGTATCCAGCGGTCTGTATTGTCCAGCTCCCCTACCCTTTCGCGCTGCAGCAGATACTCTCGCAGGGCGCAGATTTCGGTCAGCGTGTCGGGATGGTAGAAGACCTCCAGCTCCTCGGGGTAGTTTTCGCACCGGCTGAGGTCTATCTCCTGCAGGCGTCGGGCGATATCGAGAAGATGTGGTGGGTTCAGGCGCGGGCGCGTCAGGATGTCGCTGATTGGGTTCACGTCACAACCAAAGGGGACCCGCCCCATCAGTGCGGATTCGAGAAGCGTGGTTCCCCGCCCCATGAAGGGGTCGTATACCACATCGCCCGGCTGGGTAAACAGGTCGATGAAGAAACGGGGCAATTGGGGCTTGAAACAGGCACGATAGGCAATCTCGTGCAGGCTGTTTGCCTGACGCTGTTTGGATGTCCAGAACTCGTTGACATAGGTAGGGATGCCTTGTGTAGCCTGCAACACCGTCTGCCTGCCGAAGGCACGAAAAGCAACCAGCATATTGTGCAAGACGTTATCTCGTGCTGGCGTCCCCACCATGTTCTCAATTCAGCATCGTGTCGCCGCCGATTTTGCGCACCACCATAAACCCCAGTGCGAGGTCGCTGGGCAGCTTTTTGGAGCCCTGCAGCAGGGCGCGGACGATGGCTTCTGCCAGCTTGACCCGCTCTTCCACCTCCTCTTGACGCGCCTTTAGCTCTTTCACTGCCGCCTCCAGATAGGCATGGCGCATCTCCAGCTCGCGAACCCTTTCCAGAATCCGACGTGTTTGTTCGTACAGTCGCTTGACCTCTGCCGGCTCAACCGCTTCCAGCACTTGCTGCCGCAGTTCTTCATCGTGCAGCAGCAGGTTGATAATCGTCTGTGCGTCTATGTTTGCCATCTGCCCCCGTTCACCTTCACGTGATTTTTTCATTCATATTTTACCGCGCGCTACAAACAGGTGCAACACACATGTTTCCCTATAGTATGATAAGATGAGGCTGATACAACAAAAGTACATACACTCGTCCAAACAATGCGAGAAGGAGACACAACACCATGCATCTCGTTGCTCTCATCACCGGCGGCACGCGCGGTATCGGACTGGGCATCGCGCGGTGTCTGGCGCAGGAGGGGTACGCGCTCGCGCTGAACGGCGTGCGCCCGCCCGAAGCAGTGGATGATGTGCTGCAGGAACTGCGTGAGATGGGCGTATCTGCCGAGTATTTTCAGGCGGACATCTCTCAGCCGGATGAACGCGCCCGGCTGGTGGAGGCAGTGCGCGAGCGTTTCGGGCGGTTGAACGTGCTGGTGAACAATGCGGGCGTCGCGCCGCAGGTGCGGGCGGATATTCTGCAAGCCAGCGAGGAGGGTTTCGAAAGGCTGATTCGCATCAACCTGCAGGCGCCTTACTTCCTCACACAAGCAGTTGCCCGCTGGATGATAGAGCAAAAGCGAGACGACGCCAATTTCCGCGCCTGTATCGTGTTCATCACCTCCATCTCGGCAACGGTGGCTTCGCCCAACCGCGGAGACTACTGCGTCTCCAAAGCGGGGTTATCGATGGCGGCGCAACTGTGGGCAGTGCGGCTGGCGGAGTTCGATATACCTGTGTACGAAGTGCGCCCCGGAATCATCCGCACCGACATGACCGCCCCCGTGCAGGAACGCTACGACCGCCTGATCGCCGAAGGTTTAACCCTGCAGCCGCGCTGGGGCACACCGGAGGATGTGGGCAAGGCAGTGGCAATGCTGGTGCGCGGTGACCTGCCCTACTCCACCGGCGCGGTGATTCTGGTGGATGGCGGCTTGACGGTGGCG
This sequence comes from Armatimonadota bacterium, assembly GCA_049969495.1. Lineage (GTDB taxonomy): Bacteria > Armatimonadota > HRBIN16 > HRBIN16 > HRBIN16 > HRBIN16. The sequence goes on from JBMFOT010000068.1 coordinate 17,716, forward strand.
CGGCTGTAAGCATCGGCTAAGGTATCTCACCGCGGTCCAGCGGGCGCACC
>JBMFOT010000069.1:0-16691 GCA_049969495.1 Armatimonadota bacterium
TAGATGACCCTCACGGGGAGGGTGGTCAAGGTGACGTGTTTATGGTATTGGTGCTTCATAGCCATTTATATACCCCATATGCACCAGTTTTTTGAACATCCTCGCCCGGTGTTGTATTTTCGCTTCTGCACAGGGTATATTTTCTACAACCTGTAGAAAGGAGACTTTTTATGCGCAAGCTGATATGGCTGAGCCTGCTCTTGCTTTCGGTTGCCGTTCGTGCCCAGGATAGCGGCTGCCCCGCTTGAACGGTGATACAGTCGCACCAGCGCGGGTCGCTGGACGTAGGATATCGAGAATTCACCATACCACCGGGGCAGGTCTCGCTGTTCGGTATGGTATCGGGGAACTCAGAAGAAAACCGCGCCAAGTTCTGGCTGCGCACGGGCGTGACACCACGCCTAGACATTGGCGCGGGCTACAGTCGCATGGGCAACCGCTTTTCGTTGATATTCACCTGGCATCCACTGCGCAGTGGAGAGGGTCTGCCCTTCGACGTGCTGATGGGCTACGGCTTTTCTTCATCCAATGTGCGTGAGCAGGAGGGCTTCTATGCTTTCGCCGTCAAATCTTTCGGAGCCCTGTCGCTGGTCACCGGCTTTGAACGGCTACGCAACGGGCGCAACATCGGTGTATTGGCAGGCTCGTTGATCCTGTCTCAGGACACCGGGCTCATGTTCTACCTGCACACGGGCAGTATGCCGGGGGAACCCACCCTCTACAACCTCGCGCTGATTCGGCGCGTGGGCGAGTGGCAGGTAGGGTTGTGGTGGTTCCACCCCAGCAAGGAGAGTACCGTTGGTCTCTCCTTCACCACCCAATTATCCCTTTCCGGCAGATAAGGCAACCAGCAGACGGTTCGGTGGGGGGCGATGATCCGCGCAACCCCACCTGAACCAGCAGGAGAAATGGATATTCCCAACGAAGAAGAAGCTGCAATCACGCACCACCCTTGCAAGAGGTGCAACGCGATGCGCACAGTGGTTGTTCCGGTCATCATAGCGTTGCTGCTGGCTTCGTGCCAGAGCAAACAACCGCCCCTGCGACGAGGAGGTATCAAAATGGACATCCGCCTGACCAGCACTGCCTTTACCGAAGGAGGCATCATCCCCAAGAAGTACACCTGCGACGGCGCCGATGTATCGCCTCCGCTCGCGTGGGACAATGTGCCCGATGGTACCAAGAGCTTCGCCCTTATCTGCGACGACCCCGATGCGCCGATGGGCACGTGGGTACACTGGGTGCTGTTTAACCTGCCTGCCGACGTGCGCAGCCTGCCCGAAGCCGTACCGCCTGACAAGGAGTTACCCAACGGCGCACGGCAGGGAACGAACGACTTCCGCAAAATCGGCTATGGCGGACCTTGCCCTCCGCGCGGCACACACCGCTACTATTTCAAGCTCTACGCGCTGGACACCACCCTAAACCTTCCTGCTGGCAGCACCAAAGCGCAGCTGCTAAAGGCGATGGAAGGGCACGTGCTGGCGGAAGGGCAACTGATGGGCAAATACGGGAGGTAAGGATATATCCGATATTCAATACCCCGCCTGCTTATCCACCACGTTCACCATCGAGGCGGGGTCGCCGGCGAGAAAGGCGCGAAGGTTGCGCAGGAATATCTCCGCCGCACGGACACCGTAATGCGGCGTCACTCCCGATACATGCGGGCTGAGAATCACGTTCGGCATTTGCCATAATGGGCTATCGGCGGGCAGAGGTTCAGGGTCAAACACGTCCAGTCCCGCTCCGGCAATCCAGCCCTCTTGCAGGGCACGAACCAGCGCAGGCTGGTCCACTACTGCCCCGCGCGAGATGTTTATCAGGATAGCGTCGCGACGCATCTGGCGCAGCTCCGCCTCGCCGATGAGATGGCGGGTTTCGCGCGTTAACGGCACGCACAGTACCACGTACTCGCTCTCGCGTAACAGGTCGGGCAATTGTGACGGAGGTAACAGAACGTCCACCGATTCCGTGCGCTGCTGAGGATGACGCCGTGTTGCCAGAACTCGCATCCCGAAGGCTTTACCGCGCTCCGCCACCGCCGCGCCAATAGCGCCCAGCCCTACGACCCCCAGCGTGGCACCGTACAGCTCGCGCACCTGCTCACGGAAGCCGTCGCGGTTCCATTCGGCACGTATCTGTTGGCGTACGCACCGGTGCAATCCCCGCGCGAACATCAGCATCATGCCGAACACATGCTCCGCGATGGGGATAGCATGCACCCCGCTGGCATTGGTGAGGATGATGTCGCTCGCCAGCAGCTCCGGAGACAAAGAACCTTCGATGCCCGCGCCCAGAAACTGTATCCAGCGCAAACGGCGACAGTGAGCAAACCACTCCCGCGCGAAGTGCCCGCAAACCATCACATCTGCCTGAGCGAGCGCATCGGGGTGGATAGCATCCGGAGGGATTACCATCCACTCCACCCGCTCACGGGCAAGTTCGTCCTGCTCGCACCGTTTTAGAAACTGCTCGTGAATCTTCCAGCCGGGCGAGCAAGCAAGCAACACCTGCACCTTCGTCATACTGTCCTTCATCGCGAGAGTCAGTTTATACCGAAAGGCAGGCGATTCCTGTTCTCGGTGCGAAATGCAGTGCAGAGGAGGTGTGTTGCCGTGTCCTGGATAAGTCCTAAAGAGCGTTTCGCGACCTGTGTGGCGCACAAACAGCCCGACCGACCGCCTATTCAGTTCTATACCACCCCTGAGTTCGAGGCAAAGCTGCAGGAGCGGTTCCCCGGGCAGAACCTGCTGGAGGTGCTGGAGGTAGATTTCCGCACAGTAGGCGTGCCGCGCAAGAAGCCCTTACGCCAACCCGAGCCGGGTAGTCCGGTAGCATACTATGATGAGTGGGGAGTCGGCTACATCCGGCAATCTTACGGCTTCGGCGAGTATCTGGAGGCTTACGAGCTTCCGTTCGCTAACATGCGTACGCTGAAAGAAGTGGAGGATTACCCCTGGCCGTCGGTGGATGACTACGACTTCTCCCACCTCAAAGAGGATTGCAAGGCGATTGGCGACTACGTGGTGTGCTTCGGCGGTGCAGGCATTCCCGATATCATCAACGGCGTCAGCCGCGGCAGGGGTATGGAGCAGGTGCTGATAGACATCCTTACCGAAGACAAGGTGGGCGTCGCCATTATCGACCATCGCGTGGAGTTCTATTACCAGTTCGTCAAGCGGGGTCTGGAAGCAGCGGACGGACTGATCGATGTGCTCTGTGTGGGCGAGGATTTGGGCAACCAGCTGGGCCCAATGGTCTCACCAGAGGTCTTTGACCGCTTCTTCCGCCCGCGTCTGCAGAAGTTCTACGACCTGGGGCATCAGTACGGCTGTAAAGTGATGATGCACAGCTGCGGCAGCACGCGCAAACTGCAACCGCGCTTCGTGGGGATGGGGCTGGACATCCTGGACGCCATGCAACCCGAGCCGGTGGGCATGAACCCCGAAGAGATAAAGCGCGAAGTCGGTGACAAACTCACCCTGTGCGGGTTAATCAGCACCCAGAAGACGCTGCCCTTCGGCACGGTAGAAGATTGCATCGCCGAGGCGAAACATCGCGTGGAGGTTATCGGCAAGGACGGCGGCTACATCTTCGCGCCCTCGCACTGCATCCAGCCAAACACGCCGGTAGACAACGTGCTTGCCGCTTACGAGGTGGTGACGGGCAAAAAGCTGCGCTAAGGCTCGCGGTAGCCTGTCGTGGTATCATTTCAACAGAAACAACGGGGTGGTGCGGCATGATAGATACTCTGGCTATCTACGGGAAACTGAAGGACAAGATGGACCCCACTCTAAAGCAAGACAAAAAAGGGCGGTGCGGGAGCGCGTCACCGCCCCTGTGTTTAAACCTGGAACATATCGGGAGTGAAGGTAATCTTTGTGCCTTGCTCGATCGCCTTGTTCGCGGTTAACACGGCAACTGCCGCCCTGTAGCCCACTTCCGCATCGCACAGCGGTTTCTGCCCGTTACGCACCACGTCGTTGACAAAGCTCTCGAGCTCCAGCGTGTAGGCGTCCTTCATCTCGTAGCCCGCTTCCATTTTTCGCCCACCGATCACCGCGCCGGTGCCTTTCTTCTTGGTGGCGGTGACATCCAGCACCAGGCCGGTAGTGCCGCCTTTGCCGGCAGCCTTCTTCGCGTGTTCCTCCCAGCCCAGTTCTTCGGCCATCGGCTCCTTGAACAGGAAGCCGTCCTTTTCATTGGTGAGCAGCAGCGTGCCCTTGTCGCCCATGAACTGCTCGGCGTAGCCATCATACTGGTTGGACAGGATAGAGGTGTACACCACCTTCACGCCATTAGGATACTCGTAGATGACCTCTACGTTGTCCCATACATCGCGTCCATCCTGCCAGTAGTCGATACCGCCCATACCCATCACCGAAATGGGCGTTGTGCTGGTGAACCAGTTGATGACATCGATCTGGTGGCTGGCAAGTTCCGCCATCAGCCCTTGCGAGTACTTGCGATAGAGCCGCCAGTTCAGTAACTCCTCATATCGCTTATCGCGTACAGGGCGTCGCCACGAGTTGTTACGGTGCCACCACGCCCGCACATGCACCAGCTTGCCGATGACCTCTTGCTCCACCATCATCTCGCGAGCGTGCGCGTAGATAGGGCTGTAGTGACGCTGATGTCCAATCTGCAGGTGCTTACCGGTTTCACGCGAGACCTGCACCATCCGTCGCGCGTCCTCGATAGAATAAGCCATCGTCTTTTCGCAGAACACGTGCTTGCCCGCCTGCAGGGCATCGATGGTCATCGGCGCGTGCAGGTGCAGAGGTGTTGCGATAATGACCGCATCGATGTCCTTACGCTCCAGGAGTTTCCGGTAGTCCCTGTAACTCATGGCGTGAGAGCCTGCCATCTGCAGTCCACGCGACAGGTGGGGTGGGTAGATGTCGCATACCCCCACCACACGCACACCCGGAATGCGCACGAGCCGCTGCAGCAAGGTCTGTCCCTGAGTGCCCACGCCGATAAAGCCGATGTTTACCGGCTGCAGGCGCTGGGCGGAACGTGTTGCAGGCTCGTTGTGTTGAAAAGCCAGATTCGTCGGCTGGCTCTTTTTCTGTTGCGCCTCTACCCTCTCCTGAAACGCTGCGGCGAAAGCGGCAGCGGCAGCAGCCCACGCCGAATCGCGCAGAAACTCACGTCGGGATACCTGAATCTGCTTGTCCTTGAACATGAACTCTCGTCCTCCTCAAACCGCCTCAGAGATGGAGATGAGGTTGTCAGCGAATATCTTCGCTATACATATTATACTTCACCGCTCCAGCGACGTTCCCCTGCACGGGAAGTCTTCAGCCTATCCACACGACCTGTTCGTCCCCCTGTCGTAGCAGCACCGCCTGCACCCCTGGGTGAGCAAAGACGTACTCGCGAGTTCCTTCCTCACCAAGCACGAAAAAGGCAGTGGACAGCGCGTCGGTGACCGTCGCCTCGTCTGCCAGCACGCTCACGCAGAGCAGTTCGTTCTCCACCGGCATGCCCGTGCGGGGGTCCAGAATATGCCCGTACCGCCGTCCGCCGCGTTCGAAGTACTGCTCGGCTGCCGACGAGGTGGATATCGCCCGATTGCGAAGCAGAAGACGCACCAGGCTACGGTCGGGATAGAGGGGATGGGGTAGATTGATTTGCCACCCACCGGTGTCAGGGGGCGCGCCATACGCTCGCACGCTACTGTGTCCGCCGTGCACCATCGCTGCTTCTACACCGGCGTCGCGCAATACCTCTATTGCCCTGTCCACTGCATACCCCTTGCCGATAGCGCCGAGATGCACCTCCACCCCCTCTCCAGCAAAAGCGATAGTTAAGTTTTCTGCACTCAGACGAAGGCGAGAGAACCCGACGCGCTCCAGAATCTCCGCCAGCGTTCGGCTGTCCGGTATCTGCCCGATGCCATCGAAAAAACCCCAGCAGCGTACAAGCGGCATCACGGTGATATCGAAAGCCCCATCTGTCTCTTCCGATAGGTGCACTGCACGCTCTATCAGTTCAAAAACTTCGGGGTGTGTGCGCACCGGCTCTCTGGCAGCATGGGCGTTGAGATAGCTGATTTCACTGTCGGGGAGGTAGTGGCTGAGCAGATGTTCGATGCGCTCAATCTCTTCAATAGCTACCTCTGCCGCAGAGCGCAGTAGCCCCCTGTCTTCGCCGAAGGCGAACACCCCGAAGTCACAACCCATCGCAACTGTGTGGAGGTGGATGAGGTGAGACATGAAGACTCAGCCGTTTACTTCCCCGCCGGCTTCTCGTCCTTCACCTGCGTCAGCGAGATTTTGGCGGTCATGTTCATCTGCATATTCTGTGGCATCTGCGGGTTGGCGCCACCCTGCATCTGCACGGTCATGACCATATCGCCGTCCATTTTCAGGATATTGCCGGTAGCGAGGTCGTAATAGGTGAACGCCACCATCTTCATCACGCCCGCCATCGAGGGCATACCGCCAGGGGTTTGCCCTGCCACCGCCGCCATCAGCTTTTCGAAGGGTATCTCCACTTCGGTCCTGATACGGGCGGCATCCACTCCCCCCACTTTCTCCACGCTCACGAGGGTATGTTTCGCGGTAATCTTCAGGTCACTCGCGTTGGGAATGGGCACCTCCGTTTCCCACGAGTCACCTACCCTCACCTCGCCTTCGGGGAACATAGCAGGTGGGTTGAACCCGGTGCCGAAGTTCATATTGCCCATGCCGGGCGCACCCATTGCCACCTTTTCCAGCCCCTTGATTTCATGCACCTTGTTGCGGTCGTCGATCACTGTGGTGATGACCATGTTGCCCATGTCCGGCATCGGGGAGGCGAACTCCTGCCCGTTCATGTACATCTTCATGTTCTCAATAGTGGTATGAACGGTGGCTTTGCCATCTTTGATGCCCGCCACTTTTTCGCGGTAGGTCATCACCATCTGCATGTTCAGAGGCATCGTGTTTTGGCCCATCTGCATCTCGCCGTTCATGTCCGTGACCATCTTGTAGCGGCGGATGTCGTTGACTTTGAAGACACGGCGCAGTTTGTATCCTTCCTGCGCCAGCGCAGGCAGCACTGCTACACTGGCCAGTGTCACCAGCGCGGCTGCCAGCAATAATCGTGTCATGAGTCGCATGTTTCGTACCCCTTTCTACCGTTCTGTTTGTTTGTCTGATTGTTTGTCTGATGACCCACGAGGAACCGGCTCCTCGCGGGTGATTTGCACTTTTGCCGTCAGGCGTACAGGAGCCGGTTGTGTCGCAGACTCACCAGGGTTGAGCAAGCGTGTGTTCTGCTCATACTGCGCCTCCATTACCGCCTTTACCAGCCTGCCGTCGGCGCGGCTGAACCACACCTGTGCTTCACCGCTGACGTCCTGTTTTATCTGCTTGACCATCAGGCTCTCGTCGGTGGTGGGCAAGTCGAAGATGTCCGCCTTGAACACTCGACTCCAGCGCATCTTCTGGCTGAAAAGCGAAGATTCCAGACCGTTGACCACTTCATCCCGAACCCATCGCGCTGTGAACTGCGCCGGTGCATCGTCAGGGAGCGTGGTCATCTTACGAGAGTAGCTCCACTCCTGGTCGGCGGAGAGAGGTTCTTTGGGAAACACCAGCTGAAGCACCAACAACGGCAGCTGGCTGACCTCTATGCCCGGAAGGGGGATGTTGAAAGGCATCGCGCCGCCTCCCTTGCGCTCTACTACCTCGCCCTGTGGAGTAGCCACAATCACCAGGTCGCTCACGCTGGAGCGCAGGCGGTCTACCGGCAAAGGCAACGCCTGTCCGTCCATCTCCGCTTTGAACGTCTCTACATCGATGCCCAGCTCCGCATTGCCGTCGGAACGTACCCGACGCACCTTCAGCACCACCGTCATATCCATTACGACCTTTTCCACAGGCAAGCCACCAAACAGTGGCAATGTGCCTGTCATCTGCGCGTTTACCCGATACTTTGCCTGGGTATTCGGCTCAAAGCGGTAGCGGAACAGCTGGCTCGTAGCCTGCGCCGGCGCCTGCTGGGCAACCGCCGTTGTATGCACCAGCAACCCCACAACCGCCCACAGTACGATTCTCAGACAGGTTCGCATCCTCTCTCCTGGTGTGTCTGTAACACGAAGTATGGCAGGATTCGGCAACATCCTTAGCGAAATCTCCTGCCGTCCGTCCACCATACAGACTATACCCACAGGTAAAATGTTACGCCGTCGAAGCGACGATAGCCTGATGCAAGAAGTATATGACCTTGTTCGGCAGATTCCTGCCGGCAGGGTGATGTCGTACGGGCAGGTGGGCGACTGGATGGTGCCGCCTCTTTCGGCACGCATCGTGGGCAGGGTGATGTACCATGCCCCCGACAGCGTACCCTGGTGGCGCGTGGTGGGCAAAGAGGGCGACCTGCTGATTGCTAAACGTGACCCGCGCATGGCAGACCTGCAGCGCCACCTGCTTCAGCAAGAAGGCGTGCGTTTTCATCGGGATGGACGGGTAGATATGACATCCTGTCGCTGGCAGCCTTTTGAGGAGGAAGCATGAGCAAAAGTGTGAGATTGTGGCTGGGTATTAATGGCGCATTTATTACCCGCCGCTGGGAAGAACCCGAAAACTGGATGCGCCTGACGCGCGAATGCGGTTATCGGGTGCATTCGTTTTGTGCGGATGTGTTAGACCCCTTCTTCTCCGGCAACAAAGAGTATCAGCGGGAAACCGCCCGCGCGACTCGCGAGGCGGCCCAACGATACGGCGTGTTCATCAATGACATCTATACGGGCGTTGCCACGCACCGATTTCACGGCTTAAGTCACTCCGACCCACGCGTGCGCCAGCGCATGAAGGAGTGGATTATCGAGTGCGCCGACATCGCCAGTGCGATGGGCGTGGACGCCATCGGGGGACATTGGGACGCCTTCTCGGTGGAGGTACTGTCTGACCCTGCCCGCCATGAGGAAGCGTTACGTCGCCAGCACACCATCTTCCGCGACCTCGCCGAAGCGCTGGCACACAAAGGCGTGCGTGCGCTGTATCAGGAACAGATGTACATCCCCAGCGAGTCGCCGTGGACGCTGGCGGAGGCGGAACGGTTTCTGGTAGAAGTGAACCGCGAACGCAAGGGTATACCTGTGTACCTTACACTGGACGTGGGGCACTGCGCGGGGATGCACTACGGCTTAAGCGGCGCCGACCTGGACTACACCGAATGGATACGGCGGTTCGGCACAGCGGCGGAGGTCATTCATCTCCAGCAGACCACACCAGATGCCAGCGCGCACTGGCCCTTCACCCCTGAATACAACGCGAAGGGGCATATCGAGATACCGAAGGTGCTAGACGCCATTGCGGAGAGCCTGTACCGGCGCGACCAACAGCCCTGGGCGGAGTGGCTGCCTCTGCCGCAGAACATCTACCTGATTTGCGAAATCATCCCCGGTTCCACCAAACGCGAGGACGTGATACTGGACGAGCTGAAGCGTAACGCCGACTACCTGCGCCAGTGGATACCCGAGGAAGGGCTGTTGGTAACGGCTTAGGGCATTCTGCATTGAACAACCTGCTCGACGAATCAGTACGATATACGGTATTCGTAAGATTTTTTGAAAGAATCTCGCAATATGGTTGATTTTTGCGCCCAAGTCTGCTACAATAAGAACCGATTAGCAGAAGGCTCCGGGCTTTCTCTGTCTGGTTGTATTCCGGTTCGCTGAGAGAAGGGGCAACTGCAGACGAAACATGGGAACAGTCATGCAGCGCGTTCCCAGGTGCTGGTCATGCTGCATCGTAACTGTATTCGAGGGGGGATACCAGCAATGTGGCAGCGACCGGAAAACGACCAATTCGCGGAAGAGCTCTTCCTTGCGGGAGAGCGTGTTGCTCCAGGCGTGTACAGACAGGTGGGCAGTGACCGGGTGATACGATTGGAGAAAGAAGACATTCTGCCTGCGAGCTGTGACGGACATGTCGCTTGCTATGTGCGCATCCAGAACTTGTGGTCGCAGATTCAGGCGATGCAGACGTAAAGGAGGGTAACAGGTAGTGGAGCCGACGCCGAAGAACGCCGTCGGCTCTTTTGCTTATTCTGCGGCGATGTGCCACATCCCCAGATTGCGATATCGCTCGTAGCGGCTCTCGCGCAATTTACTGGCAGACAGCTTTTGCAGCGGGGGCAAATGCCTCAGCAATGCCTCTTTCACCGTCTGCGCCGCCGCCAGAGGGTCGCGGTGCGCGCCCCCAAGCGGCTCCTCGATCACCTCGTCCACCACGCCGAAGCGTAGAGCATCATGAGCGGTCAGTTTCAACGCCTCTGCCGCTTCAGGGGCACGCTTTGGGTCACGCCACAGAATCGCCGCACACCCTTCGGGCGGGATCACCGAGTAGATGGCGTACTCCAGCATCAACACACGGTCGGCGACCGCGATACCCAGCGCGCCGCCACTGCCTCCCTCCCCGATCACGACAGAAACAATGGGCACTCTCAGCAGAACCATCTCGCGCAGGTTGCGTGCGATAGCTTCACTGATGCCCCGGCTCTCCGATTCCACGCCAGGGTCGGCAGCGGGGGTATCTACGAAGGTAATCACCGGTCGCCCGAACTTCTCCGCCAGATGCATCAGCCGCAGCGCTTTGCGATAACCCTCCGGCTTCGCCATGCCGAAGTTGCGCCGCTGGCGCTCCTTCAGGTCACGCCCTTTCTGCTGACCGATAACCATCACCGGCTTCTCGTTCAGCCACGCCATGCCCCCAACGACGGCTCCGTCATCACCGAACTGTCTGTCGCCGTGCAGTTCGATGAAGTCATCGAAAATCACACGGATATAGTCCAGCGTGTATGGACGCTGTGGGTGACGTGCCAGAAGGGTACGGTCCCAGGGCGTCAGGTTGCGGAAAATTTCGCGTAACAGCCGTTCGCGGTCCCGTTCCAGCGCGGCGATCTCCTCGCTCTTGTCGATACCCTGTTCCGCCGTGATACGCTTCAACGCCTCGATGTTGGCATCCAGTTCCGCAATCGGCTTTTCGAAATCCAGAATAGTTCGCACCTCGTCTATCCCCCCGTAAAAAAACGGAGAACTCGCTGAAGAGTGTGTTTCAGTTCCTTACGCGGCACCACAATGTCCACCATCCCGTGCTCCAGCTGGAACTCAGCGGTCTGGAAATTGGGTGGAGGTTTTACCACCTGAGCCTGCTGTGCCACGCGCTGCCCGGCGAAGCCGATGAGCGCACCCGGCTCGGCAATCACCACATCGCCCACCGAGGCATAACTGGCAAGCACCCCCGCCATCGTCGGGTCGGTAAGCACGCTGATATAAGGTACCCCTGCCTCATGCAGCTTCGCAGCAGCGGCACAGGTCTTCGCCATCTGCATCAGCGAGAGCAGACCTTCCTGCATCCGCGCTCCACCCGAGCACGAGCAGATAACTATCGGCAGGCGCTGCTCTAACGCATACTCCATCGCTCGCGCTACCTTCTCGCCCACCGCGCTGCCCATACTGCCCCCCATGAAGGCGAAGTCCGCCACCGCCAGCACAATCGGAATGCCCGACAGGGCGCAGGTTCCGCTCACCACCGCCTCCGGCAATCCGGAATTCACCCTGCCCTTGCTCAATTTATCCGCGTATTCAGGAAAGCCCAGCGGGTCGGCGGAAACCACCTCCGCATCTCGCTCCACGAAGGTCGCCGGGTCTGCCAGCAACTCGATGCGCTCGCGTGCGGAGAGTCGATGGTGGTGTCCGCAACGCGGACACACCTTCAGGTTCCTCTCAAAATCACGGGCGAACAGAATCTGCCGACACCCGTTACATTTGACCCACGCATCGTTCATCTCATCTATCGCCAACCCTTCGGTACGGCTTCGCCTTACGAACCATCCCCTTTGCATTCCGCTCGTTCCTCCCGTACAGGCAGGATTAACCCCACCTCAAGCCGAAATCTGCCCCAACAAGGTATGCGCGCAGGGGTGATGCGTCTGTGACCTTACACGACCTCCGTAAAGAGATTGACCAGATAGACGAACAAATCCTGCACCTGCTGAACCGACGAGCGGAACTAGCACAGCAGATTGGCAAGATGAAGGTGCGCTCGCGAACGCAGTTCTTCACGCCCGAGCGAGAACAGCAGATATATCGACGCCTGGCACATCTGAACAAGGGACCGCTCTCCAATGAGCAGCTGCGGGCGATATTCCGGGAGATTATCTCCGCGGCGCGCGCTTTGGAGAAGCCGCTGGTCATCGCCTATTGGGGGCCACCGGGCACTTTCAGCCACCAGGCGGGGGTGGCCAAGTTCGGCACCAGCAGTGAGTTCGTGCCGGTAGATTCGATACAGGACGTATTCCATGAGGTCGAGCGTTCCAGCGCAGATTACGGGGTCGTTCCGGTAGAGAACTCCACCGCAGGCGTCATTCCCGAAACATTAGACCAGTTTATGCACACCAACCTGAAAATCTGTTCAGAGCTCTACGTGCCGATTACCTATTACCTGGTGTCGTGGACCACCCTGGAAAACGTCAAGCGCGTGTACACAGGCGCACAACCTCGTGAGCAGTGCAAGCAGTGGCTGCGTCAACATCTGCCCGGTATAGAGATTGTGGAGGTCTCCACCACTGCCCGCGCGGCGGAAATGGCAAAAGAGGACCCTGAATCCGCCGCCGTCACCAACGCACTGGCAGCGCAGATGTATGATGTGCCCATTATCTGCGAGCACATCGAGGACAACCCGCACAACCGTACGCGCTTCCTCGTGATTGGCTACAACGAGCCGGAACCGACCGGCAAGGACAAAACCTCGCTGATGTTCTCGGTGCATAACCGTCCGGGCGCGCTCTTTCGCGCAATGGCGGCATTCGAAATGTACAACGTGAATATGACCATGATTGAGAGCCGTCCCACCAAACTGGTGCCGGGCGAATACATCTTTTACGTAGACGTGCAGGGGCATATCAAAGACGCTCCTGTCGCCAAGGCGCTGGCAGCGCTACGGGAAAGAAGCCTTTTCGTGACCGTTCTCGGCTCATATCCTGAAGCGGAGTAAAACAAGATACGGTTTTTTCGAGCTGTAAAGTGCAAAAAGCAGGATTCTGGCACGATTCTTGCAGTATCTACTGGGTAGAAGTGATGCGGTAAAGCCGCAGGTTTTGCCCGTGTTCGCCGCCCGCGCCGTACTAGGTTGGGGAAGCGTAGCACCGGGCGAGGTACGAAACAGGAGGAAGTTGCAATGCAAACCGGCACCGTAAAGTGGTTTAATGACGCCAAGGGCTACGGCTTCATTAAGCCCGATGACAGTGACAAGGACGTGTTCGTGCACTACACGGCGATCCAGATGCGCGGGCACAAAACCCTCACCGAAGGGCAGCGCGTGCAGTTCGAGATCGTAGAAGGCGCGAAAGGTCCGCAAGCCGCAAACGTCATCGCACTGTAAGGCGGCTCTTATCTCTGAAAACAAAGCGCCGGCTTGCCCAGCCGGCGCTTTATCGCTACTTAGCGACCTCAAACCATCCTTACGGTGCTCCCTGTGTGCACCAGCCCCATTGATCCTGCTTCGCGAAGCCCCAGATCTCGTCGCGGCAAACGGTCGGACCAGGTGCCTGGTTGCACCAGCGGGTGTAGGCACCAGAGGTAACACAGTACTGCTTCAGCGCAGCGCCGTTGACGTTAATGCCTGTACAACCTGACAGCTTCGCCGTGAAGGTCTTGGCGTGACCATCTGCGTAGCAGGCGTTCACGATGTCGTTATGGCGAGCTTGCACCGGCGAGTCGAACAGGTTCCATGCGCAGGCGTTCTGCTGGGCGGCGAGGTTGCCATCTGAAGCAACGGCGGTCTCCGTCGGGTACTCTATGGAGGCAACAGCCACCCCGATATTGGTCAGAGCGTAGTTGAAGTTGTAGCTCGCCCAGGTGAAGCCGCCGCACTCTCCACCGGGTAGCCCGATGTTTCTGAACGCATCGTCGATATTCATCGCCTTCGGCTCCGATGGACACTGATAGATTTGACGGTTTTTCACGTATGGCTCGACCGCCGCTAAAAACGTGAACGCGCATGGCTGTGCCTGGCTGTTGACTGACAGGTAGTAGCTGAGGGGGAACCGTTCGTCGTAGTCCTGCACATACATCATGCTGGCGGTTCCCATCTGTTTCATGTTGCTGAGGCAGCTGGTCTGTCGTGCCTTTTCCCGCGCCCTGGCGAACACAGGGAACAGAATGGCAGCCAGTATCGCGATTATCGCGATAACCACCAGCAACTCAATCAGAGTAAACGCCCAACGTTTGCCTTGGTATTTCATTTCGTTACCTCCTTCGGCGGTGGTGGTAAGAAAAGTGTCTATTTTATACGCTTCACCACCACTATTGTAGCAAACCCGTTTCGAAACGTCAAGTGTTTTTGTAGACACTGCTGTTCTCCCATTTCGTCCCTCATGGAGCGGAATGCAGGAGGTTATCCTCCGTCTCGCCAAATGAATCACAATACTCTTGGAGCAAGAGATGCCACCATGAACCGACGAGAGTTTATTCAGGGGAGTTTGACGATGTTCGGAGCCGCTGCGTTCGCTTCTTCTGCTTCGGCACAGCCTGCACCGCGCCCACCTGCCTTCCATCTGGGGCTGGTCACCTACAACCTCGCTCGCGCATGGGATGTGCCCACCCTTATCGCCCGATGCAAAGCCACCGGTTTCGCGGCGGTGGAGTTGCGCACCACCCACGCGCATGGGGTGGAGCCGGACATCAGCCCTACCAGACGAAAAGAGGTGCGCCAGCAATTTGAAGACTCGGGTATCGTACTGTGGGGGCTTGGCACCGTGTGCGAGTTCCATTCGCCAGACCCCGCTGTGGTGCGTGAGAACATCGAAACCTGTAAGCGATTCTGCGAGCTGGCACGGGATGTAGGCGCGAAAGGTGTGAAAGTGCGCCCCAATGCCCTGCCCGAAGGCGTGCCTGTGGAAAAAACGTTGGAGCAAATCGGCAAGGCGCTGATAGAGTGTGGCCAGGCAGGAGCCGACAACGGTGTGGAAATCTGGCTGGAGGTGCACGGTCACGGCACGCAGGAACCGCCCCATATCGCTCGCATCATGCAGCACTGTGGGCATCCCAGCGTCGGCATCACCTGGAACTCCAATCCCACCGACGTGAAGAACGGCAGTGTGCGCGAGAGCTTTAACCTGCTGAAGGCGTACATCCGCTCGTGCCACATTACCGAACTCACCAGCAACTACCCCTGGCGCGAGCTGTTCGGATTACTGAAGAGCATCGGGTACGACCGCTACACCCTTGCCGAGATTGCGGGATTGGAGACCACCAGCATTGCGGATACCGAGCGGTTCATGCGTTATTACCGCGCGTTGTGGCAGGAACTATGTCGGTAGGTGCTCCTCCCTGGATGTTCTCCCTGCACGGCGGGCACAGCAGCGAGTTCTGTGACCACGCGCAATCGTCCCTGCGCGAGATGCTGGAAGCGGCGGTACAGGCAGGCTATCACACCTTTGGAGTCACAGAACATGCCCCTCGCGTGGAGGCACGTTTCCTCTATCCGAACGAAATCCGGCTGGGCTGGGACGTGCCTAAAATCGTTGCGGACTTCAATCGCTACGCGCAAACCCTTCCCGCGCTGGCAGAAGAGTTCGCCGACCGCCTGGTCGTGCTTAAAGGTTTTGAGATCGAGGTCGTGCCCGCCAGATCTTACGCGCGGCTAATGCAGGAGTATCGCCATCGTTACGAGTTTGAGTACATCGTCGGTTCGGTGCACTATGTGGACGAAATCTCCATCGACGGTAGCGTCGAGGACTTTCAGCGAGCAATGGAAGCTCACAACGGTGTGGAATCGCTGGCTGTGCATTATTACCATACTCTTGCGCAGATGGTAGAGGAGTTGCATCCGGAGGTGGTTGCGCATTTAGACCTGATTAAGCTGCATGGACATCGGTTTGGCTCGTTAGATACGCCGGCGATACGCCGCGCCGCAGGAAAGGCTCTGGAAGCGATTCGTGAAACAGGCGGTATCATAGAGGTCAATACGGCAGGCTACCGCAAAGGTTTGGGAGAACCCTACCCCGCCTCGTGGCTGGTGCAGATGGCGCACCGCATAGGAATCGGCTTCTGCTTTGGCGACGATAGCCACTGTGTAGAGCAGGTGGGTTTCGGTATCGACAAGGCAAGGGAGCATCTTCTGGCAAACGGCGTGCGCTCGGTCACGGTGCTTACTCGTGAAAACGGAGAGGTCGTGCGCAAGACGGTGTCGTTGGAATAGGGGCACACGGATTGGATACGCAGGGAGCAATTTTTCCGCAAAAAAGCGGGATAAACGCTTGACAAGCGCAGGGCAAAAGGTGTATATATAAAGGTGGATGCCGACGTGGTGAAATTGGTAAACACGCTAGGTTCAGGGTCTAGTGCCCGAACGGGCTTGGGGGTTCGAGTCCCCCCGTCGGCACCACTTCTACTACACCTATTCCCTTGTCCCCGCTAATACCACACCATCTTGTGCCTGAGAACGCAAGGAGGCAGGACAGGCACAAGATGAAAGGCACTAGACTTAGCATCGTTGACACAACCACATTGAATCTTCACAACACGGTCACCTCCTGCGCAAGGTAGGCAACACCCTCCGAGGGTGTTCGAAATTGTTGGTTGAATGGATAGATCACCCAACCCCCTTGCCCCCTTCCCTGCGAGGGAAGGGGGAACGCCCCCCTCTCCTCGTAGGAGAGGGGACGGGGGTGAGGTAAGACAAGGGGTAGCA
>JBMFOT010000070.1:0-16106 GCA_049969495.1 Armatimonadota bacterium
CTGCGGGAGGCGACCCAGCGCAACACCGAAGCCATCGCCGAACTGCGGGAGGCGACCCAGCGCAACACCGAAGCCATTGCCGAACTGCGGGAGGCGACCCAGCGCAACACCGAAGCCATCGCCGAACTGAGACATGCCGTACGCGAACTGACGGCAACCACCCAGCGTTTGGAATCTACTCAGGAAGACTTACGCAAGCAATTGGGCGGCTTATCCATGTCCGTGGGATACCGTCTGGAGGATGAGGCGTATCTCGCGCTGCCTCGTCTCTTGCAGAGAGACTATGGTCTGCAGGTGGTAGGGAGGCTAAAGCGCGATTACGCTCTGGATAACGAAGGCAAGTACATTGAGGTCAACATCTGGGGGCAGGCGGAACGCGATGGACAAACCTTTACTATCGTCGGGGAGAGCAAACTGCAGCTTTCCTCCAACGATATAGACCGCTTCGTGAAGCGCAAAATGAAGCGGTTGCAGGGAGTCTATCCGAACCTGTTCCCGATCATCGTCACACATATGATCACCAGCCCCAACGTCAGCGACTATGCCCGGAAGCGGGGGGTGACGGTCTACTTCTCGTATGATTTCATGCAGTGACCATGTTACGCCTACTTCTGGTCAGACACGGCGAAACCGACTGGAACCAGCAGATGCGTTTTCAAGGGCAGACGGACGTGGAGCTGAACGCACGAGGCAGGGAACAGGCGGAGGCAATAGCCCATCGGCTACGGAGCGAGCCTCTACAGGCTATTTATAGCAGCGACCTGCGGCGTGCGATGCACACCGCGCAAATTATCGCCCGATACCATGGGTTAAGCCCCGCACCTGACGCCGACCTGCGTGAGCTCTCGTATGGCGTGTGGGAGGGGATGAGCCGCGAAGAGATTCTTGCCAGCGAGTGGGCGGAGCTGTTCGAGAAGTACCGGAAAGACTCCTTGCGCTATCGCCCGCCCGGCGCAGAGTACCCGGAGCAGATTCTGGAACGCTCGCGTCGGGTGCTGCAGCACATCCGCCAGAAGCATCATGAGGGCACGGTGTGTATTGTCGGGCACGGGGGGAGCCTGCGCGCGCTGATTTGTGTGGCGTTGTCTGCGCCGCTGGAGACCTTTCGGCATATTCGTCTGGATAACGCCTCGCTGAGCGCAATAGAGTGCCGGGACGACTGGATGTGGGTTTCGCTTATCAACGATACCTGTCACCTGGTGCAGGAGAAGGCGCAACCGGTGATTTAGAGGAGGGAACCATGAAGCTAATCAGTTACCAAAAGGGTAGAAGTGAGAGCATTGGAGCTGTTGTGGGCGACGTTGTGGTAGACCTGAACGCAGGCATGGCGTTGCTGGACAGCGGTTTTGAGCCCGCAGGCGTGCTGGCGCGGGATACGGTGCATCTGTTAGAGCAGGGCGAAGACGCGCTGAAGATGGCGGAACAGGTGGTGCGTGCCTATCGGCTTCTGGCGCTGGAGAACCCGCACGCCGCGCAGGCGGTGGCACACCCGCTATCCGAAATACGGTACCTGCCTCCCGTCACGCGCCCGCAGAAGATACTCGCTATCGGCGCGAACTATCGCGCGCACTGTGAGGAATCGGGCATGCCCTTGCCCCAGAAGCCCATTGTTTTCGTCAAAGTGCCCTCTGCGCTGATTGCACATGGCGAGGCGATTGTATATCCGCGCATCACGCAGGAGCTGGACTACGAAGGCGAGCTGGCAGTGGTCATCGGCAAGCGGGCGCGAAACGTGCCTGCCGAAGAGGCGATGTCTTATATAGCTGGCTATACCATCATGAACGATGTGACCGCCCGCGACCTGCAGCGCACGGAGGGACAGTGGTCTCGCGCCAAAGGCTGTGATACTTTCGCACCGTGCGGACCCTGGCTGGTGACGGTGGACGAGATAGAAGACCCTCATACGCTGACCATCGAGACCCGCGTGAATGGGCAATTGCGCCAGCATTCCAGCACCGGTGACATGATATTCCCTGTTCCTGTGCTGATTGCCCACATCAGCGCGGCGATGACGCTGTTGCCGGGTGACATCATCACGACGGGCACGCCAGCGGGTGTCGGTGTCTACCGCCAGCCAAAGGGCTTACTGCAACCCGGCGACGAGGTGACGATACGCATCGAGGGGATAGGGGAACTGCGCAACCACGTGGTGGCAGAGGGATAGTTCCCCCATTCCTGAAAAATCTGCCTGACGGGCTGATTTTGCCTTCGGGGAGCGGACGGACCGGAACCGGCGTTTGCAGCGTCGACATGTCTATCACCTCGCATCCATTATATCCTGTTCAGCGAGCGGTTGCCAAGCACGTACCCTGCCATCGCCGCCAGAGCACCCAGACCGATACAGCTCAGGAACAATCCCACGCGGAAAGTGTCGGGGACATAGCGCCACTCCACCCGTTGCACGTCGGATGGCATATCCACTGCGCGGAAACACTCGTTGTATAACCGCCAGCGAACCGGCGCTCCATCCATCCACGCCCGCCAGCCCGGATACGCGCTATCCGCCAGCACCAGTGTGCCAGTGCTTTTCGGAAAGAGGACCACTTGCTGAGGGTTAGATGTTCCCCAGCGAACCGCTTCTTCCGTACCCGCCATCCATGCACGCGCACCGGGCGCTGTTGCGGGCACGATTCTCCAGTTATCCGCGCTGCTGCCAAACGCTATCGCGCCTATTCCTGCTTTGCGCAACAGGGCAGGCTCTTCGCGCCAGTGCGTCTGCAGGTCGGCAAAACAGCGAACACTCCGCTGCAAAGGAGCCGGCTCGTAACCGGATGCCTCGCTCAGCTCGTGTGCCATGCCGATGTTGGAAGTCAGCGTCTCGCGCCATAAGCGGAGGGTGGCGGTATCGCTTGAGCCGTAATCGTGTGCGTTCACGTAGCGTAGCCATATCGGCGAAGAGTCCGGCACAAAAAGCCTCTGACCGCCTTCGCGCAAACGCAAAACAACCTGTGGAGACTGCCGGAACACATCGGGCAAACAGGTGGGGTTCGCGGGAATAGCAATCCAGAGCAGCTCTGCTACTGTCACTGCTACGCCCAGGTACCAACGCCACTGGTTTTTAACCGAAAGTATCGCTACCGCTATGGCACACATGCCTGCTGCGCGCCACAGCGAGGCACCGATAACCTCAGCCATTGCCATCGCCTTTGTCAGGGATTGCTCCGGCGAGAGCGCACGAGAAGCGGCAAGCGTTGGGGCAAGGGAATGGGCAAGGAAACCGCTTATCAGCTGCCACCCCACTGCCAGCATCAGCACCACCAGCGGCAAACGCCACCAGCGGCGGTGAAGCAGGACGTGTTCCAGTGCAGATGCCGCCCACAGGCACAGCGCGAGGTCGGTTACCGCCGTCCAGCGCAAAGGGGTGCGAAAGCTCTGCATTCCCGGCACCAGGTAGTATGCCAGCAGATACAAACCGCCGTACGGGCCGATTGCCATCCACAGCGAGAAGAAAACCGCCAGCTTCCAGAAACGCTCATCCCCTTCCGCTTTGCGCCACCTCATCAGTACGATAAGCAGAGGCACGGTTCCCACGAAGAAAGCGAGTTCCCAGTAAAACATATTCAACATGTAATTGCCCTGCCATGGGAAGCCAAAGAGGTTGGGCGCGAGAAAGAGCAGGAGATGGTCCGGGTGCAGCGCATAACCGGCAGATTCCTTAAGAGGTAGCGCGTCCCGCCCGGTATGGCGCAGCAGTTCCATCAGAGGCAGCCAGTGTGCACCGCCGATCAAAGAGGATACTATTGCTGCAGTGACACCCCAGCGTAGGACGTTCCGTTTTTCCTGCACCTTACGCCAGCGGTAAATCAACCATCCCAAAAGCACCAGCAGTAGCGTATGAAACATCTGTGGACTACCTGCCAGCGAAGCCAGAGCGAGCACAGCAGACAACGCAACGGCTCGGCGCAGATTTGGCTGTTGACACACACCCTCTACCGCCCAAAAACTCCACCCATACCATGCCAGCGTTTGCAGGATGCCCACATGTTGACTGCGCAGCACCACCGCCCCACACAGCGACCACAGCGTGCCCGCCGCCAGTGCGCTACGCGGGGAATACTCTCTGCGCAGCGTGAAAGCGTACACTCCCAGCCCTGCCAGCGCAAGATGGACCACCGCTCCCCACGAAATCGCCCGTTCCGCGCCCAGCCATGCCACCAGCAGAGTGGACGGATACAACAGCCACTCCTGCGGATTGCCAACGAAGGGCTGACCGAACAGCGTATGCGGATTCCAGAGAGGCAAGATGCCCCTCGATAGCCAGTGGTGTTCAAAGGAGAGCATCGGATGGAAGTAGAGCATGATGTCTCCGTAGTAGAGCACCTCTCCCAGCAAGACCACCCGCCAGAAGACAACACATGCCACCCCTGCGAACCACAGCACGGCAAGCAGGTTGTTGCCGATAGACCTGTTACGCTGGATGTATTTGAGTTGCATTCTACTGGAGCGTGAAACCTCGACCTTATGGCATGTGTGCTGTGTATGGGCAAAGGCACCAGACCACCGCACATGCAACAGATGTAGACATTGATTCTCTACCGGCAAGAGATTTGCCTGCCCCTCGCGAATCCCGTAAATACCGATTTCAGGGAGGTGCATCCATGACCGACTTAGCGGGGTACGACTTGCCCTTCAAGACGCACACGGGTTACTACGCCGGCTGGGGAAGAATGCCGGTACACTATATACCGGCGGGCAACCTGTGGAACTACTGGCAACCTATCCCAGAACCCGCTTCGTCTTAATGCACATCGCGTATCCTTGGACGACGGGCAAACATCCTGCACGCCATGCGACACAACAGTCTATGAGCGAGATTGTTTTCGAGGGAAAAGTTTCGGCAGAGGCGATACTGTCCTGCGGCAAGCGTAGGGTGCACCGCCTGCTGCTCAGTCCGCATTCCGACCTGAAGCGACTGGAGCGGCTGATCGAGCTCGCGCTGGGCAAGGATGTGCTGGTGCAGATTGTGCGCACGGAACTGCTGGCTCAGCTGGCGGGCGATACCGCACATGGGGGGGTGATTGCGTTGTGTTCCGAACGGGAATACCAGCCTGTCGAGCAGATGCTGGAATGGGTAGACAGCCAACGCGAGCCGGTGCTGATTTTCGTGCTGGCGGGTTTCGAGGATGCCTACAACATGGGGTATGCCCTGCGCGTGGCGGAGGCGTTCGGCGCGGGATGGGTGTTATGCGACCGCAAAGAGTGGCTGAAAGACGAACCTACCGTGCTGCGCTCCTCTGCGGGGGCGTTCGAGAGACTGCCTATTTCGGTGCCGGATAGCCTGCGCCCTGCACTGCAGGGGTTGAAAGAGCGCGGCATACGCCTTCTGGCTGCGCTGGAAGAGGGTACAATGGGGCTGTATGATACCGACTTGCGCGATTCGGTGGTATGGATGGTAGGCGGCGAGAAGCGCGGCTTGAGTCAGCACCTCCGCGAGATGGCAGATGTCTCCGTGCGTATCCCGACGCGCCCGGACGCCCCGCCCCTGCCAGCCAGCCATGCGGTAGCTATCCTCGCCGCCGAGACCTTCCGGCAGAGGCAGAAGGGATGAAGAGATTTCTCAGGCGAGAATTACCTAACCCCCCGACCCCCTTCCCTACGAGGGAAGGGGGCACAACGCCCCTCTCCCTGTGGGAGAGGGGATGGGGGAGAGGTCTTCTTTTCCTGCGCCTCGTACTGCTGCTCTGGTTGGCTATTGTTGCCCCAGCTCAGCAACAACCTCCCCTGCGCGGATGGCAAAAAGTGTGGGAGTTCGCGCTTCCGGCGGATACCATCTCGGCGTCGCTGGTGGACCTCGGCGGGGAAGGACAGGCGCGCCTGGTGACGCTGCATACAGATAGCGCGAAAGAGGATGTGCTGCACCTTCGAATCTGGAAGAGGGAGGGCGACGGCTGGCAACAGGAGTGGCAGACAGCCCTGGACCCTGGCGAACTGCGCGGTATGGTGACGGGCTATTTTGTGAAGGGTGGCAAAGCGGCGCAGATACTGAGCCCGCGTAACCTTATCGTGGTAGAAGGGAAACAATACACCAAACGCACGCGCAAAGAGGAGGTCAATTGGTTCGCCTGCGCTTCCCTGCGCGAGGGAGAGGATATGCCGGTGGCGGCTTACCCGGGCGGGGTATGGCGCGGTGTGCTAAATCTCTCGTCGCGTGAAGAGTGGTTGCGCTTTGAGCGTTTGCGGATGGATAGCCTGCTCTCCCTGCCTCAACAGTTCGGCGATGCGCAATGGGTATGCCTTATCACTCCTCTCGCGTTCCGTGATTTAGGGATGGAACAGTGGGCACAACAGGGCTATGACCGCCTGTTCGCGCAGACAGGCAAATCGCTGCACCCCGATCAGCCTTTGCTGGTCAGCCGTTTGGCGGGCGAGGGCAAACAATCGTTGGCTCTGGTGGTGCCGCCGATGCTCTCTTCGCCTGTTCAGGTGCTCTGGCAGAGCGAGCCGGTGGAGGGCGTAGTCAAAGAAGCGCGGCTGGTTTCTGTGTCCGGCTTGCATGGGGGCTTGCTGGTGCTGGTTGGCAATGCGGCGGGTTGCAGGGTACAATTCTGGCGAATACAGCGTTAGGGTATCGAACCGTGACACGAGAACGATTATTGAAGATGTTGCAAGAGGGCGTGCTCGTTGCGGATGGGGCAATGGGCACGATGTTACAGCGCCTCGGTGTGCAGGCGCCGTACGAGCTGGCGAACCTGATACAGCCCGATGCGGTGCGACAGGTGCACCGTTCGTATATCGAGGCGGGTGCACGGCTGATTGAAACTAACACCTTCGGCGCGAATCGGGTGAAGCTGGCAACGCACGGTGCAGGACATCTTGTGCGTGAGATCAACC
The DNA here is from genome assembly GCA_049969495.1 of Armatimonadota bacterium. Classification (GTDB taxonomy): domain Bacteria; phylum Armatimonadota; class HRBIN16; order HRBIN16; family HRBIN16; genus HRBIN16. The sequence goes on from JBMFOT010000070.1 coordinate 6,832, forward strand.
TGGCGGCGGTACGGCTGGCGCGTGAGGCGGCGGGTGAACTGCCTGTGATCATCGCAGGGGCGGTGGGACCGGTCGGCAAGCCGCTGGCTCCTATTGGTCAGATAGCACCGCAGGAGGCGGGCGAGGCGTTCCGCGAACAGATAGAGGTTCTGCTGGAAGCGGGTGTGGATGTCATCCTGCTCGAAACCTTCACCCATCTCGACGAGCTCAAAATCGCTCTGGAACAGCTACGCACGCTGGACAGCGAGATACCCGTCATCGCGCAGAAGGCATTTATCGAGGACGGAGAATCGCTGGCTTCCGGCTTGCCCGCGCAGGTGGCACGCACGCTGGAGGAGTGGGGCGTAGATGTCATCGGCGCGAACTGTGTGGTGGGTCCCCAGCGGATGGTGGGCATCCTGCAGGCGATGGCTTCCGCAACCGGTCTTCCCCTTTCGGTAATGCCCACGCCCGGTTTGCCGCAGTATCAGCGCGGGGAGGTGGCTTTCGAGGCGCAACCCGATTACTTCGCCCAGTATAGCGAGCAGTTCGCGCGAATCGGCGTGAACATCATCGGCGGCTGTTGCGGTACGACGCCGGCGCACATTCGTGCGGTCGCGGAACGCCTGCAGGGGGTGAAACCTCGCGTCCGACGAGCACCGGCGAAGGTGGCGGAGGCGGTGAAGCCCCAGGAACTTCCGCGTGCGGAGCCGTCGCAATTAGCGGGCAAGTTAGGTAAGAAGTACGTCATTGCGGTGGAGCTGGACCTGCCGCGCGGGCTGGAGGTGGCAAAGGTGCTGGAAGGGGCGCGCTCGCTAAGAGAGCATGGTGTGGATGTAATCGATATCTCCGATGGGGCGCGCGCCCGCCTGCGAATGAACCCCATCGCCATCTCGCACCTCGTTCAGGAGCAGGTGGGCATCGAGGTGATGATGCACTTCGCCTGCCGCGACCGCAACCTGCTGGCGATACAGGCGGACCTGCTGGGCGCACACGCACTGGGCATCCGCAACATCCTTGCGGTAACCGGCGACCCCGCGCTCATCGGCGACTACCCGACCGCAACCTCGGTGTTCGATATCGACTCCATTGGACTGGTGCGCATCCTGCGGCGGTTTAACGAGGGTGTAGACCTCGCCGGCAACAGCATCGGCGTGCGCACTGCCTTTACTATCGCAGTCGCCTATAATCCGCTGGCGTATGACCAGCATACGGAGGATGAACGTCTGAAGCGCAAGGCGGCGGAGGGGGCGCATCTGGTGTACACCCAGCCCATTTTCGATATCGCGGTGCTGGAAAGGGCGGTAGAGGCGGTGGGCAAGGTGGGTCTGCCCTTGCTGGTGGGGGTGTTGCCTCTGCGCAGTTCGCGCCATGCGGAGTTTATGCATTATGAGGTGCCGGGTGTGCAAATACCCGACCCTATCCGCAAGCGACTGGCGGAGCTCGATGATAGGGATGCCCGCCAGTACGGTCTTGATGTGGCACGAGAGTTTGCTCTGCGGGCGCAAAAGATGACGCAGGGCATTTATCTGATGCCACCTTTCGGTAACCACAAGGTGGCGGAAGCCGTCATAGATGTATTGACAGGATAAATATTCGTGGTAAGGAGGGATGTGCATGACGCGTATGAAACTGCTGGCCTTGGTGGTCGGCGGAGTTGCGCTGGGTGTGGCGTTTGTATCGCTTGCTCAGCAAGAGCCTGCGCCTGCCGTAGATCCCAGCAACCCGGCAGTGTTCGCCTCGAGCCTGCCGGTGGGAGCGGTTGCTCCTGCCTTTGATGTGACCAATGTGGTCACCGGCGAGACCCTGTGTTACCTCTGAAGGAACCCAGGGAAGCCGGTGGTGCTGAGCTTCGGCAACATCGGCAACCCGTTCTGGACCCGGGAGGTCCAGTTCCTCGAAAAGCTGCACCAGCAATACGCCTCGAAGGGCGTGGTCATCGTCGCTGTTGCCCTTGATTCCGACAAGCAGGCGGTGAAAGCGTTTGTGGAAAGGTACAAACTCACCCTGCCGGTGACGGTGGACAGCGAAAAACTCACCGGTGCGGAGTTGTACAGGGTTACCGCCTTACCGACCACCATCTTCACCGATCGTGCGCACAAGGTAACCCTGCGGCAGATTGGCTTCAGCAAACAACACGAGAAGCTCTTCGAGCAGGAGATTCAGAGACTGGCGCAATAGCTGGTGTTACCATGTTGCAGGGCGCAACACAGTACGCCCTGCAAAACATTCACGGCTGAGGCCGTTCCCCGGCAGGGGAACGGGGGATAGGTTCTAATCCTTTGCGCCCTGCCGAATCATCTCCAGCGCCGCGCGGAGCCTTTGTAGCACGCGCTCCTTGCCCATGACCTCGATCATCTCGAACAGCCCCGGACCCACTGTACGCCCGCTTACCGCCACGCGCGTGGGGTGAATCACCTGTGCCGCGCCGACGCCCAGCTCCTCCGCCACGGCGCGAGTGGTTGCCTCGATATGCTCCAGGTCAAACGGCTCCAGCGCAGCGTAGCGTTCGATAAGCATCTCCAGCATCTGCGGCACGTACGGCTGCGTGAACCATTTGCGCACGCCCTTCTCGTCGTACTCCAGCCAGTCGCGGAAGAAGTACTCGGTGAGCGTTACCACTTCCGAAAGTAGTTTCATCCGCTCTGCTTCCAGCGCAATCACTCGCTGGGCGTACTCTATCTGCTCCGGCGAGGGGTTTGGGGGCATCAACCCCGCTTCCTGCAGGTGCGGCAGGCACAACTGCGTCAGCTCCTCGATCGGTTTGCGCCGGATGTACACGCCGTTCATCCACAACAGCTTCTGCCCGTCGAAGATGGCAGGGTTCTCCTGCACGCCCGACAGGTCAAACCGCTCTATCAACTCCTCGCGCGAGTACAGTTCGCGGTCCTCATCTGCGCTCCAGCCCAGCAGGGCGAGGAAGTTGAACATCGCCTCCGGCAGGTAGCCCTGCTGGATGTACTCCACAAACTGCACCGAACCGTGCCGCTTGGAGAGCTTCTTGCGGTCGGTTCCCAGAATCATCGGCAGGTGGGCAAACTTCGGCATCTCCCAGCCCAGCGCGAGATACATCTGCACGTGGCGGGGGGTACTGGAAATCCACTCTTCGCCACGAATGACGTGTGTGATGCCCATGTGGTGGTCGTCGGTCACACTGGCGAGATGATAAGTGGGAAAGCCGTCAGATTTGAGCATCACGAAGTCGTCTATCAGCGCGTTCTCGAAGCGGATTTCGCCCCGAATCTCGTCGTGGAAGACCGTCTCGCCTTCCAGCGGCATCGCAAAGCGGATAACGTAGGGCGTGCCTCCTGCTTCTATCTTCGCCCGCTCTTCGTCGGAGAGGTAACGGCACTTCCGGTCGTAGCCGGTGGGCTGTTTGGCGGCTTCCTGCTGGCGGCGCAGCTCCTCCAGACGTTCCGGTGTGCAATAACAGCGATAGGCATGGCCCGTTTTCACCAGCTTCTCCGCCACCTCGCGATACAACGGCAGACGCTGAGACTGGAAATAAGGACCTTCATCCCAATCCAGTCCCAGCCAGCGCAGGCTATCCATTATCTCCTGCACCGAGCCTTCTACGTAGCGGGCGCGGTCGGTATCCTCGATGCGCAGGATGAACACCCCCCCATGCTTTCGCGCGAAAAGCCACGTGAACAGCGCGGTGCGGATGTTGCCGATATGTGGTGAACCTGTTGGGCTGGGTGCAAAGCGCACACGAACGGTTTTGATATCGATCACCTCCTTACGGCATTATACCAGATGTCTTGTGGCAACGCTGCTCACTGCGACTGCACCTGTTGCTGTAGCTGCCGCACCAGCTCCTTGACGCGCTCTAGTTGTCTGCCGTACTCCGCCCAGTTGCCCTCGCGTTGCGCACCTTCGGCGGAGCGGATAGCCTCGGCGAGCCGGTCTACAAGGGCGCGTACATCTTCTGTAAGAGTCGGCGATGCGGGAGCGGCAGGCGTTGCGGTTGATGTCCTGGCAGGGGTGGTTCGGGGCACACCTGATGCGCCGAAGATGCGTTGTAAGCCCTGTTCCAGCGTGTCTGCCATCACGCGCTGGTCACCGAACGCCACGATGACCTTCTTCAGTTCGGGGATACGCTGTTCGCCGCCGCCGGTGGTCTGCAGGTAAACGGGTTTCACATAGAGCAAGGACTGTTCAATGGGTATCACCAGCAGATGCCCCCAGACCACTTGCGAGCCGGGCTGGTCCCACAGGCGCAGTTGCGTGCGGATTTCGGACACCTGCCCCAACAGACGCTCCATTTGTGCGGGACCGTAGATGGTGCGCTCCTTGGGGAAGCGGTACAGCACGATTTTGCCGTAGTCTTCGCCGTCGCACTTAGCGCACATCCACGCAATCATCTTCTCCTGATTCAGCGGCGTGTACACGATGAGTAACAGGAACTCCTCTTTCGTTTCGCCGGGCAGGCGCATGATGAGGTAGTAAGGCTCCATCTGCTGGAACTCACCGCCCTGTACGGTGCTTTCGGGTGACTGCTGTTTGGCGATTTCCCACTGGTCTTCGCGCATATAGAACACGCGCGGGTCGCGCATATGGTACAGCGCCCAGATGTTGCTCTGGATACGGAACAGGTCTTCCGGGTAGCGCAGGTGCTGGCGCAGGCTTGGCGGCATCTGGGAAAGCGGCTTGAACAGACCGGGCAGGGCGCGGCGATAGGTCTGAATCATCGGGTCGCGTTCGTCGGCGATGTAATAGTTCACCGAGCCGTTATAAGCGTCAATCACCACCTTCACCGCGTTGCGGATGTAGTTCAGGCGATAATAGCGAAAGGCATCCAGCGCGATGTCCAGCGTTTTGGCATAGGGATAGCGGTCGCTCACGGTATAGGCGTCACACAGCCACCACAGTTTGCCATCCGCCACGACGATATAGGGGTCGCGGTCGTGCATCAGGAAGGGAGTAATCGCCTGCATCCGTTCGCGGATGTTGCGTCGGAACAGCAGTCGGCTATTCGGCGTCAGGTCGCCGGAGAGCAACAGGTAGCTATCTGCCATGCGGAAGGCGTAGGCGAGCTTTGCCAGCAGGTTTCTGCCGATGGGGATACCGCCCGTGCCCTGATAGCGCGTGTACTGGTTCTCGCTCTCCGCCCCGCTATGTAGGGTGGGGTAGTCAAACTCATCCAGCTTCGAGTCCACGATAACGGGATTGTCGGTCACCTCGCCGTAGTAGATTTCGGGTCGTTCCAGCCGGAGGGGAACCCTGCTCTGCGGGGGAATATCGCGCACTAGGTACTGCGGCTGCCCCTGCGCTGTAGCGGTGTTGACCGCGGTCATCACCACGCCGTAGCCGTGCGTGTACTGCAGGCGCAGGTTCTGCCATGTTTTGGAGGAAGCGGGCAAATCGGGTTGCGAGAGCTCGCGGGCGGCGATCATCACCTGGCGGTAGTCTTTGCCGAAGGTGTAGCGGTCTACGTCTACGTCGTTGAACTTGTAGTACTGCTTAAACGCTTGCAGGGAGTTAAAAATCATTTGCAGGGGCTGGTAGTCCCAAATGCGCACGTTGGAGAGCGTCTGGCTGTTGCGCTGCAGGTCGGCAGAGGTTAGGTTCGTATTGGCTTCAAAGGTACGCTCCTCCACGTTATCCAGCCCAAACGCCTGTCGGGTCGCGGTGAGGTGTCGTTGGATATAGGGCTTTTGCAAGCCCCACTCGTTGGGGTTGACGATGGCGTTTTGCACGACAGCGGGTATCACCGCGTGCACCAGCACTGACATCCCTACCAGCGTTGCCAGCATCACCAGAGGTAGCCGAAGCACACGTCCATGCCAAATGTTCCACACCAGCGAGGCAGAGGTAAGCAGGCTGAGTATCAGTAGGACATACAATCCCGGCAGGCGTACAGTGGTCTCCACGTATCCCGCGCCGGTGAAGATGCGATTGGGGATGAACAGCACGTCGTAGCGGTCCAGCCAGTAACCCACGCCCCACAGCACCATGCACGCCGCCGCGAGCAGGAACAGATGAGGTTTCACGCCCGGCGAGAAGGCGGTCAGTGTGCCGAACACTTCGAAACCCCGGTTGATGTAGTAGTAAGCAGCGGTGATGACCAGTGTCGCGAAGAGGGAGAAGGTGAACCACGTGTGCAGATAGCGCCAGAAGGGCAGACGGAACATATAAAAAGCGATGTCGTGCCCGAACAATGGGTCATGCACACCAAAGGGCTGGGCATATCGGAACAGCAGCCACTGTTCCCAGTGCCCCGAGCTCTGGCTGCCCACCAGCAGTGCAAGCACCAGCACTGACCAGAAGACGAACGACAGGGAAGCGTGAGGTACAGCGATACCCAGCCGAATGCGCAGCCGCTCCTCCCATTCCTCATCCATTCCCGAGCTGAAGCGGTGCGCCAGCCACAGGTTGAAGTAGAGAACGGCGAAAAACAGCAGGCTAAAAACCACAAAGAGAGTCAGTCTCGTGCTCCAGATACGGGTGAACAGAGCGGTGTATCCCAGTTCCGCAAACCAGAGCCAGTCGGTATAGAACCGCACGGCTACCACCAGTATCTGAAGCAGTACCAGCGCGCCTATCAACAGCCAGAGCCATATCCTTCGCCGACCGCCTTCTACGGTCAGAGGGTAACGTGCTTTCACTACGGGTGGTTCTCCTCTCCTATGACCATACTCCGGGTATTGGCGTGCTGCACTGCGGGCACTTGCCCGAACCGGTCAGGTGGTCTTCCAGCACGCGAAAGCCCCATCGTTTCACCAGCAGGGTGTTGCACTGCGGGCAGTAGGTATTCTCCCACTTGCCGACCGCGCCCGGGATGTTGCCTGCGTACACGTAATGAAGCCCTTCGCTACGCCCGATTTCCGCAGCTCGCAGTAGCGTACGCACATCGGTATCGTCATGGTCCAGCATTTTGTAGTCGCGGTGGAAGGCGGTGACGTGCCACGGGATGTCCGGCGACAGAGAAGCCAGGAACCTTGCCGCCTCGCGCAGTTCTTCATCGCTGTCATTGAAGCCGGGCACTACCAGCGTCACCACCTCCAGCCACAAACCGGACTGGTGTACCATGCGGATACCATCCAGCACGTTCTGCAGGGTGGTCCCCAGCTGGCGGTAGCTGCGGTCGTTCATGCTCTTCAGGTCAATTTTGTACCCCGCCAGATAGGGGCGCAGGTACTCGAGCACTTCGGGCGTGAGATTGCCGTTGGAAACGAACAGCCCGCGGATGCCGTGTGGTTGTGCTGCTTTGAAAACGCCCACTGCCCATTCGGCGGTAATCAATGGTTCGTTGTAGGAGCTGGTGATGAACGGTGAGTTGTAGCGCAGGGCGAGTTCCACCATCTCCTCCGGGGAGATCCGTTCCACCGGCGCACCGGCAGCGGGATCGCGCAGAGCCTGCGAGGTAATCCAGTTCTGGCAGTATGCGCAGTGCAGGTCGCAGCCCAGCATGCCGAATGTGAGCGTGCGTGTGCCGGGCATGACGTGGAAGAACGGTTTCTTCTCGATGGGGTCTATATTCAGTCCGCTAACATATCCCCACGGCGCGTATAACCTGCCTCCCTGGTTAAAGCGCACCTGACAGATGCCGCGTTTGCCCTCACGGATGAGGCAACGGTGACCGCAGGCAAGGCACTGTACGGAGCCGTCTTCCAGAGAATGATACACCTCCGCCTCGCGGGTCAGGCTATCCAGTACCTCTGCCAGCGAACCGGTTCTGGTTGATGTTGCTACCGGAGACATCGAACATGCCCCCTTTCTGTTCCTGCTTTGATTCTACCACTAACGACACACGGCAGGGAAGTGGTAGGCGGAGCGGGAATAGGCTTAGGGGGTGTTTGGTATGCTGCGCGTTCCTGAAGTCATCCAGAAGAAGCGAGACGGGGGCGAGCTGAGCAAGGAAGAGTTAGAAGCGCTGGTGCTAGGCGGTCTGCGCGGTGAAGTGCCCGACTATCAGGTCGCGGCGTGGCTGATGGCGGTGTACTTTCGCGGAATGAGCCCGCGCGAGACGACCACCCTCACCTCTATCTTACAGCATTCCGGGCAACAGCTGCACCTGCCCCCTCTGGATAAGCCGACGCTGGACAAACACTCTACCGGTGGGGTGGGAGATAAGACCAGCCTGGTGGTCGTGCCGATGCTGGCGGCTTGCGGGATAGCGGTTCCCAAGATGTCGGGACGCGGGCTGGGGTTTACGGGCGGCACGGTGGACAAGCTGGAATCCATTCCCGGTTTCCGCACCGACTTCAGCGCGGACGAAATACGTCGTCTGTTGGAGGAGGTCGGAGCCTGTCTGGTAGGTCAGTCGCCCGATCTGGTTCCGGCGGATAAATATCTGTATGCCCTGCGCGACGTGACCGCTACGGTGGATTGTATCCCGCTCATTGCGGCGAGCGTGATGAGCAAGAAGCTGGCAGGAGGCGCACAGTACATCCTGCTGGACGTGAAAACCGGTTCGGGAGCGTTTATGCCCCGTTTGCCGGATGCGCTGGAGCTGGCGCGCACGCTGGTGGAGATTGGCACAATGGCAGGACGGCATACGCTAGCACTGGTCACCGATATGAGCCAGCCGCTGGGCGAGGCGGTAGGCAATGCGCTGGAGGTGGCGGAAGCGATACAGGTGTTGCAACGCAGGGCAGGTGTTGCTTCAGCGCGTTTTGAGGTGCTGTGTATTGAACTGGTGGCGCATGCCTTACTGCTTATCGGTTTGGAAGCGCAGCTGAGTGAAGCGCGTCGGCGGGCACGCGAGTGTCTGGATAATGGCAGTGCATTGGAGATGTTTCGTCGAATCGTTCGGGCGCAGGGCGGCGATAAGCGGGTGATCGAAGACCCTTCTTTGCTGCCGCAGGCACGAGTGAAACTGCCTGTCTTTGTGTCGTACACCGGCTATATCCATGCTATCGACGCGCGTCGCGTAGGGTTGCTGGCGGTGCGTTTAGGGGCTGGACGCAGTCGTAAGGAGGATACGATAGACCATGCGGTGGGTATCCGAGTTTTGCTCCATGTGGGCGACCATGTAGATCCCTCCTTGCCTGTCGCCGAAGTGCACGCACAGGATGAGCAGATAGCCCGGCAGATAGTGGATGAACTCAAAATCTGTTTCGTGGTTGGCGAGGGCGCGCCGCGTTTTCAACCGCTGGTACACGCGGTCGTACCGTAGTCAGGAGATAATCCGCGCCAATCCGTCCCATCCGTGCATATCCGTGTTCTTCGGGGAGAGCACACGGATGAACACGGATACAACGGATGTACACGGTGGAATAATCCGCGCCAATCCGTCCCATCCGTGTGTATCCGTGTTCTTCGGAAGCCCGGTTACTCGTCGCCGATGAGAC
>JBMFOT010000071.1:0-15481 GCA_049969495.1 Armatimonadota bacterium
TGTAGCGCAAGGAGAGAGGCGTTCTTGCTACCCCTTGTCTTACCTCACCCCCGTCCCCTCTCCTACGAGGAGAGGGGACGTTCCTCTTTCCCTCGCAGGGAAGGGGGCAAGAGGGTTAGGTTCTCTAGCCATTCAACCACCCATTTCGAACACCCTCCTAAAGCACTTCATCCCGATCGCCTAACATCTGCTCGCGCAGCAGGGGAATAGGCGGAAAGCCCGCCCGCAGGTATTCGTCGTGGAAACGGCGCAGGCTGAAGGCAGAACCCTGCTTGCGCTTCAGGTCTTCGCGCAGCTTGAGCAGAAGCAGCTTCCCCAGCGTGTAGTTGCAGTACATGGGGTCTACGGTGCCTCGTTTCGCTTCGCGCTCGGCATTGATGGGTTCCATATGTCCCTGTTCGACGAACAGCTGTTTTGCTTCCTCGATGCTCATATCCTGTGTGTGCATCCCGAACCCCGCCACATATCGGCAGGCGCGGAGCAGCGCCTCGTGCAGTTGCGCCAGGCGGTAGCGTGGGTCGTCTGCCTTGTAGCCCAGCTCCATAAACAGCTCCTCGCAGTAGTGTGCCCAGCCCTCAGCATTGGAGTACGAGCCGAATATTTTGCGCAGGCGTGTCGGGGCATGTTTCAGCCACAGAAACTGCACGTAGTGTCCGGGATACGCCTCATGAATGCTGATGGCGGTGAGGTTGTAACGGTTGAACGCCCGCAGATGCCCTTCCACGTCCTCCGGTGACCAGTCCGGCGAGGGGAGGGTGACGTTGTAGAAGGCTTCGGTTGCCACCTCCTCGAAGGGACCGGGTGTATCCATGCTGGCGAAGGTCAGTTCCCGCATGAACTCTGGCGTCTCCTCCACTTTGCAGCGCACGTCGGAAGGGATGGTGACCACTTCGCGGTCGATGCAGAACTGGCGCAGCTCCTCCAGCATCTGCTGAACAAAGGGGATAAGCTCTTCTGCAGAGGGATGGTCTTTCGCCAGATCGTCGAACACCTCACGCGGGGAGCGATGAGGGTCTATGCGGGCGGCGGTGGTGGTGAACTCTTCCTGTAGCCGCTGCAGCTCCGCCTTGCCAATCTGAATCAATCTCTCCAGAGGCAACTGCACGCCCTCGCCCCACTGCAAGCGCAGGCTGTAGTGACGCTCGCCAATGGCAAAGGGATGCTCCGCGCGAGGAAGCACCTCCTCCTCCAGCCATGTGGCGTAGGCGTGGTAGGTGTCTATCACCTGGCGATTGACCGACTCGAACTCGTTCCAGAGAGCAGTGTGCTGAACCTCGCGGAACGCGGCTGGCAATGACCTCTCGAAGAAGCCCACCGTCGCCCTCACCTGCTGAATGGCAATCTCGGTGGGTACACGAGCGGGCTCGGTTAGCTGCTGGCGGGCGTGCGCGAACACGGTTGGAGCCTGCTTTAGACGTGCAATCACCGCCTTGAGCCTCTCTTCCGGTGGGGCAAAGGACCGCTTCGCCAGCGCGAAAGCACCCCCAACGACAATGCTGTTTGGCGTGTCGGGGTCGTGTGTCCAGCTGCGCCACGATTCAAGGTCAATCAGTCGGTGGCGTATCTCCCCCTCCGCCAGCGCGTGGTCCATAGCACGTTCCGGGGTAAGCTGCTCGCGCGGGATGGATTGTATTTCCCGCAGGAAGTGGTACAGGGCGCGAATCTCCGCGTCCCGCGCAGGCTCGGAGTAGTCGTATACATGGTGGTCGTAGGTGTGCACGCCCAGAAAGGTTGCCATCTCCGGGTAGCGTTCGAGGGTCATGTTTGCCATTCGGTCCGCCAGAGCATCCCAGCGTTCGTTCCACGAGTTGGACATGATGTTGCCTCCCGATGGATTGTTTCGGTAATATTTCCTTCGTAGGAGGGAAGTATTCCTCTCTGGGCACGGGAAGACCGGAATGCATCTGAAACGCCGTTCGAGGTATCTATCGTATAGGGAAAAGAAACCATGCCTGAGGTGAAGCCAATGCACCGAACCATTGCCAGTTTGCTGGGAGTACTGCTGCTAAGTATCACAGCGGTTGCGCAGTTTGCACCACCGAAGGACGCTCTGAGCGTGCGGGCGACGGCGTCGGTGAAACAGATTGCGCCCGGAAAGCGGTTTGACCTGCTGGTGACGCTGAACATCAAGCAGCCGTACCACGTGAACGCCAACCCGGCAAGCGAGAAGTTCCTCATCCCCACCAGTGTGACGATAGAACCTGTGTCGGGCATCACCTTTGCGCCCCCTCAGTATCCGAAGGGGATACAGCGCGAGTTCGCCTTTACCGGTGGCAAAAAGATTGCGGTGTACGAGGGCAAGACCACGATTCGCATTACTGCTATACCTGCCAAAAACCTGAAGCCGGGCGAGGTGACCGTTCGCGGTAAGGTGCATTATCAGGCGTGCGACGAGAGGTCGTGCTATCCGCCCGGAGAGGTCCCCTTTACGTTGAAACTGAAGGTCGGCTCTGCCTCTGCCAGCGCGGAGACGAGTGAACCACCGGTCAGCGCGCAGACTGAAGAGGTCTCTTCACCAGGCGGTTCGGCGATGGGGAGCTTCTCTTCCGCACCCGGGGGAGCGTATTTGCAGAAGCTGCAGAACCTGTTGAGCACGGGGCGTTTCGGTATTGCCCTACCCATCATCCTGTTGCTGGGACTTCTGCTGAACTTGACGCCTTGCGTATACCCGTTGATTCCCATCACCGTCTCCTTTTTCAGCAGGCAGACCTCCGGCAGTCAGGGGCGTACTTTCGGACTGGCTCTGGTGTATGTGCTCGGCATGGCGCTGATGTACGCCTCGCTGGGCACAGCGGCGGCAGCGTTGGGCAAAACCTTCGGCTTTCAGCTGCAGAACCCGTGGGTGCTGGGCGGTTTCGCGGTGATACTGATTGCGCTGGCGCTAAGCATGTTCGGCTTGTACCAGCTGCAGTTGCCTGCCGGTCTGCGCAACAAGGCGCGTTTGCGCGAAGGCTGGTTAGGCGCGTTGTTGATGGGGTTGCTGGTGGGTGTGGCGGCGGCGCCGTGTGTGGGACCCGTGGTGGTTGCGCTGGCGGCAGTGGTGTCGGGCACGGGCAATGTGCCTCTGGGGTTCCTGCTGTTCCTGACGCTGGGCATCGGTTTAGGCATTCCCTACATCGTGCTGGCGATGTTCTCGGGGGCGATTCGTCGCCTGCCGCGCAGCGGCGAGTGGATGGTGGCGATGGAGCACCTGTTCGGCTTCGCGCTGATCGGCGTGGCGATCTTTTTCCTCAGCCCCATTCTGCCTGCAGTGGTGTATAAGTGGCTGATGTTCGCATTCCTCGCCGGGGTGGGTATCTATCTGGTCGCTCTGGATAAGCTGGCGAGGACGGTGCGCGGCTTCTTTCTGTTCAAACGGTTACTGGGTGTTGCGCTGGTAGCGTGGGCAGTGCTGATGGTCTTGCCTGCCCAGAGGGCGCAGGGCGGGCATATCGCCTGGCAACCCTATAGCGAGGCGGTGCTACAGCAAGCGGTTGCTGAGGGCAAGCCGGTAGTGATCGATTTCTACGCCGACTGGTGCTTGCCGTGTAAGGAGCTGGAGGCGAACACCTTCTCCGACCCGCGTGTGGCTCAGGCGTTTGACGGGGTGGTGGCGTTGAAGGCAGACCTCACCCGCGACGAAGAGCCCTCGGTAAGGGAACTGAAGAATCGGTTTAAGATTGTCGGCGTGCCTACCATTGTGTTTCTGGACAGCTCGGGACGCGAGCGGGAGGAGCTGAGGCTGGTGCAGTTCGAGCCGCCGGACGCTTTCCTGAAGCGCATGGCGCAATTTCATTCGGCGGTGCAAACGGCGCAACAGTAAGGAGGAAAGAATGCGACAGTTTGGTTTCTGGTTTCCTGTAATCATTTTGCTGGTGGTCGCCGGCATCTTCTGGTCGGCGCGAGACATGATGCCTCTGGAAGTAGTACGGGTGCTGATGACGGTCAGCATTGGTGTTGCAGGTATCCTGCTGTTACGCCGGCGGGGTGCGCCTGCGATGCTGGGCATCATCTTGATAGTCAGTGCGTTGTGGGTAGCGCAGCCGGGCATGCTGGCTGGCAGGGGAGAGGTGAATATGTTACCCGCTAGCAAGGCGGCTATCGAGCAGGCGATACAGCAGGGCAAGCCGGTGATGCTGGTGTTCAGCGCGGACTGGTGCCCCTTCTGCCGACAGCTGGAGCGGGAAACCCTGACCGATGGGGAGGTAGCCCGCCTGGCGCAGCGGTTTGTGGTGTTTCGGGTGGACATGACCTCCAGCAATCTGCCCCCTGAGACCGCGGAGCTCGCGAAAAAGTACGGTGCGGAGGGCTTGCCGACGGTTGCCTTCCTCGCCCCGCGCGGCGAATGGTTGCAGGATTTAACCCTGGTGGGATACGAGCCTCCTCGCGCTTTTGCGCAGAGGATGCGTCGCGTATTGCAACCATAGGTCAAATATGATATACTAAGTCAACCTTCCCTCCACGCCGAGCGACACAGTTTGTCCCGCGTCGGGCATTTCCCACCGTCGTATTGCTTCCGCGTGCAATTGCCAGCTATGTGAGGTGCTGTTGTTCCTATGATAACGGACTACTGCCCGGCGGATACTACCGGTGGCGGCAAGCCGCAGCAACCCGCGCACCTGCATCTTCGTACACGGGGCGGTTTGTACGCACTGTACGCTACGCCTCTGCCGCTACACCTCTGCGCAGAGGCCGTGCGAGAGTATCTGCAGGGGTGCTATCTGCTTCTGTTATCGTGGAGTGATGCGCAGGTAACCGCTCGTCCCTGGCACTCGCTGGCGCAATGGCTGCGTCAGCAGGGGTTACAGGTGCATACCGTACGCTCCCCGTTTGCGCTGGTGCCAGCGCAGCATATCGACCGGCTGGCTCTGCTGCCGTACTCGCACGCGGTGTTCGTCGATACCCCTCTCTCGCCGGATGACGCGGCGCAGGTGGATGTAGAACAGATTCTGCTGGATACCTTTGCTTCGCCCGATTGGCATACGGTCATCCACCACGAACTGGGCAATCGGCTATACTGCGAGTCGCGCGATAACTGCTTTACCCACATTGTGAGCAATGACCGTGCATTGCTGGCGGATGTGCTCTCCTGCTGGTTGCGCACCCGTCTGCGGAGTTACCTGCCCGACATTGCTTATCCCGAAGACTTTCCTCCGCTGATTCACGAGCAGCTGTGGCAGTACGCCACCCAGGGGTTGGCGCCCCGCGGTGCAGGGCGCATCGCCGACGGTGTGGAGATGCAGGTGGAGCTGGGTACACCCGACCGCAGCGTGTGTGTGCTGGCGCAAAGCTGCCCGCATGTTTCCCTAATACAGCGTGGTTTCGTCTTGCGCTGGCTTAGCAGCGGCTGGAACCTCTGCAGTACGGAGGAACTGGACTCGGGGCAGGGCTAGGTGGTGCTCAGCATCAACCACACTCCGCACACAATCATCACTGCGGAAACGGTAATCGGAAGCCACACGGGACCAATCCATGGCACCGGTATCAGAAACAGCACGTCCAGCGTTGTCAACGATTTGGGCCAGCGGATGAGCAGTTTCAGGAATACATAGTAAAAGATGTCCCACACGCCAAACGCCAGCAGGAACGCGCCCAGCCCGTGCAAAGGGGCGCTTCCCACCAGCCATGCCAGCGAGGCCAGCATGATAATGGTTGCCGCCTCTCGCCCGATTTCGGTGCGTAACATCCTCTGAGGCATTCTGTTCTCGAACTCGGGGATGCGGGTGAAGCGTATCGGCAGGCTGCCCAGCTTGA
Organism: Armatimonadota bacterium; assembly: GCA_049969495.1. Taxonomy (GTDB): domain Bacteria; phylum Armatimonadota; class HRBIN16; order HRBIN16; family HRBIN16; genus HRBIN16. Next base: position 5,734 of record JBMFOT010000071.1, read on the forward strand.
TCGGGATTGGGAAACCGTCCGGATAGTACAGCGCGCGCAGATACACCACCACCGCAGCCTCAACATAGCCCATGGCTATCGCGAACAGCGCGACCAGCAACACATCCTGCACGGGTATCACCTCCTCAGAGTGGCTACTGCAAAACAGGCGATGCCCTCTTCTCGTCCGATGAAGCCCATGCGCTCGTTTGTTGTAGCTTTGATGTTTATCCTGTCGGGCTCGGTTTGGAGCACTGAAGCGATGCGTTGTCGCATCGCCGGTACGTAGGGGCGCAGGCGGGGCGTTTCCGCCAGCACGGTGACGTCGACGTTCACCAGATTCCAGCCGCGCTCGCGAACCTGTGCCCACGCCCGGCGTAGCAGTTCCGCACTGTCTGCATGGCGGTAGGCCGGGTCGGTATCAGGAAACAGCGTGCCGATGTCGTCCATGCCCGCCGCGCCCAGCAGGGCGTCGGTGATGGCGTGCAGTACCGCATCGGCGTCGGAGTGCCCGGCCAGTCCACGTGGTGCAGGGATTTCAATCCCGCCGAGCACAAGTGGTCGTCCCTCTGCCAAGGGATGTACATCGTAGCCGAAGCCGGTGCGCGTTTCTCCTCCTCCCAACAAAACCGCCTCCAGTCGTGCAAGGTCTTCGGGATAGGTCAGTTTGATGTTCTGTGGGTCGCCGGGTACCACGGTGACAGGGTGGAGAGCCTCCACTACCATCGCGTCATCGGTGGGTGTGCTTTTGCTGAAGTCGTATTGTTCGTACGCGCGTCGCAGCACGCTCACCGCGAACCCCTGTGGTGTCTGCACCGCCATCATGCGCCACGTTTCGTCGTTCGCACGTCGCTCTCGGGGGAGGGTCTCCCGCACGACGTTTTCTGGGTCCACCCATTTCACCGTATCGGGCAGGCTCAGGGCGGGCAGGGCTGCTCCCGTTTCGCGCGCGGCGTGCAGCACGCGGGAGATCAGTTGCGCGGAAACCGCTGCCCGGGCGGCATCGTGCACCAGCACACAGTCGTCTTGCGGGGGAACCGCCTCCAGCCCGAAACGCACCGATTCCCAGCGTTCGCGACCGCCCTGCACTACCGAAGCGATTTTGGGGAACTCCCCAACCAGCTGCTGCAAGCGGGGCAGGTCGGTTTCCTGCCCTACCAGCACGATATGGTCGATCTCAGGGTGCGTTTGAAAGGCGCGGAGTGTCCACACCAGAACAGGCATGCCCCCAATGGGTTGCCACAGCTTGCCGGTTGCTCCACCAAACCGTTCACCCTTGCCCGCTGCCAGCACCAGGGCGCATGTACCCCCCACGCCAGCCACCCCTTTCTCGCTATCGACGGCGGCGCAGGCGTGCTGTCGGCAGGCGCAGACTGCTGCGGTCTACCCACTCACCGCTTTCACCTTCCTGGCTCTTGACGCTGGCGAAAATCATTTTGCCGGCAACGGTTTGCAGCACGCTGGTAACCATCACGTCCACGTCCTGGTCGATGTAGTCGCGCCCGCCTTCCACCACGATCATCGTGCCGTCGTCCATATAGCCGACGCCCTGATTGGGCTGGTTGCCTTCCTTGATGATGCGCACGCGCATCTCCTCGCCGGGCAGCACCACCGGTTTGAGCGCGTTAGCCAACTCGTTCACGTTCAGCACCTGTACCCCTTCGAGCTCTGCCACTTTGTTCAGGTTGAAATCGTTGGTGACGATGACGCCGTTGATGCTTTTGGCGAGACTGACCAGGCGTTTATCCACCGGCTCGTTGGGGTCTACCATGTCGTCGTAGGTACGCACCTCCAGATGGCGTTCCTTTTGCATCTGGTTGAGGATGTCCAGTCCACGTCTGCCTCGCGCGCGGCGCAGGGAGTCGGAAGAGTCGGCGATGTGCTGCAGTTCGTCGATCACGAAGCCGGGCACGTAAATCGGTCCCTCGATAAAGCCGGTGCGACAGATGTCGGCGATACGCCCGTCGATGATGACGTTGGTGTCCAGTATCTTGATTTTGGGTGCTTCTTCGACCGCTCCGCCTTCCGTGGCCGGAAGCATCACGCGCAGCTCCTTCATACTGAGCACGGCGACGGTGCTCAGGTAGACGAAGGTGATACCGACCACCAGCGTCAGGGGGATGCCGATGATGCCGTACCGGCTGAAGAGCACGGCGAAGGGCACGGTCAACAGCACCCCGAAGGTGCCCCCGATGGTGATGGCGATTTTTTCGCGGGTGGACGCGCTTTCAATCTGTTTCTGCACGTTCAGCACGAAGCGGAATATCTCGGAACCCAGAATCACACCGACCAGACCGCCGACGACCGTCAGAGCGAACCGCACGGTCATCTGGAAACGGTGGTTGTCCAGGATGTTGGGGGTGTCAGGCTGGTTGACCGTCTCGGGCAGGAGCCGCTTGAGCGTATCGATGAACCAGGGCGTTGCCTGGTAGCCCACCACCAGCCCGAGGATGATGAGTAGCAAAGTCAGTGTCCAACGAAAGGAGCGTGCAGACACGGTAAGAATGCCTCCTTAGAAGATGGTATAAGTGCTTACCGGTAACCTTAGGCGTGAAGCCGGTCTTTTCCTGCCCGGCTATTCCTCCACCTGCCATTGGGCGACGATGTGCTGGTCTATTCCCAGCTGCTGCAACACCCGCGCTACCACGGTGTCCACTAGGTCCTCTATGGTGTGTGGGCGGTGGTAGAACGCAGGTGAGGCAGGCAACACCACCGCTCCCGCTTCCGTCAGCGCGGTGAGCGTGCGCAGGTGAATCAGGTTGAGCGGTGTCTCGCGTACCACCAGGATGAGCTTGCGCCTCTCCTTGAGGCACACGTCGGCAGCGCGGGCTATCAGGTCGTCCGACACGCCATGCGCGATGCGCCCCGCCGTACCCATCGAGCAGGGAATAATGACCATGCCCTCGTGTCGGAACGAGCCGCTGGCAGGGGGCGTGAAATAGTCTTTCGGGTTCAGGAAGGTGATGTTCGGGTAATCCTTCCCGAAAAGTTGCTGAAAATCTATCCCCAGCTCCGCCTGGGCGACGGAGAGAGCGTGCTGCGAAACAATGACCAGCAGCTGTTCGAAATGCTGCGCTGCGTGCTGCAAGAAGCGCACCGCGTACATCGCGCCGCTGGCTCCGGTGATGCCGACCACCAGTTTCCCAAACAATGATGCCTCTCCGTCTCTCATCCTGTTCCTTATTGTACCCTCTGTTTCGCGTACACAAACAAGTAAGTCGGACACAGGAAGTCACCGTGGCGGGGGCGAAAGGAATGTCACTCTGTAGAGGCGACCGGCACGGATGAACAAGTTTTCAGAACAGCTGGCGAGTTATCTGGACAATCCCAACAGACTACGCAAGGTGGGAGCATCGGAAGACAGCCTGCGCGAAGCCTTCCTGACCTTCCTGCGCGCCGCCTTTCCCCACATCCAGTCCGCCGAGAGTATCCTGCTGGAGAAGCGGGTGAAATCCTTGCTCGGAGGTGCGTAACCATGCCCCTGACTGCGCAGGTAGCCCTTCGCAAAGGCGTGCCGACGTTACTGGTCAACGGCAAGCCTGTTCCGCCACTGATGCTGTTTGTGAACCTCGTGGGCGAGAAGCGCGAGGCAGGGCTGCGCACCATCCGTCGCGCGGCGCAGGCAGGGGTGCATATCGTCTCGTTTGTGGTGCACTTTTTCCCGTGGACGCCGCCGGGCGAAACGCCCAACTATCGCCCCTTCGAGGAGCAGATGGACGCTATCCTGAAGGAGAACCCGCACGCCTTGCTACTGCCCCGGTTCGGACTGACCTACATGCCCGACTGGTGGGCGAAGCAACACCCCGACGAGATGATGCTGTACGACAACGGAGAGCGCGGTTACGTAAGCATGGCGTCCGAAAAGTGGCGGGTGGAAGCGGGCGACGTGCTGTGCCAGCTGGTAAGGCATTTAGAATCGCGCTATGGCGACCACATTCTGGGATACCATCCCTGCGGACAGAACACCGGCGAATGGTTCTACGACCGCGTGTGGGAAGGTCTTCTGCCTGGCTTCGAGAGGCCGATGGAAATTGCCTTCCGCCGCTATCTGCGCGACCGCAACGCCACTTTACCCACCGCCGAGGAACGCAAAGCAAAAGGCAAGGGGGTCTTCCTGCATCCTGCTACCCAGCGTCGGCTGTACCGGTTCTGGCGGTTCCAGCAAGAGGTGATGGTGGAGCCGCTGGAGGAGTTCGCCCGCATCATCAAAGAGGAGACCGACGGGCGCAAGCTGGTGGTGCTTTTCTACGGGTATACCTTTGAACTCTCCGGGCTGCCGGGCGGTCCGGCAGTGTCGGGACATCTCGCGCTGGAACGACTGCTGAAATGCCCGCACGTGGACATCCTCTGCTCGCCTATCTCCTACTTTGACCGTCAGGCAAGTGGTGCAGGTGGTTTCATGGCGCCGGTGGACTCGGTGCAGCTGCACGGCAAGCTCTGGCTCAACGAGGACGACACCCGCACCTATCTCTCCAAGCCCGAAGACAACTACGGCAGAGCGGAGACGCCGGCGGAGACCCTATCGGTGCATCGGCGCAACTTCGCGCATATCGTCACGCGCGGGGCGGCGTGCTGGTGGATGGACCTGATGGGCGCGGGATGGCTGGACAGCGCGGAGATATGGGACAACCTGGCGAAACTGGTGAAGATATACGAGCAGATTCTCCCCGACCGCACGCCCTACCAGCCCGAAATCGCGGTGGTGGTGGACGAAGCCAGCCTGTGCCACCTGTCCTATGGCAACGCGGTCACCCTGCCCCTGCTCTCGAGGATGCGGTATACGCTGTACCGCATCGGCACGCCGCTGGGGTTCTACCTGTTGGGCGACGTGTGCTCGGGCAAGGTAGAGCACGCGAAGATGTATCTGGTGCTCAACGCCTTCGCCCCCACCGAGGCGCAACGCCGTGCGCTCAAGGCGCTGATACGCAAAGGCAAGATGGTGGTGTGGTTCTACGCGCCCGGCTACATTCGCGGTAACTCCGCCTCCGCCGACAATATCAGCGACCTGACGGGGATTCGTGTGGTGGAAAGGGAGGAGATACCCTTGGGAGTAGCCTACACAGGACCGGCTGCGACGGTGAGGAGAGCGGGTGTAGACATCTGGCAGAGAGAGGAGTTCGGGGTGAGGGCGCTGCTCTCGCCGGGCTTTGTGGTACAGGACGCCTCCGCGCGCACGCTGGCCACTTTCGTTGCCACCAGCGAGGTGGCGGTGGCGATGAAGGGCATTGAGCGAGGCTGGTCGGTCTACTTCGGCACGCTACACGCAGGGGTCAACTTGCTACAGGGGTTGGCGAAGAAGGCAGGGGTGCATCTCTACGGTAGCTATAAAGAGGAAGTGGTGAGCGCAGGAAACCGTATTGTGTCACTACACGCTACCCAGCAGTCCGATTGGGAAACATACGTACATCTGCCTGACCTGAGCACTGTATACGACCCGATAAGCGGAGAGGTAGTCGACCGGCGCGTCATGTCGCTGAAAATACAACTACAAAAGGGCGAGACCCGGCTGTTGCAGATGTTGTGATGTGTTTTGTGTCATGCTGAGCGTTGTGGCTTAATGACATCCATCAGTGTCATCTATCCCCCTCTTCCATAAGCTTCGCAAAAATTTTTCAAAAAAACTTCCTGCACCCCTCAAAAATGCGCGTTTTGGTACGAATCTTGCATACTATATACTATGGTAAAACAGTTCCGACAGAACGGAACGAGCCAAGACGCATAAGGGCAAACCACGCTGTCCCTGTCGGTGCCGGGCAAGAGCAGCTAGCGAGCCCTAGAGGAGGTATTTCGATGAGAAGCAACCCGATCAGGCTTTTGCCTGCGGTGTGGGCGATGGCGATGCTGCTGGTCATCAGCCTGGCGCCGCTCGCGCTGGCACAGCAGGCGAAGAAAACCGCATCCCCTTCCGGGGTGCCGTTCTTACTCCTTCCGGGCAGCCCGCTGGACATTCTCCTCGCTGCGCCCGGAGCAACGTTCCCCCTTCAGTACCAGTCTTCGGTAGCCCATACCCGCCCCGAGCTGGCGAATAAACAGCTACCGGTTGGTCCCCAGTACCTTCAGGAGGGTAAGGCTCTGGGCAATGAGGGCGTAGTGGAGGCCGGTCGCTTCATCCTCCCCTTCGGCACCAAGGGCGAGAAGGTCGCACTGGCGTTCCTCAGCGGTGACTATGTGCCCCCGCAAGGCGAGAAGCTGCAGCCTGCACTGGCGCGGCTAGCGCAACAGCGGGCAGCACAACTCTCCACACTCGGCTTCAACGCCAGACCGGCAGTGTACGCGTTCATCCTGCTCAACGGCAGGCTGGACGAAGGCTTGCAGGCATGGCTGGTGGAGCGCGGAGTGGAACTGTTCGGCTTCTACCCATACACTGCTTATCAGGCACGCATCCCCGTAGATGCCCTGAACGCGGTGGCGTCGCATCCGCAGGTGCGCTGGGTGGGTCAGCCCAACCCCGTGCAGAAGTTAGACCCCGATTTGCTCTACTTCATGGGCGACACGTCGGGTGAGCGCATCTGGCTATATGTGAACCTGTTCGCGGCGGATGAAGGGGCGAAAGCAGCTATCGAGAATATGGCAGCAGAAACAGGGGTCTATGACCCTTCGCTGGGCGTGTTCGCGATAGTGGCGGACGCGGCGACGGTGAACCGTCTGCTGGACATAGATGCGGTGCTGTTCGTGGAGCCGATACGCCCGTCCCATACCATGCACACGCAGTCGCAGGCGTCCATCAACGCCGACCTGCTATGGTATTACCAGCACGATGGCCGTCCCGAAGGAGGGCGAGCCATCAAGGTGGGCGTGATGGATACGGGGTTGAGCTTCCACTGGGATCTGAACAACATCTGGGGAGGCAGTGCGGGTTACAACCGTACCACCGAAACCAACTGGTGGGACGATGTACACGGTCACGGCACGCATGTGACGGGCACCTTCATGGGTGAAGGCAACGTACAGGCGCGCTATCGCGGTATGGCACAGGGGCTGCGCGATACTGATGTGGACGGTTTCGATCTGCTCATCAGCAAGGTGTTTCGCCGTGCCTCCGATGGCAGAGGTGTCTCGGAAGGCAACTCCGTGTACGAAGGACTGCTGGACATGCAGGGGCGAGAGGCGCGCTACAAGCGACAGGTGTTTAACTATAGTGGAGGCTTCAGCGGCACCAACCTGGTTGGTACGGACGCCCAGTCTCGCAAAGTGGATGAGCTTTTCCAGCAGAACATCGTGCCGGTGATTTCCGCTGGCAACGACGGGCCGGGTGGAGGCACCATTGGAGGCCCGGGCGTGGCAAAAGGCGCGTTTACCGTCGGTGCTATCTACGATGACGAACCCAGCTACTTGGACCGTGTGACCAATTACTCCTCACGCGGACCCACGGGCGACAGCCGCGTCAAACCCGACGTGGTCGCACCCGGCTCGTGGATCGACTCGCTGAGCAACACCAACAACGCGGGCTACGCTACCGGTTGGAGCGGTACATCGATGGCAACGCCCCACGTGGCGGGGCTGGTGGCAGGGATGATCGGGCATTACAACTTCCCCGCTTGGGCGACCAAGGCGGTCATTCTCGCCAACACCGTCCATATCGGGGACACCCTCGCCAATCAAGGGCGAGGCAAGGTGGATGCCTTCCTCTCCCACTACAACACGGACGGCTTTTGGTACGCCTGGTGGTGGGGCAACGGTGGAACAGGTGACCTGCGCACGGTGGACTTCAACCTGCCGCAGAACGCCTCCATGCTGCGCGTGGTGCTGGTATATCCCGACGCTCCCGCTCCATCCGGCGGAAGTGTCGCTCTCAAGAACGACCTAGACCTCTACCTCGATAAAGCGCCCTTCTCCAGCGGAGCGAGCGGCGACTGGTGGTCTCTTTCCGCCAGGGACAATGTGGAGGTCATCACAGTGTATAATGCCAGCGCGGGCGACTACCGTATCAAGGTATACACCTACGCCCAGAACGAAGGCTCCTCGCAGGCGTGGTCGGTGGCGGTGCGCGCCGTGTATGGGCCCGTCAATCCCAACATCACACAGGTCTTTCAGACGCCGGTGGCGGTGAAGCCGAATGTGAACTTCGACGTCACCGGCTGGGCACGCGCCGACTCTTTTGTCGCATCCGGAGTGTATGGAGATATCTCTCTGCTCACCTCCGGCATCAGCCTCAACAGTATGACCTACGTGCGCTATGCGCCTAACGGTGCCGAAGAGAGCTTCACCTTTTCGGGCACCGACGGCATGAACCAGGGTAACATTCCCGCAGGCTACTGGCGCCGGCTGGTGTGGAACCTGCGTGGCACCTCTGAAGGCAGCAAGAGTGTACGCTACCGCGTGCGCTCCATTAACGGCGGCACCGCCACGGTGACGAACACCATTATCGTGGACGGAACCGACCCGGGCAACTGGCAGAGCTTCTGGCCCGACTGGACGAACAGTGCCACCCCCTCGTGCTGGATCAAGGTGCAGGATACCCTTTCCGGCTTGAACACCAGCGCACTGTACTACTGGTACTGGACCTCGGGCACGGGCACGCAGGGACCATTCGCGTGCGGAACCCCTGCCTCGAATGGAAGCACCGCGCAGGAGTGGATTTACGCTGCCAGCGTGCCGTTCAATCAGGAAGGAGGTTCCGGACAGAACCAGGTCTACTTCCGCGCCTACGACCGTGCAGGCAACTACAGCGATAGCGGCTGGCAGGTGGTGAAGATAGACCTCACCGCCCCGCAAGATTGGCAGAACTTCACCGTCACCAGCGTGGGCAGTACGGGCTTGACCCCTACCTGTACGGTGCAGGCATGGGACATCCTGTCCGGGTTGAGCATCTCGAGCGGAGGGTGGTACCGCTACTCCACCGACGGCGGCACCACCTGGAGCAGCTGGTACCTGGGCAGCGTGACCGGCTCCGACGGCACCACCGCTTTGCAGACTATCACCGCCAGCGATGTACCTTTCAACCAGCAGAGCGCGTCTGCCAACAAAATCCAGTTCGCGGTGAGCGATTTGGCGGGTAACTGGAGCTATAGCCCCGTTTATACAGTAGCGACCAAATACACCACCACGCTGGAGCTGGACAACGCTTCGGGCACCATTGGGCAACCTGCCACACTGCGAGCTACCCTACGTCGCGTGTCCGATGGGGCACTGTTGAGCGGTAAATCGGTGAGCTTTAACGTGGACGGCACGAACGCAGGTGCAGCCAACACCAACGCCTCCGGAGTAGCCACCCGCTCGTGGACGGTGACAGCCGGTGTGCTGGGCGACCGCACGATGAGCGCGTCGTTTGCGGGCGACAGTACCTATCACGGCACATCGGATACCGCCATCTTCCGCCGCTACGCCAACACCACGGTGGAGGTAGCAAACACGAGCGGAAGCCGCGGGGACACGGTGACCCTTAGCGCCACCCTGAAACGCGCACACGACGGCGCGTTAATCGGCGGACGCACCCTCAGATTCAAGGTGGATGGCTCGCCCGTCGGTGACGCAGTGACCAGCTCCAGCGGCGTCGCCAGCCTGAACTACACCATCCCCGCAGGCGCGTCGCTGGGAGCACACACCATCCAAGTGGACTTCGCCGGAGACGCCCCGCTCAACCCCAGCAGCGGCACGGGCACGCTGAACGTCTCCGCCAGCACCCGCCGGGTGGATGGAACCGTACACCTGCAGGACTTCAGTGGTGATCCGAGCACGCAGTTGGTGTCCATCGAGATCCGTAATGCGGGTAGCACCTCTGCTTTGGAGACTCACGTGGTGACGCTGGACGGCAGCAGCCAGTACTCGT
>JBMFOT010000072.1:0-15233 GCA_049969495.1 Armatimonadota bacterium
ACGCGAACGGGCAAGTAGGGCGTAACCGTGTTGATGACCCGTTCGGGGTCGCTCTGGTTGCTCACGCTCAGCAGCACCTCGGGCGGGATGTTCTTGCCCGCGTTGACCAGCTGCTCGAAGAGCGACACCACGATGCCCATCAGCGCTTCGATTTCGAGGTCGTGCTGCTTTTCGCTGTGCAAAGGCTCTACTGCCACCAGAATGAAAGGCTCGGTTTGCACGTAGCGGGTGATACGGATGCGGTCCACTCCCTGCAGCATCAGGCGCAGGGTTCCATCGGGCATACGCAACACCTGTAGCACTTCCGCCGCGATGCCCACGCTGTAGATATCCTCAGGCTCGGGTTCCTCGGTGATAACCTCTTTCTGCGCGGCAAGGGCAATGAGCCGGTCGCCCTCCATCGCTTCTTCCAGCGCGCGCACCGAGCGTTCCCTGCCCACAAACAGCGGAAACACCATCTGTGGGAAGTACACCTGGTCACGCACCGGCACCAGCGGAAGTTGAGTGGGGATGCGCGAACCGGTACCTTCCTCTTCTGCCCACTCCGCTTCAGCGGGGCGTGTGCGCCTGCGCCGGGTGGAGCGGGTGCTGGACGTCGTCTCGTCGGTTTCTGTTGTCGTCTTGCGTGCTCTGGGCATAGTGTTCAGGATGCCTGCTTAATATCTTCGGCACGCAGTACCTGCGGCTCGGTGCGTTCTCGAACCGTCCTCTCGTCCACAACAACCCGTTTAATGTCCTGCGAGGAGGGCACCTCGTACATGATGTTCAACATAATCTCTTCGATAATGGCACGCAAGGCACGCGCGCCGGTTCCTCGCAACATGGCTTCTTGGGCGATGGCGCGTAACGCGCCTTCGGTGAACACTAGGTCCACACCGTCCATCTCGAAGAACTTCTGGTACTGCTTGACGAGTGCGTTCTTCGGTTCCACGAGGATGCGCATCAAGGTCTCTTCGTCCAGCGGTTCCAGAGTGGTAACCACTGGCAATCGCCCGATGAACTCGGGGATGAAGCCGAACTTCAGCAGGTCTTCGGGGATAACGTGCGCCAGCAGCTCGCCGTAGCTGAGCTTCTTTTTGCCCTCCAGCGAGGCGCGGAAGCCCATCGTCTGGTTGCCCAGTCGCTGGGAGATAATCTTGTCCAGCCCTTCGAACGCCCCACCGCAGATGAACAGGATGTTGGTGGTATCCACCTGAATGAACTCCTGTTGAGGATGCTTGCGCCCACCTTGCGGTGGCACGTTGGCGATGGTGCCCTCAAGAATCTTCAGCAGAGCCTGCTGCACGCCTTCACCGGATACGTCGCGTGTGATGGAGGGGTTATCCGCCTTGCGGGCGATTTTGTCTATCTCGTCGATATACACGATACCACGTTGCGCGTTGCGCACGGTCTCTTGCAGGGAAGTGCCCGTATCGGCAGCCTGCAAGAGGCGTAGCAGGATGTTTTCCACGTCCTCGCCAACATAGCCCGCTTCGGTCAGGGATGTGGCATCGGCGATGGCAAAGGGCACGTTCAGAATCTTGGCTAACGTCTGTGCCAATAGGGTCTTGCCACTTCCTGTGGGGCCTATCAGCAAGATGTTACTCTTTTGCAGTTCCACATCGTTGTCGCGCGAGGTATGCTGGATGCGCTTGTAGTGGTTGTATACCGCCACCGACAGTGCGCGCTTGGCACGCTCCTGTCCCACAACATACTGGCTGAGGATACGGTAAATCTCCTTGGGCTTGGGAACGCTGGACATCCCATAGGAAGCGGTGCGTTCATGACGCGCGACCTGCGATTGTATCAGCTCGTTGGCGTACTGGATGCAGTCGATACACACCCCGCCGTGCATTCCCTGAATCAGGCGCGGGCGAATCTTACCACACAGTACGCAGCGCCCTTCCAAAGGTTCAAATCCTGTTCGTGCCACGGATTCGCTCCTCTACGTTAAAAATGGTTTAGCGTGCGCCACGCGACAGTATCTCGTCGATGATTCCGTATTCTTTCGCCTCTTGTGCGGACATAAAGTAATCGCGCTGGGTATCCTGCTCCACGCGCTCTAAAGGTTGTCCAGTGTGGTAGGCGAGGATTTCGTTCAGCATCCGGTTATAGCGCAGCACCTCTTGCGCCTGGATGTTGATGTCGATAGCGGTGCCCTGAAAGCCCGCGCTCACCTGGTGAATCATCACCCGGGCGTGCTCCAGGCAGTAGCGTTTGCCTTTGGTTCCCGCCGCCAGCAGCACCGCCGCCATCGACGCTGCCTGTCCCACACAGATAGTGGCGATTTCGCACTTGAGCACCTGCATGGTATCGTAGATAGCCAGCCCTGCGGATACGCTGCCACCCGGTGAGTTGATATACAGCTCGATGTCGCGGTTTGGGTCCTCCTTTTCCAGGAAAAGCATCTCCGCGACCACCAGGTTGGACACGTGGTCGTCAATCGGCTCGCCGATAAAGATGATGCGGTCCTTGAGCAAGCGCGAGTAGATATCGTAAGCGCGTTCGCCTCGCGCTGTCTGCTCTACCACCATCGGTATCAGTGAGTTGTGAATGCCACGCAGCCTGTTCATATCCTACTCCTCATTATCGGACTGCTCGCGCCTTGACTGGATGCGAAACTCCTCTTCCGTAACATCGGCAACATCCCACAGAAACTGCAGGGTTTTCTGGGCAAGGCGCGTCTCCAGCTCCTCTTCCAGCTCTTCCGACTGGGCAGCGTCTTGTTCGGTCATCCCATGCTTTTCAGCAACATCCCGAATCGCCTGCTGGCGGTCCTCTTCGCTGAGGGTAATGCCTTCACGCTCGCGGATTGCCTGTAGTATCAGCCCGTACAGGATATCCGAGGCGATTCGCCGGTGCCAGTACTCGATGAACTCTGCCTCGCTCATGTTGTATCCCTGAGCATATTCTTCGAGGGTATATCCTCCGCGGCGAAGCTGTTCCTGCAGTGCCGCCAGCGTGTCGCGCGCCCGCGAGGCAATAATGATGGGTGAGATGTCTACCTTAGCGGCTTGTAGCACCGCGCTCCGCATGGAGGAGTGGGATGCCGATTCCGCATAGCGAGCGAGCTCCTCCTGAAGAGCCTGCCGGACGCGCTCGCGCAGCTCATCCATCGTCTGCGCCTGCATCTGCTTCAAAAACTCTTCGTCGTCCGGCAGCTTCATCTCGGAGACACCATGTACCGTCACCTGCAGTTTCACCGTTTTGCCGCGCAGCTCCGGGTCGGGGTCGGTCTCAGGGAACTGTACCGTCTCCTCTTTCACATCTCCCGCTTTTGTGCCCAGCAGCATCTTGCCAAGAGGGTGAGCCTGCATCTCTTCGGTGAGGTGTATCAGGTTGCGCCGAGTGGGTTGGGGATGAGGTTCGCCCTCGATGTGGGGCACAACGGTGACGAAAACCACATCACCTGTCTGTGCCTCGCGCTCCACGCGCTCGTATCGGGTGAACTGACGACGGCGCGACTCGATTTCGTTGGTCACGTCTTCTTCGGTGACCACCGGCTTGTAGCGGGTCACTTTCAAGCCGCGGTACTCACCGAGCTCCACCTTCGGCTCCAAAGGCACTTTGAGCGAGTAGAGCATCGGCTTCCCTTCTTCCAGCTGCTGTATGTCCAGCTCGGGCGGCGCCCCATAAGGCTCCACTTGCGCCTGGCTCATCGCGGTGTTCATCGTCTCCTCGATGAGCTGCTCCAGCACATGCTGGCGCACGTAGTCCTCGCGCAACGCCTGGCGCAACAATCCAATAGGAGCCTTGCCCGGACGGAAGCCAGGTATCTCGACGTACCTGCCCAACCTCCGGTACGCTCGCTCAAAAGCCTGATTGACGCGCTCCGGTTCTATTTCCACCTGCAGCGCTACCGTCTGGTGTTCCAGTGTTTCTGTGGTAACTTGCATTCTTCTCTATTGCCTCACCGACCAATATTTGACCGTCTCTCTGGGCATTCGCAAAAAGAAGGATACAATCCGCCCTTTTTTGTGCGTTTACCGAGGCGGGTTGCATCCTTCTGCATCGCCGAGAAACGTCGTACAATCGCTTTGTGTGGTCACGTTGCTAGTGTACCACACACTGGGGATACTGTCAAGGTGACGAGTCAAACCTCTCTTTCCACGATATAATCGCACAGCGCCGTGAGACTCTCGCGTATGGTGCTGGGATGAAGCAGGCAAAGCGCGTCCGCCGCTTGACGAACATGATATGCTGCGATAGCCTGCGTGCGGGCAAAGCCATCGTAGCGACGGATGATTTCCACCACCTGTTGTATCTCCCCGTCTTTCACCGGCGATTCGATCATCCGCAGCAGCCGCTCGCGGTCTGCCGGGGTAGATTCACGCAGAGCGATAATCAACGGCAGGGTAAACTTGCCCTCGCGCAGGTCGTTGCCTACCGGCTTACCCATGCGAGCGGGGTTGCCGATATAGTCCAGCAGGTCGTCGGCAATCTGAAATGCCATGCCGATATGGTATCCATAGCGAGATAGGGCGTCCACGACAGGTTCTGGTGCGCCTGCTACCAGTGCGCCCGCCCGACAGCATCCCTGGATGAATACCGCCGTCTTCTTGCGGATGATGTCGAAGTAGGTCTGCTCGGAAATGGAGGAATCACTGGTGTGAATCATCTGCATGACCTCGCCTTCGCTCATCTCAATGGCAGTTTGGGAGATGGTGCGGATAATAGCGATGTCGCCATCCTCCGCCAGCAGGTTCATCGCTTTCGCCAGCAAGTAATCGCCCGTTAACACCGTGACCCCGTTGCCGAACAGCGCACTGGCAGTAGGGCGTCCGCGACGTGTGGTCGTGTTGTCTACCACGTCGTCGTGGATGAGGGTGGCGGTGTGCATTAACTCTGCGGCAGCTGCCACAGGAATCAGGCGGTTCCTATCTACAGGCAAGCCCGTCGCGTACGCGCTGAGGCAAACGAGTGCGGGGCGCAGTCTCTTGCCTCCCGACGACAGCACATGCCCACCTAACGACCATATCGTGCTCACCGGAGAGGAAATCTCCTGCTGGATGCGCTCCTCTACTGCCTGCAGGTCCGGCAGAACCGCCTCCAGCAGTTTCGCTATATGTGGGTCGGCGACGGGTGTCACAAACGTTGTTGTTGTGCTCATGGTTTAACTCCGGAATGGATACAAACAATGCCAAAAGTCAGTTCGCGCCATACCACCTCCACAAAGCCCGCTTCGCGCAGGATTTGAGCCAGCTTCTCCCGCTCGGGGAAGTAACGCACCGAGGTGGGCAGATAGGCATAGGCATCCCGGTGGCTCAGCAGGCCACCGATGTACGGAAGCAAGCGATGAAAGTAGAGACCATATATTGAACGAAACGGTTGGCGACGTGGCAAGGAAAACTCCAGACACACCAACCGCCCGCCGGGTTTCAACACGCGCCACATCTCGGTGAAAGCTTTGCGGATGTCCACCACGTTGCGGATGCCGAACGCTACCGTGACCGCTTCGAAGCAGCTGGAGGCGAAAGGCAGTTGCAAGGCGTCGCCGAGCACAAGCGTTATCTGCCCGCGAGGAGAATGCCCGCGTACCTTCTTTAAGCCCAGTTGCAGCATCGGCTCGCAAAAATCCACCCCAACGACCATGCCGCTCGAGCCCACTTCGCGCGCCAGGCGAAGGGCAAGGTCCGCCGTGCCGGTGCAGACATCCAGCACGGTATCCCCCGGTTGTAGACGGGCTTCTCTGGTGGCAGCCTCACGCCAGCGGTGGTGGATCCGCAGGCTGAGCAAGGAGTTCAGAAGGTCGTAGCGTGGCGCGACACGTGCAAACATGTCGCGGACGTACGAGCGCTTCTGCTCCCCGACAATTTTCGATTCGTCCAAAGCAATACTCACTGTGCGTTCCTGAAGAGTACTTTCTCAACTGCTACTGCAACGAGTATACCCGATTCACCTCCTGACGTTCAAACATAGCGGCAAGGCTTCGAGGAATCTCCGCGATACAGAGCCCGGCGTGTATCGTGTAAGCCCCACGCCATAAGTGCGAGGTCTATGGCGTTTTGTCCCGCTTGTGGCAGGTAGTAGTAGTGCTCAAACGGGTGCAGGAAGCTCATCGGCAGGTACGTTGCTCCCTGCCACAGTAACCACCAGCCGAACCAGCGCCACGAACGCCACACTGCTACCAGCACGCCCAGAAAGGCGAGGTCGGCAATCAACGTGTCCCAGGCGTCTCTGAAGAAGAACAGGTAAGGGGTGAACCCAACGGTTAGCCAGTAACGGAAGTGATTCGAGAGGGGGAGGAGTGTCTGTAGAAAATGAAGCATGCCAAGAGCAGTGGCAGAGCGCAGTTGCTGCTGCTGATAGCTGCTGAGTGTGGCGGGCAGAAGCGTAAAACGCAGCAGGAGGTATCCTGTGGCGATCGCGATCACGGCAACGCAAGCTGCCCATGCCCGCCACCGCCATTGCCTGTACATCGCACAGGCAAGAACCGCTATGATGGGAACCAGTGCGAGCGGCTGTTCATATGCACCGACCGCGCCTGCGTATAACAGGCTGGCGGCAAGAAGAGATTTCCGTCGTCCCGAATCTCCCCAGCGAATCAACCACCAAACACTCCACACCGTCAGGCAGGTTGCCAGCAACGCGGTGCGCGAGGGAACCCACACAATGAGTCGCTCGTAACCGCTGTGTACCAGTCGGTCCCAACCCCAGAAGAACGCGCCTGCTCCCAGCCAGAGTCGCCAGCCATGCTTGCGCAGGAAGGTTTTGCATGCCTTTGTCTGCTGCGGAAGAGATGAGATGCCTGCAGCCAGAGCCCACAACACGATCAACCACCAGGCGGAGATACCCCGCAAGGTGCTCAGCGCGTTCGTTTGCTGAAGGCTCAAGGCGACCGCTCCTGCCAGCGCGAACAGCCTCACCTGCCGTTCCCCCGCAAGGACGTGCGACAGCCACCGACGGGCAAACCACAGACTCAACAAGTAAACACCGATTGCCGTCAGCACCGCTAACAGCCAGTTGGTCAGCCGGTATCCCCAGCCGGTTTCGCCGTACAGGGTGTAGTCTATCAACAAGGAGAGGCAAGTCGTCGGGCGATAGAAGCGGTTGTGCAGGAACCAGTCGCCGGTGAACCAGTGCCACCAGCCGGGCAGTCCATTCGTCTCGCGCATGGCGTCCAGCATGGCGGCGGTATCGGTATCGGTGCGCAGGGGGGCGTTCGCTACCACCTGCCTCAATCCGGGCAGGTTGGCGAGGAAGAGCACGCAGTATGCAGCAAGGTCGTTTTTGACCCGTTGAAGCGGTGTTCTCATCGAAGATGGGTTTTATGATGTAGTAAGGTTCTCATGCCCTCTTCAATTTCTTGTCATGTCAACTACCCCCTCTTAAACCGCCTCTCCAGCTCCTCGATGCTCAGCACCAGCACCACAGGACGACCGTGTGGGCACAGGTAGGGGTTCTCGGTGTCGGCGAGTTCCTGTAGCAGATGGGTCATCTCGGCGTGGGAAAGAACGTCTCCTGCTTTCACCGCCATCTTGCAGGCGGTGGTGGCTACCAGTGTTTCGTCGGTAAGGGGCAGGCGTCGTTGCACACCCAGCTCGGAGATTTCATCCAGCAGGTCGCGCACCAGGGCCTCCACATTGCGCTGACCAAGCCAGGCAGGCGCACCGCGCAGTACCACGCTATCGCTGCCGAACGGTTCCAGCAGAAAGCCCATGTTTTGCAGCTGGTGCAGGTGTTCGCCCAGCAAAGTGGCGGTGCGCCGGTCCAGGTGAAATACCAGCGGCGTCAACAGGTGCTGCACGGGAACAGGCTGCCTTCCACGCAACACGGTAAGCTTCTCGTACAGCACGCGCTCATGCGCCACATGCTGATCGATAATCAGCAAGCCGCGCAGGGAAGAAGCAATGATGTAAGTGCGATGGATTTGTCCCAGCACCTGAAAGCCTTCCAGCATCTCCGCGTAGGGGCGGGCGGCGGGTTGCGCCTCGGTAAAGGGAGATTGCGTGAGGTCAATACCCGCCCGGCGCATCAGCTCGGCGTGAAGCACCTCCTGCGGCGGCAACGGTGACGGCTGCCACACGGGTTGTCCTCCGGTTACCGGTCGCTCGCCGGAGCGAGGGATGCCTAATCCGCTCTGCAGTCCGGGCAGTGCCGAGGGGATCATGCCTTGCTGGAGCAGCGCCTGACGCACCGCGCTGAGCACCGCATGGTACACCTCCCCCTCGTGTGAGAACTTCACCTCCGCTTTGGTGGGGTGTACGTTGACGTCCACGCTGTAAGGCGGCACCTCCAGAAAGACCGCCGCGATAGGGTGGCGTCCCTCGGGGGTTAGCGTTCGGTAGGCGTCGTCCAGCGCTTTGGAGAGCACGCGGTGTCGCACCAGCCGACGGTTCACGAAGAAGCTTTGCATGGCGCGCGTGGGGCGCGTCAGGTGAGGGGGAGAGACGTAACCCGTGATGCGCAGGTGTCCTTCGGTGAAATCGATGGTGCGCAGTTCGCGGGCTACGTCACGTCCGAACACCGCCAGCAGGGCATGTCGGGGGTCACTGCTGCCCTGCGAGGCGAAAATCTCCTGCCCGTTATGCAGCAGGCGAAAGGAGACCTCGGGAAACGCCAGGGCGAAGCGCGTTATCAGCTCGGTAATGTGCGAGAGCTCGGTAGCAACGCTTTTCAGGAACTTGAGGCGGGCAGGCGTGTTGTAGAACAGGTCGCGCACGGTCACGGTGGTGCCGTTGCGGGCAGCGCATTCTTCCGCTTCTACCACCTGTCCGTTCTCCACCAGCAGGTGCATGCCCGTGTCGAGGTCGGCGCGTTTGGTCAGCAGTTCGAAGCGGCTGACGGCGGCGATGCTGGGCAACGCCTCTCCCCGAAAGCCCAATGTCACGATGGACTGCAGGTCTTCCGCATCGCGAATCTTGGATGTAGCATGTCGCTGGATGCTGAGCAGAGCGTCGGCGGGGCTCATCCCCTCACCGTCGTCGGTAACGCGGACAAGCCGTTTACCGCCTTGCTCTACCTCCACCAGGATTGTGTGCGCCCCTGCGTCGATGCTGTTCTCCACCAGCTCCTTTACCACCGACGCGGGGCGTTCCACCACCTCACCTGCCGCGATACGGTTGACCGTATGCTCTTCCAGCAGGTGAATGCGTGTGGGATATGTCTCTACCGCCTCCACCAAGGTCACTTCTCACGAACCGCAGGCTTGGGCACGGGCGACGTTGGCGGTTTGGCTGCCGACGCTTTCAGCATCTGCGTGTATCGCTCAATGCGCTCTTTGTACATTTTCACCTGCGGGTCGGTGTCCGGTTTGCCCTGCTTCTTCAGTTTATCCAGCTGCTCCTTGGCTATCTCAATCTGCTTGGCGATAATCTGCGGTGGCATGCCAGGCGCCATGCCCGGGGGCATCCCCGGCGGGGTTTGGAACGCCTCTGGGTTCTCTTTGCGCCAGCGCTCCATCGCCGCTTTCTGCCATGCTTTGTACACTGCGTTGCGCTTCGTGACCACTGCGTCGAGCTGCTTTACTACCACCAATTTTTCCTGTTCGATCTGTTTTCGTTCAGCTGGGTCTTGCGTGCCCAATCGTTTTCTGTCCAGCTGTGCTAACTTGTCGATGAGGGCATCGCGTTGTTTTTCCAGTTGGCGCAGCTGCGCTGCCAGCGCTTTCTCCTTCGGGCTAGGGTTCGGCTTCTTCGACGTCGTTGGCACCTGCGCGCCCGGCGGCAGGTTCAGGTCCTTGCGCACCAGAGAGGGAGGCTTGGGCACCGGTTTGGGCGCCTGCTCCTTGCTCTGTGCAAACACTGTACATGCGAGTAGCACCATACCCACTGTTGCCGCTACACCAAAAAACCTGATCATGGACGAAACCTCCTGTGCTGCACTGTTTTACCTTCATTATATACGAAGAGAAGCGTGAAGAAAGCGTCCGAACTCCCGCAAAAGCACCAGAACCGTATATATAGTGTGTTGCAATAAACGGGGAGGTTGTGTAATGATATACTTGAGCTGGAGTGCGAAAAAGCGGCTGGGAGAGGAGGCGGCCCCAATGGCAGTGTTGCATGAGCACGAGGAATGCTAAAGACATGGCACGCCTTTTCGCTGATGAAAACTTTCCCATGCCGGCAGTGGAGGTCTTGCGTGAATTGGGGCATGATGTCCTGACGATGGTTGAGACCGAACAAACCGGGCGAGGAATGAATGAGGTGTAGACAGTAGAACTCGCTAATGGAGCCATTATGCGTTCACGACCGCGAAAACGTTCGGTAACTCGCTCTGTGCGCAGGCGGAAACGCCCGATATGGCAACGCCTGCTGATATACTTCTTGCTTCTGGTGCTGTTGGGGATTGTAGTTGGCGGCGGGTATCTGGTGGTGTTACTGGTACAGGTATCCAAGATGTTGCCCAGCAGCGAGCAGATTGTGAACCTCAAGCCGTATGTGGGCACGCGCATCCTCTCACAAGATGGGGTAGTGCTGGCAACCCTGACCAACGAGCGACGTGAGCTGGCGAAGATGTCGGAGTTTCCCAAGCAGCTGGTTGATGCGGTGGTGGCTATTGAAGACAGCCAGTTCTATCGACACAGGGGCATCAGCCCACGGGCGGTATTTCGGGCGGTGTGGGTGAACCTGCGTGAGGGCAGGTACGCGCAGGGTGGTAGCACGATTACCATGCAGCTGGCACGAAATGCCTTCCTAACGCAGAAAAAGACCTTCCACCGCAAGTTGCAAGAGGCACTTCTCGCCTTGCAGATGGAACAGCACCTCACTAAAGAGCAGATTCTGGAAACGTATCTGAACGAGGTGTACTTCGGCAGCGGCGCGTACGGCGCCAAGACGGCCGCCCGAGTGTACTTCGATAAACCGCTGAGCAAGCTGACCCTTGCCGAGTGTGCCTTGCTGGCGGGGATAATCCGTCGTCCGTCCGTTTACTCGCCGCACGAGAACCCGGAGCTGGCATTGCGTCGGCGTGACACAGTTCTGGAGCGGATGCGTGCGCTGGGTTTCATCGACGAACAGCAGTATGAACGGGCAAAACGCGAGCCGATTCGTGTTATCCCTCTGCGCAGGCAGGGTGTTCGTTTCAAGGCACCTTACTTTGTGTTCCATGTGTTAAAGCAGCTGATGGAGGATTACGGCGCGGACCAGATTTACAAAGCGGGGTTGACGGTAGAGACCACCCTGAACTGGCAGATGCAGCAGGCGGCGGAACAGGCACTGCGTGAGGGGCTGGCGAAGTACGGCAGGGGAAGCGCGACGCAGGGAGCCATCATCGCGATAGACCCGCATACCGGCTTCATCCGCGCGATGGTAGGCGGTGTAGATTTTAGCAAATCGCAGTACAACGCCACAACGCAGGGCAGAAGGCAACCCGGTTCGGCGTTTAAGCCTATTGTCTACTGCGCAGCGATCGATAAGGGAATACTTACCCCCGATTCACGCATCCTCGATGCACCGGTCAGCTATCCGTCCTACCCAAGGCCCTACCGTCCCCAAAACGCCGATGGACGCTATCACGGTTCGGTCACCGTGCGGCAGGCGATTGCCTACTCTATCAACATTCCGGCGGTAAAGACCATCGCGATGGTGGGACCGCAGACGGTGATCGAGTACGCTCGCAAGCTGGGCATCCAGTCGCCCCTGGAGCCGAACCTTTCCCTTGCGCTGGGGTCGTCGGCAGTTCGCCCGATAGAGATGGCGGTGGCGTATGGCGTGTTTGCTGCAGGAGGCAGCCGCTGTGAACCTGTTGCGGTTGTGCGCGTGCGCGATAGCGAAGGCAACATCATTCAAGAGAACGCTCCGGCGATAACCTACGGGGTGATCTCCGAAACCACCGCGAAAACTATGGACGAGCTGCTCAAGGGACCTGTACGCACACCCGGCGGAACCGCCTACCGCGTACTGCACGATTTTCCTGAAGCACGCGGTAAGACAGGCACGACCGACGAGGGACGTGACGCCTGGTTCGTTGGGTACACCCCCGAACTGGTTACCGCAGTGTGGGTGGCGCGTGAAGTGGTGGACCCGGTAAAGGGGCAAAAAGTGTACCTGCCGATGCCGCGCGTCTTCGGCGGTACGGTGTGTGCGCCCATCTGGAAGGAGTTCATGAGCAAAGCAGTGCCCCTGCAAAAGGAGTGGCTGCGCAAACTGGAGCCGGGCGATGTGCCGGAGAAGCCTCAGCAGCCGCAGAACCCGGACACAATCACGTTGACCCTGTGTGACGAGAGCGGTATGATTGCCACGCCCGCGTGTCCACGGACGCATCGATTCACGTTCCGGCGTGGCGAGGAGCCTACCCAGCGGTGTACGCTACACGGCTCCCCACAGCCAATCAGCCCCAACACTCCGGAGAGCACCACCAGCCCACCTTCCGGGGAAGAGCCGCCTTCCACCACTGCACCGCAATCGCCGGAGCTTGTGCCCCCGCCTGCGACGAGCGCGCCGGGCAACCTCCCCGGTAGCGAGCCGGCTGTCTTGCAGCCCCGGGTGAGCGAGCCTCCCCCCGTGACTACGCCCGGTCAACCGCGTCTTTCCGAACCCAGGATACCTCCCCCTCCCGCCGTGGAAAAGGTCAGGATATGCGCCGACTCGGGTTTGCGGGCAACACGCTACTGTCCGGAGGTGGTGGTGAAAACCTTCCCTGCGGGCAAAGCACCAAGCAAACGATGTAATCTGCATCGTCCGCCCCCAGGAGAGGAGTAGCCATGCGGGGACGTTTTGGAGTAGAGATACCTGCGCCTCCACAGGTGCCCCATTTCAAACTGTTCGTTGCGCTCATTGCTCTGGGCTTCGTTGCGCTGGTGTTGCGCCTGTGGTATCTGCAGGTGGCGATGGGTGAGCAGCTGCTGGCGCAGTCGGAGAGCAACCGCAAGCGATTTATCCGGCTGTTCGCCCCCAGAGGGATGATAGTCGACCGCGCCGGACGCACGCTGGCGATGAACCGCCCGGAGTTCGTGGTCAGCATCGTTCCGGCGGAGGTGGGAAGCGACGATTCGGCGCTGCACCGTTTGAGCCAGATACTGGAGATGCCCATCGAAGACGTTCTGCAAGTGGTGGGCAATGCCAAACAGCGCGCCCAGCGGCTTTATCCCGTTCCTCTGGCGACGGGCGTTTCTCTGGATGTGGTCACGCGCATTGAGGAGAATCGGCTCTGGCTACCGGGAGTAAACGTCAGCCCGCAACCGGTACGCTGGTATCCGGAGGGGAAGTTGGCGTCGCATCTGCTGGGGATGTTGGGTGAAGTGGATGCGAAGGAGCTGCAAACGTTGCGCGAAGCGGGGGTGTCGCCCGGAGAGTATGTGGGCAAGATGGGAGTGGAGCGAGCGCAAGAGGTGTGGCTGCACGGCAAAGCGGGAGGCAAATGGGTGGAAGTAGACGCGCGCGGGCGACAACGGCGCGAAATCGAGGAAGTACCTGCCGAGCAGGGCGCGACGGTGATGCTGACTATCGATAAACGACTGCAACGGGCGGCAGAGGAGGCGCTTGGCAACCGGGTAGGGGCGGCGGTTGCGCTAGACCCCCGCACCGGAGAGGTGCTGTTGCTGGCAAGCTTTCCGCGTTTTGACCCCAATGCCTTCGCACGAGGAGTAAAACCGAACGTCTGGCGCGAGATAGCGAGCAACCCGATGTACCCCTTGCAGAACCGCGCGATTGGCAGCCGGTATCCACCCGGCTCTACCTTCAAAATCGTGACCGCTGCAGCAGGATTGCACTCCGGGGCGATTACTCCCTACACCAGTTTCTACTGCCCCGGCGCGCTGCAGCTGGGGCGATGGCGTTTCCGCTGTCACCGCCGGCATGGGGCGACAGGCTTCGTCAAAGCGATAGGCGCATCGTGCGATGTGTACTTCTATCAGGTAGGCTTGCGAACCGGTATCGACACGCTGGCGGAAATGGCTCATGCCTTCGGTTTAGGCGAAACTACGGGTATTGACCTGGTGGGTGAAAGCCGCGGCAACATCCCCACGCCAGAGTGGAAGAAGAATCGGTATAAAGAGGGTTGGTACGACGGCGATACGGTGAACACCTCCATCGGGCAGGGTTTTGTGCAGGTAACGCCTCTGCAGATGGCTCTGGTCGCTGCCGCCGTAGCGAATCGGGGAACAGTGATGAAGCCGTTCGTGGTAAAGCGGATTATTCCACCCGGCGGCACGCCGATAGATACTCAACCCGTTGTCTTCAAGCGGGTATCGTTGCACCCCGACCACTGGCGGTGGATTGCAGAAGGGATGCGGGCGGCAGTAGCCGGAGCGGGTGGTACGGCGCACGCTGCGAACCTGCCCGGTATCCCAGTTGCCGGCAAGACGGGCACCGCCGAGGACCCTCCTCGTCGCAGACCTCATGCATGGTTCATCTGCTACGCACCAGCGGATAACCCTCGTATTGCGTTGGCAGTGGTGGTAGAGCAGGGAGGGCATGGCGGAGCGGTCGCCGCACCCATCGCCCGGCACATTCTGGAGACCTTCTTTGGAATTGAGCACGCTCACGCCCGCGGCGACGCCAGCGCTACCGATTAGAGATTTTCTCAGGAATTTTTTCAAAAATTCTTCCCAAACCGCTTGACAAAGTTTCGCAGACTATTTATAATAGATGCGTAAACGCTTACACAACGATAAGTGCAATTATGACCATTGAGGAGTTTGCACGCAAAATCGGGGTGTCCAGCGCGACCGTCTCGCGAGCGATTCACGGAAGGGGGCGGATCAGCCCGCAGACGCGCCAGATGGTGTTGCAGCGCATGGAGGAGCTGGGCTTCACACCCAATCTGCACGCACAGAGCCTGGCGCACCGGCGCAGCCACACCATCGGGCTGGAGTATCTGGGGCACACGGAAGTGCTATCGGACATGTTCCTGATTGCGCTGGCGAGGGGCATCCAGCACGTGCTGTCCGAGCACGGCTACACGCTCTTGCTGAACCCCGTCGGAGTAGCGGATGAGCAAGAGAGCCTGTTACGCCGTTGGGCTCGTTCGCGAGCGGTAGATGGCGCGATTGTGGTGGGCGACCCCGATGTGTCGGTGGACTGGCTGCGCAAGCTCACTGCTCAGAAAACCTTCTGCGTGGTGATTGTGCACCATCCGCCGCCTCCCCTGCCGGGCATAGGGTGCGTTACTCTAGACCTGTCACGAGGTATTGCTCAGGTAGCGGACCTGTTGTGTTCCCTGGGGCATTGCCGAATAGGCTACATCGGCAGCATCCGGCCGGACCCGGTACTGCCCGTGCTGCGCCAGCAAGTGGAGATGCGAGGAGGATGCATCCCGTCGGAACTGGTCGTTTACGCAGGACGCACGCCTGAAGATGGCGCACGGGCGGCACG
>JBMFOT010000073.1:0-15162 GCA_049969495.1 Armatimonadota bacterium
GTTGATTCGCCGACGGTACGCAAACTCATCGAGGATGGCAAAACCGACGAGCTGTATTCCGCCATGCGCGAAGGCGAACACTACGGGATGAACACGCTGAACCAGGCACTGGAGCGCCTCGTTGCTGCACAGCTCATCACCTATGAAGAGGCTGTGGCGCATGCCGGAAACGTGGCAGAGCTGAAGCAGATGCTCCGCCACCGGTAACGCTAAATCAAGTCCGCGGCGGTGATAATGCTTTCGGCAATCTCGCGCATCTTCTTGTTCTGGTTGCGTGCCTGAAAGTGGATGCGCTTGAACGCCTCCTCTTCGGTCAGCCCGAGGCGCTGCATCAGGATGCCCTTCGCCCGTTCAATCAACTTGCGGGTTTCGAGGGCTTCTTTCAGCTCCTCCACCTCCCTGGCGCGCGCCTGTAGCTCGCGGAATCGGAGCATCGCAATCTCGATAGCCGGCCCTAAATCCTCCTTGCGGAACGGCTTCACCAGATAGCCAAATGCCCCCGCTTCGCTCGCCGCCTCTACCAGCTCCTGTTCGCTGTAGGCGGTAAGGAACACGATGGCACAGGGGCGTTCCTGAATGATCGCACGCGCTGCCTCAATACCGTCCAGCTCCGGCATGCGGATGTCCATGATGATTAAATCGGGCTCGTGCACACGCGCCGCTTGCACCGCCTGCACACCGTTCTCCGCTTCAGCCACTACCTGATGCCCGATTTTCTCCAGCCGCGCCCGGAGCATCATGCGAGTCAGCGGCTCGTCCTCGGCAATCAAAATGCGGTAACTTTCCATCCCTCTTCCCTCACTTCTCAAACGTCTCATCGCTTCGGATTCGCACAGGAAGGGCGTAAACCGTTCCATTCAGCGACCCAATCAAAAAACGCTCACCATCCGTTTCGGGCACACAGAAAACATGCCCCTCCGCTAACTGGTAACTCCGCAAGATTCGACCACTACGCTCCTCTATCCAGTATACCACACCGCTCGCCGATGCAGTGAAAATACGGCCCTGCGCCAATGCACACCCAGAATCATACATAACTTGCCCCGTTTCTGCAACCCAGTGCGGCTGCCCGGTGCGCACGTCTACCGCATAAACCAGCCCACGCGCTCCCAGCGCCCCGCAATAGACCGTGCCGTCCCTCAACAGCGGCGAAGGATAGCCAAAACTGTTGCCCTGCGCAGAAGCTACCTCCCACAACACCTCGCCTGTTGCCACACGCATGGCATGGAGCACGCCATCGTTGGAGGGCACTATCACACGTACTCCATCGGTTGCCGGGGAGCCGATAGCCGGTGCATAATAGAAAGAACGCCCAAACTTCTGCTTCCACCTCAGTGCCCCTGTGCGGGCGTCGAGCGCATACACATGATTGTCCCAGCATCCCGCGATGAACATGCCACGCACCGGCACGATGCGCGACTGTACGAACATGCCCGTTTGAAACTCCCACAACCGACTGCCGTCGCGCAGGGATAGCCCGTATATCTTGCCATCGCCCGCTGCAGTGCATATCACCTCCTCATAAATGCCCGCGGAGGCAAAAACGGGTGGAGGCAGGCTGGCTCTCCAGAGAACGCGTCCATCGGAGCGACGCAGGCATGCCACCGTGCCCGATGTGCTGCCGATGACCACCACCTCTTCGGTCACCGCAGGAGCGGCAACCAGCGTGCCACCGATAAACGTTTTCCAGCGAAGCCTGCCGGAGGCAACGTCCACAGCATAAAGCGTACCGTCAAAACTGCTGATGTACACCGTGCCGCCATATACGATGGGCTGCGCTTTGACGGAGCCGCCGGTTCGGAACACCCATAGCGGGCGGACGGTGCCGGGTATTTCCACGATAGTTGTATCCTCATAGCGCTTTTCACCACACACCGCCCGAAAGTGCACACGATGGGTGCCGGGAACAACATCCTTGATCGGGATGCTTACGGTAAATACGGTGTCGTTGCCTTCCACGGCGACCGCTTGCCATGCGCCGTTATCAAAGCGCGTCTCCCATCGCTCGGGTAACATGCCATCCGGCGCTCGCCATTGCAGCCGGGCAAGCAGTTCGTTGCCCTGCAAGCGCACGCCCCGTACACGCAGTTGCGGTGTCCGCTGAGGCACGCGCGGCAGCTCCGCCAGCGAAACCGGTTCGCCCTTCTCTTTCACCACGCGCCAGATGCGAATCGCGGAGCCATCCACCTCTATCTGATGATAGCTCCCCTGATACAACCCGCGCGCCATTAGAAACAACACACCGTTGCGCCACCAGAGTGTATCCTTGTGCCCATGTCCCACGAACACCGCTTTCACGTTGTAGGGAGCGATCATATCCAGCAGGCGATTCTCGTTGTCCACCATCTTTTCGCCCATCGCCACCCAGTGATGGAAGAAGAGGAAAACCGGCGCACCCCTCGGCAGTCGGCGCAGACGCTGTTCCAGCCAGCGCAGGTCGGCTTCCTCGAAGTGCCCGTGGTGTTCCAGCAGGGCAGTGCTGTCCAGCGCGAAGAAATGGTACCCCCCCCGCTCCCAGTGCATTCGCAGAGGTCCCAACCACTTCGCAAAGCCCTCTTTACCGATTGCGCTCCAGCGCACATCGTGATTGCCCGGCACGTTGATGAGCGGGATGCGGAGTTCGCTCATTATCTCACGGTAGCGTCTGTACTCCTCAGCGGAACCCAGTTCGGTGCAATCGCCGGTGTTGACGATGAAAGCGGGTTGTGGAGTCAATGCGTTGAAGGTTTGAATGTAATCACGTGTCTCCTGGTGATGCGCGCTCACGCCGATATGCGTATCGGTGATGTGCAAAAATCGGAACCGCTCCCCCCGTGCGGTCACACTGAGCAGTATCAGCACACATATCCAGATTGCGCGTTTACCCACCGGCGTACACCCCTTTACTGAATGTTTCACTTTTCTCCCCCAAAGGGCATGCTCCCTGCTTATGTCTGCAACAGGGGGTGATGGCGGGTATAATTAGCAGGAAACCTCTCACAGGAGGACAAGATGACGCTGGATAGATTCTTGCTCATGCTGATTCTGATACTGTTGTTCGCCCGCGTGATGGCTCAGCTGGCGGAGCGGGTGAAACAGCCTCCGGTACTGGGCGAGCTGCTGGCGGGTGTGCTGCTGGGCGCAAGCGTGCTGGGCTGGGTCCCTGACAACGAGATACTGCACCTGCTGGCGGAAGTCGGTGTGATGCTGCTACTGTTTGAGATTGGTCTGGAAACCGACCTGAGTGCGCTCCTGCGTGTGGGGGCAAAGTCATTGATGGTGGCTCTCATCGGCATTGCCCTGCCGTTTGTCGGAGGCTATCTGACCTGCGTGGCTCTGGGCATCACCGGAACGACCGCTATCCTGTTCGGCGCGGCATTCTGTGCCACCAGCATCGGCATTACCGCTCGTGTATTGGCCGACCTCGGTGTGCTGAACAGCACCGAAGGGCGCATCGTGCTGGGGGCGGCGGTTTTGGACGATGTGCTGGGGCTGGTCATCCTGGCTGTGGTCTCGGCGATAGTGGCGCAGGGTAGCATCAGCTTGTTGTTCGTTGTGCAGACGACAGTGGTGGCGCTGGCGTTCGTAGCGATTGCGCTGGTGGTGGGCAGGCTTCTTGCCCCTTCCCTTCTGCGCATCGTAGACCGCATGACGGTGCGCGGTGCACTGGTTACCGCTGCGCTGGTGATGGCGTTTGCCTTCGCGCTGGCGGCGAAGAAGGTGGGCTCGGCGGCAATCGTCGGCTCCTTTGCTGCAGGACTCGTGCTTTCCTCCATCGGACGCACCAGGCAGATAGAGCACGAACTCAAGCCCATCGCCGACTTCTTCACGCCCATCTTTTTTGTCAGTGTGGGGGTGGCAGTAAATGTACGTCTGTTCAACCCGCTGGACCCGGCGAATCGCTCCACGCTGGCGCTGGCATCGCTGGGTACGCTGGTTGCTTTCTTAGGCAAGTTTCTTGCCGGCTGGGGAGCGTGGGGTAAAGGCGTCCGCCACGCGCTCATCGGCGCAGGAATGGTTCCGCGAGGAGAAGTAGGCTTGATTTTCGCTACGGTAGGCAAGCAAAACGGCGTGCTGAACGACATGCACTACGCCGCTCTGCTGGCGGTGATATTCCTGACAACGTTCGTCGCGCCGATTTTGCTGGCGCATTTCGCGAAGGGAAGTGCTTTGCTCAAGAAAGTGCCGGAGTCCGTATAAACTCGGAATGCCTAGCCACCGGAGGTCATCATGCCACCTGTGAAGATAACGCTAATCGGCGCGGGTAGTCGGTCAACGTGCCCAATCGCGGCGCGATCCGAACCTGCCCGACCAGACGGTGGTGGAGGTTCCCGCCATCGGCGATGCGGAGGGCATCCACCCCCTGCAGATGGAACCTTTACCCGAGGCCATCGCGGCGATGTTGCGCCTGCAGGCAAGCATCCATCAGCTGCTTGTGGAGGCGTTCGCCGAGCAATCCAAAGACAAGCTGTTACAGGCGGTGCTGCTGGACCCCACGGTGGATTCGTACCGCAACGCGGTGCAGATGGTGGAGGAAATGCTGGAACTGCAGAGGGATATTCTCCCACCGCTGTATTAGCGGTATAATACCGTTGAGGTGATGCGCGATGGCAACGCCAGTGCCTACCACAAGAATGAGCTGCGAACAGTTCTACCAGTGGCTGGATGAGGATACCCATGCGGAGTGGGTGAGAGGAGAGATTGTGCCAATGAGTCCTGTCGGCTTCGAGCATCAGGATGTCAGCGGGTTTCTGCTGGAAATAGTTCGCGCATATGTGCGAACCCGGCAGATGGGCAAGGTGCTCTACGAGCCGTTTCAGATGAAGCTAGAGAACTCCAGTCGTTCTCCAGACCTGCTGTTCATCTCTACTGCCAATCTGCATCGGTTGAAAGAGACCTACCTGGACGGCGCGGCGGACCTGGTAGTGGAGGTCATCAGCCCTGAGAGCCGCGCTCGCGACCGAGGGGAGAAGTTTTATGAGTATGAGGCTGCCGGGGTGAGTGAGTACTGGTTGATAGACCCCGAGCGCAAACGAGCGGAGTTCTACCAGCTGGGCGAGGACGGCATGTATCAAGCGGTATTGATAGCCTCGTCAGGTATCTATCACAGCAAGGTGCTGCAGGGGCTGTGGATACGGGTGGAATGGCTATGGCAGCAGCCGGAACCGATGGAGGTATTTAGAGAATGGGGCCTGCTTAGCTCTTCCACGCATCCTTGAACACCTCCCAGAACATCGCAACGTGACGGGCTGCGTGCCGACGGTCTGGTTTGCCCAGTAGCCACGCGCCCGTCCACAAAGCCAACCTCAGCAATGCCCCCATCGCGATGAGCAGACGGTAGACAGGAACGCTCCACGCGCCGTACACCTCGCGGAAGAACAGAATACGGCTGCGGTTGTACGCTTTCACCATCTCGGTGCGTATGGATTCCTGCTCGCTACTTGCGCCCAGATGGTGTTTGAACCGGGCGTGTGGTACATAGTAAATGCGCCCACCCCCCTGCCGAATACGATGGCATAGCTCGGTATCTTCCGCATACATGAAGTATCGCTCATCGAAGAGAGGAAAGGAGTCGTCTGGCTGGCGACGGAGCATCAAACACGCACCCACTACCTGCTCCACCTCGCGTACGCTATCGTAACCCCACCAGGTAAGAGTGTACCCACCGAACAAGCGCGAGCGGGGAAACGCCTTCGCCAGCAGGCTCTGCTCGCAAAACACCGCCCACAGCGTGAGGCGCCCAGAACAGGAGGGCTGGATACCACCGTCTGGTAAGAGAAGCTGCCCACCCGCAGCGTGCGCGTCGGGATGCTGGCGCATGAAGTCGATCAGTGCCTGCAGGGCATGGGGCGTCACTTCGATATCGCTATTGAGAATCAGCGCGAACTCGCCCTGCGCCTGCCGAAGCGCGAGATTGTTCGCTCTGCCGTAGCCCATGTTCTGCTCGTTGGCGATGAGATTCACCTGGGGAAACTGCTCGCGCACCATCTGCACGCTGTCGTCAGACGAGGCGTTGTCTACGACCCACACCTCGAACCGCTCATCGGGGGGATATGCGAAGATGGAGCGCAGGCAAGCACGCAGGTGCTCGCGCGTGTTCCAGTTGACGATGATGATAGACAGTGCAATCTTCATGCGGTAGGCGTCAGAATCGGGGTGGGGGCGGAAGCTCCACCCACCACCAGTGACGCCAGCTTATTCGCCTCGGCGACCTCCACATCCTCTGGCACGCGCTGTCCGGTCGTAACGTACGAGATGGGCAGGGGATGCTTTACCGCCACGTTGAGCATGTTGCCGAAGGCAGTGCTCTCGTCCAGCTTCGTCCAGATGATGCGATGCAGGGGCATGACCGAGAAGCGTTCCACGATGTCATACAGGTCGCGCGTTTTGGTGGTACTGCTCAGTACCAGGTGCACTTCACAGGTGCTCAGCCGGTCACAGCACGCTTTGAGTTCGCCGATTTGCATCGTGTTGCGCTGGCTGCGTCCGGCGGTATCCACAAACACGATGTCCATGCCGGCAAATTCGCGCAGGGCGTTGGGCAGTTCGTTGCTACTATATACCACGCGAATGGGCACATCGATAATCTGGCTGTAGGTGCGCAACTGCTCCACCGCGGCGATGCGGTAGGTATCAATCGTGATCAGTCCGACGCGATGCTTTTGTAGTAGGGCATACTGCGCTGCCAGCTTGGCGATAGTAGTGGTCTTCCCCACCCCAGTCGGACCCACTAGCATTACCACTTTCGGCTGTGACTCTTGCAGGGTAATCGGACCGGAGGTGACCAGCTTTTCGGCAACCAGCGACTGCAGGGTGCTCTCTGAGAGGGCGTTCTCGGAAACGGATTGGAGCAGTTCGCGAGCGACCCACTCCTCCACCTCCGCTTCTTTCAGGAGAGACATCCAGCGGTTCTCTGCGGGCACGCCGGAAGGGACGGTGTCCGATACAATCGCTACCCCCTGTCGGGCAAGCTGGGCAATCATCGCCTTCAGGTTTTGAATCTCGTTCTCCAGCTGTTCGATACGAGAAGAGGGCTCCCGTGTTGAGGAAAGCGTTGTCGCAGGCGTCGTCTGCGGGCGACGCAGGCTCTCGAGGTCGGGATTGTCTGAGGCCCAGACCTCCACCATCTCGCGCCCCCACACGCCCAGTACACGCTTGTTCACCTTACGCGTCTGCACAATCACCGCGTCACGCCCCAAATCGGCACGAACCATCGCCAGCGCCTCGGTTATCGTCTTCGCCTGATATTTGCGGATATTTGCCATTTCCGTCCTCCTAAGCCGCTTGAGATACCTCAGCAAACATCGGCACAGAAACAACCGCTACCGCTTCGACGGACACTCCGCTTGCCACCTCGTTGTAAGCGATGCACGCCACCGACGGCATCGAACGCTCTATCAGCCGGCGCAGGGGAAGCCGTATCTGCGACGAGCAGAGAATCACCGGCACGTAGCCCATCGCCGCCATTCCTTCCGCCTGTGAGCCGATTTCTCGCAACAGCGCGCCGGCGAATGCGGTGTCGATAGCCAGCTGCAACCCCGAAGCAGTAGGCTGTACGCTCTCGCGTAAGCGACCCTCCAGCGAAGGCTCCAGCGTCATCACGTATAGCACACCGTCACTCGACAGGTACTGTCGTGTAATCGTGCGGGCGAGGGCGGAGCGTACCAGCTCGCCCAGCTGGTCGGGGTCTTTGGTACGGGGTGCGTAGTCCGCTAGCGTCTCCAGAATAGTGCCCAAATCACGGATAGGAACGCGCTCGCGCAGCAGGTGCTGCAGAACCTTTTGCACCTCGCCGACGGTCATCAGGTCGGGGATCAGCTCCTGCACGACGGCGGCGTTGTGTTGTTTGGTATGGTCGAGTAGCGTCTGTACGTCTTGCCGAGTCAGGATGTCCGCCGCGTGCGCTTTGATGATTTCGGTCAGGTGCGTGGCGATGACCGCCGAAGGTTCCACGACGGTGCAACCCAGCATCTCCGCGGCGTCGCGTCGGCTGATGGGTATCCAGTATGCGTTCAGACCGAAGGCGGGTTCGCGCGTGGGAACGCCTCCCAGCGATTCCATCTGCTGGGGGTCGTCTACGCCCATGGCGAGCAGATACTGCGGGTGTACCTCGCCCGTTGCCACCATCTCCCCCTTTATCTTGATGGTATACTGGTCGTTTTTCAGTTGGAGGTTATCGCGGATGCGCACCGAAGGCAGCACGATACCCAGTTCCAGCGCGGTCTGACGGCGAATCAGGTTGATGCGCTCTACCAGGTCGCCGCCTGCGGAAGCATCCACCAGCCCCAGCAACCCTAAACCCAGCTCGAGTTCGATGGTGTCTACGGTTAATAGCGGCAACACTGCCTCCGGTCCCTTCGGCGCTTCCGGTGCAGGCTGACGTTTGGGAGCGGACTCCACTTTTCGAGTGCGCACCTTTTCGCTCCGGGTCACTGCGTAGCCGATTCCGCCCAGCGCGGCTGCCAGCAACAGCAACTGAATAATCGGGAAGCCGGGCACCAGCGCCATCGTCACCAGCATTCCAGCAACAATCCAGGTGGGGCGAGCGCGCGAGAAGAGCTGGGCAAACAGGTCCTGCCCAAGATGCGTCTGTGTCGCGGTGCGCGTGACCAGAATGCCCGCGGCGGTGGAGATAAACAGCGCGGGGATTTGCGCTACCAGCCCTTCGCCAACGGTGAGCAGAGTATACGTACGCAGCACCGTCATCGCATCGCCCTGCCCGTTGCGCAAGCCTATCAGGAACCCACCTACAATGTTGATGATAATGATGAGCACCGCTGCAATGGCATCGCCCCGTACGAACTTGCTGGCGCCGTCCATCGCGCCGTAAAAGTCCGCCTCCTCCTCAATCGCCTTGCGCCGTTCTTTCGCCTGCTCTTCGGTAATGAGACCGGCGTTCAGGTCGGCGTCGATAGCCATCTGCTTGCCGGGCATCGCGTCCAGCGTGAAGCGTGCAGCCACCTCTGCCACGCGCCCCGCACCGTTGGTAATCACCACAAACTGTACGATGACCAGAATCAGGAACGCGACGACCCCCACCACATAGTCACCCCCCACCACAAAGTTTCCAAAGGCTTCGATCACGCGCCCGGCGGAGCCGGAACCCAAAATCAACTTAGTGGCGGCGATGTTCAACGACAGGCGGAAGAGGGTGGCAATCAGCAGCAGGGAAGGGAACACAGAAAACTGAAGCGGTTCCTGAACATAGAGCGTGGTGAGGAAGATGAGCGCTGCACCCGCCAGGTTGATCACCAGACAGGTGTCCAGCAACCATTCCGGCAGCGGTACGATGAGCATTACCACCACTCCCAGCACCGCCACTGCCATGATCAGGTCGCTATACTTGCCTAAACGTCCACCCAGCCGTGAATTCAGCGCGATTCCTGCCATGCTGTTATCCTTTCAGATGCCTGCGCAACACCTGTTAGAAGTATCGGCAAACCTGAAGTGGTTCTGGAGGTAAGGGGGTCCCCAGGAAGGGGGCGTTCGAATCGAGGCTCCTCTCTCCTCGCAGGAAAGGGGCCGGGGGAGAGGTCTACCAAACCAACAAATGCCATCCCTCTGACCCGCCGGGCACGGCGGATGCTGTTACCGATACGCCCAGTACCGGTAGGTGCTCACCAGCACCCACACCAGCACCACGGTGAGCCCGCTATAGACAACAAGTAGAGCCCACGGACTGAGCAGATATAACATGTTGTCCGAGGAGTACCCATAAGACGAGGGGGTGTATTTCACCATGATAGGTTCGATCACTGCAAAGGGGTTAAGCGCCAGCCAGAAAGCGGCCTCTCTGTCGCCGAGGCTGGGTAAAATCAGGTTAGTCAGCCCCCACAGGATGAGCGTGCCGAACACCCATCCGCCTGCAAACAGGTACGCCAGCACGGTGGCGGTGACGGTTTTTCGGCTGAAGCAGGATGCTGCCAGCCCCGCCGTGCTGTAGAAAACCAGCGTGACCAGAATACTCAGCGTGCCCAGCATCGCGCCGGGCAGGAGGTCGGGTCTGGCGATGACACATAGCATCATCATGGGCGCCCCCAAAAGAAGGAACAGCAACAGGGGGATCGTCCTGCCCAGCAATTTGCCGAGCACCACCTCGTGCGGCTTCAGCAAGGTGATGGTAACCAGGTCCCAGGTGCGCTGTTCGCGCTCACGCGAGACGGCGTTGGCGGTGGCGGCGGGCGCGCCGCCTACCACAAGCAGGGTTTCGATGACCAGTGTCATGATAAGCAGTTCCCGGTAAGTTTGGTAGCCGCTCATGCTTTCCAGAGCCGCCCAGTAGAGCAGAGCAACCGCGATGAACACCAGCACCACCACCAGTATGATCACCGTGCGATGCGAAGGCTGTGGACGCAAACGGAACAGCAGCTCGCGCCGGAGTAAGGGGTTCTCTCGCCAGTCTATCACCTACGACCTCCCTGCACGTCGAAGTGTAACGCCAGCAGAGTGTTGCGCTGGACGGAGGAGAAGGATAGCGGTGTAATCTCTGCTACCTGCGGAAACCCCTCTATCTCCGCAACCAGCAATCCCTGAGAGAGGTGGGTATCGGGCAAAACACCCTGCAGCGCACGCTGCGGAGCATTGTTCGGGAAATGCCGCCTCGCTGAATCGCCCAGGCGCGTCCATACCAGACCGAACCACCCGCGCTTCGCCCGCTCGCGCCAGTCCTTATCGGTGCTTGTGTCGAACCGTGAGAGGGGGCGATAGCCGTAGTAATAGGGGATGCCTGGTGGCATGGGTATGACCAACCGTGCACCGGGTCTCACGCTGAAGTCTACCCGCGCTCCGGGTGCGCACGCCCCACCGAGAGGGACGATGCCCGATGGGGTAATCAGACGAAAGTTCTGGAGTGCGTAGGGAGTGTTGTTACGCACCCTCAACCGCAAAGCGTCCCTTTCGCGCTCGGCAGAGACGCTGACAGTGCCCGGCATGTTCAGCGTGCCGCTCAGGTGGAAGCTGCGTGCCGACCACAGCGGTATCGGGACGTCCCGAAGGTCCGCGGGTTCGTCCTGTGGGATTTCTGCCGCGCGCCGCGCTTGCAGTTCGCTCGACGAGTTCTCCAGAATAATGCCGTCTACCTTCGCCCGCAGACGATAGCGTTGCGTGCGTGCGCTGTACAACACCCAGTCGCTTTCCACTATCGCCTGCGGTGAGCCGGAGGTAGTATACAGCGCCGTCCACTGGCGCATCTGGTGCGAACCCACCTGTACCTGTGCCGCCATCAGGTATCCCGCAGCGGAGGTAAGCATCGCCAGTACCGGCAGTGTAAACCACGACAGGTGTAGCCTGTCCATCTTACGCAGCGCGATGTAGTTGAGCGGTATCAGCACCAGGATGTACACGCCCAGATAGGTAATCAACCAGCCCAGAGGCACCGGCTTTGCCGCGACGTCGGTCACCATCGCGCTCACGAGGTCGGAATAGAAGCTTGTACCGTCCAGCCGGGGCACCCCCCAGGGGGAGTGGTCACTCTCAGCAAACACTGCGGTGGGAGGAGAGAAACGATTCATCTGGAGCCTCAGCAGGTTTTTCCACAACGAATGCGCAACCTCATTGTTGTTGAAGGGAGGCTGTGCGGGGTCAAAAGCCAGAAAGACCACCTGCCCGAACCCTTTTTGCGCGGTGACCACCAGCGGTATCTCTCCGTCGCTCAGCACCGTTCTGGCTGCGCCGAGCGGTCGCGCACGAACGACATCTATCGCTGCCGGTGACCTGCCGAGAGCGGGTATCCACCCCGCCAGCGCGTAAGCACGCACCCGGGACAGTCCCAACGGCTCTACCGGTAGCAAGCCCGACGGCATCAACGACTGCAGGCGGTTGACGTCTACACCATGCACCACCAGCAGTCCACCCGTTAACACATAGCGTATCAGCGCCTGTTGTTGCCGCTCGGTGAGGGTGTCCCAGGCACGGTCGTCCAGTGACACCGCTGTCACGCCGCGGTAAGCCAGCGCGCTTTCGGGAGGCAGGCTGTTGCGCACCCGCCCGATGAAAAGACGTCGGTTTTCCGAACCGGGGTACGGAGGGAAAGGCGGAGGTGCAGGCTGGCGAGAATCGCCGGACGGTATCAACATTCCCTCCACACTAATTACTCCCAGAGACCGCTGGGGCAGGTATGCCAGTGCAGAGGTCTCGGCACCCAGGCCCACCAGCAGGGGGTACCACTGAGCCATCGTGACCGACACCGGTTTGCTGATTGCTATCACTCGCCCGCGTAGGATGAGACGAGCGGTTATCTCGTACGGCTCGTCAGGGGTGCACAACAGGAACCCCACTGACTGCGACACCAAACCGCCCGGCAGGGTGACCATCTTTCGAGCATCGGCGGAGCCGTTCCAGGAGGTGGCAGTGACCTCTACTTCGCACACAGCAGGCGGAGCATTGGCTCGTTCTCCCTGAATCCAGACGGTCACAGGGTAGCACCCTTCGCCGGGGCATGCCCCATCGAAACCCGGCACCACGTCCAGTAAGAGCGATTGCGCCCCTGCGGACGCCAGGAGCGTCACGCTCCACAGGATGAGCCACCATGTCGTGCGCCGGGCGGACATTACCGGGAATCTCCTATCGTACCGCGCTCTCTATCTCTTCTTCGGCGATGTCGAAGTTGGCGTACACCTGCTGCACATCGTCCAGTTCGTCCAGCATGTCCATCAGGCGAAGCACTTGCTGTGCCTCTTTGCCCTCCACGTGCACGGTGGTGGTGGGTAGCATGGTGACCTCTGCGTTCTCGATGGGCAGTCCCGCTTGTTCTATCGCCTCGCGCACGCGGTGCAGCTCTTCGGGTTCGGTGTACACCTCGTAGAACTCTTCTTCGGTGTTCATGTCGTCTGCGCCGGCGTCGAGTGCCGCCGCCAGCACCGTGTCCTCATCGCCTGCGCTCCTGGGGATACGGATCAGCCCGCGCGGCTTGAACATCCAGCTGACACATCCCGACTCGCCCAGGCTCCCTCCGCACTTCGAGAAGGCAGCGCGCACATCCGACACGGTGCGGTTGCGATTATCGGTCAAGCACTCTACCATCACCGCTACCCCGCCCGGTGCATAGCCTTCGTAAACCACCTCCTCATAGGCAGCACCAGCGATCTCACCCGTGCCGCGCTGGATAGCTCGCTTGATGTTTTCCTGTGGCATGTGGGCATCGCGTGCCTTTTGTATCGCCATACGCAGGCGAGGATTTGCATCGGGGTTGCCGCCACCTTCCCGTGCCGCCACGATAATTTCGCGCGCCAGGCGTGTGAACAGCTTGCCTCGCTCGGCGTCCTGCTTGCCTTTGCGCAGGCGGATGTTATGCCATTTGGAATGTCCAGCCATGATTTGCGCACCTCCTTCCCGTCACCGCCCGAATTATATCATGTAAAGCACGCCCTTGACAATTGGTGGCGAGTGTGTTAAAATGCACATAGACTAATCAACAAAGTCAGGAATTGAATGATGCCACTGTTTAGCGCGAAGATGGAATACGCTCTGCGCAGTATCCTCTATCTGGCGCAGCAGCCGTCCGGGTTGCCTGTGCAGAGCCGTGATATCGCCGAAGCGGAGCATATCCCCGGTCCCTATCTGGACCAGATTCTGGCGGTGTTGAAACGAGCGGGACTGGTGCGCAGTATTCGCGGAGTAGGGGGCGGTTACGAGCTGGCAAGGCCCCCCGCGCAGATTACCGTAGGAGACATTCTGCGTGCCTTCTCCGGCAGCAAGTCTTTCGAGCCGTCGGAGGCTCTGGTAAAAAACAGCGCCAGCACCACCACCATCCAGTGCATCCGCGATTACCAACAGCGCACCTCTGAGGCGATCTGGCGACTGCTAGATTCCACAACTATTCAGAACCTGCTGGAACAGAAGCGCCTGCTGGATCAGGCACAAAGCATCGCACCATACCTATAGAAGGGAGCCACTCTATGCGCATTGCGGAAGATGTCACGAAATTGATTGGCAATACCCCTTTGGTGCGCCTCAACCGCGTCACCGACGGGGCGAAGGCGGTAGTTGCTGCCAAGCTGGAGTACTTCAACCCCCTTTCCAGTGTGAAAGACCGTATCGGCGTGGCGATGATCGAAGCCGCCGAGCGGGAGGGGCGAATCAAGCCCGACACTATCATTATCGAACCGACCTCGGGCAACACAGGCATTGCACTCGCGTTTGTGTGTGCTGCAAAGGGATACAAATGCGTGCTGGTGATGCCGGAGACGATGTCGGTAGAGCGACGGAGCCTGTTGCGTGCGCTGGGCGCGAAGCTGGTGCTGACACCCGGTCCCGAAGGGATGCCCGGCGCCATTCGCAAGGCAGAAGAGATTATCGCTTCCGACCCCGACCGCTACTTCATGCCCCAGCAGTTCAAAAACCCGGCGAACCCGGAGATCCACCGTCGTACGACTGCCGAGGAAATCTGGCGCGATACCGATGGGCAGGTAGACATCCTCGTGGCGGGAGTTGGTACAGGAGGCACGATCACAGGAGTGGCAGAAGTGATCAAAGCAAGGAAGCCGTCCTTCCGAGCGATTGCGGTGGAACCTGCGGCGTCGGCGGTGCTGTCCGGCAAGCCGCGCGGACCGCATCCCATTCAGGGCATCGGAGCGGGATTCATTCCTGACATCCTACGGGTAGATCTCATCGACGAAATTATCCCCGTAGAGAACGAGGACGCTTTCACAATGACCCGACGCCTAGCACGCGAGGAGGGCATTTTTGCAGGCATCTCTTCGGGAGCAGCGGTGCACGCTGCGGTACAGGTGGCAAAACGTCCCGAAAACGAGGGCAAATTGATTGTGGTCATTGTGCCGAGCACGGGCGAACGATACCTCTCCACCCCCGTCTACGCCGACCTGCCCGAGCGCGACGACTGGTGAGAGATATTCTGCGTGCAGACAAGGGTGCATCGGCTGCCCACCAGCCAGCGCAGGCTGGCTGGTGGATATCACCTCACTTTCCTAGCGGATTGGCGAACTGAGACGGAGAAAGCAGCTTCTCCAGCCGCTTACCGTGGGTATGCATTCGCCACAGGGTAACGTCCTTGCCGGAACCTTCTAGGAAGAAGAGCCAGGAACCACAAAGCCTCAGGCAGGTAATTCTTCGGTCTCTCTGGACGAGGCGGGTGGACTTGAGCGACGACAAGTCAAGACGCATGATGTCATACTGTGTGCCAGATATGTCTCGTGTAATATAATACACCAACCGTTCATCCCCGGA
>JBMFOT010000074.1:0-14887 GCA_049969495.1 Armatimonadota bacterium
GAAAAATTTTCGGTTCGCTGCGAAAAAGAGTCGTCTACCTCCTTCGTGGAGATACCAAACCGGAGGTAGACGACTCCTTCGTGACAATAAAGATTCTGTTGCCGTAACCCTCAGCGCAGGTTGAAGCCTGCGGCTATGGGACCCCGTACGTTCGCTCGTCCACCTGTCCCTTGCATTTTTCTATTGACTGTAGTAAAATCCAGATGAACGGGGAACTTGCCGGAGGTCTCGGTGCGTATTCTTCTATAGCCTGTAGTAAAGGCGAGTTTACCAAAGGAGGTTCTATCTATGCGAACGTTTGGTCTCACCCTGCTGGTCGCGCTGTTTGCGGTGGTGGCGGTAGCCGCTCCCAAGCAGCCACCGGTGAACAGCGGCTTGACCTGTCCCGTGTCTAACGAGGTCATCAAGGACCTCAAGAAGGCACCCAGCGTGCAGTACGAGGGACGCACCATCTACTTCTGTTGCAAGAAGTGCATCGGCGAGTTCAACAGCAACCCCGCCAAATACGCGGAGAAGCAGGTGGTGCGTTGCCCGGAGCGGTAAGGTGGTGGCAGACCCCGC
Source organism: Armatimonadota bacterium (assembly GCA_049969495.1). GTDB lineage: Bacteria > Armatimonadota > HRBIN16 > HRBIN16 > HRBIN16 > HRBIN16. Next base: position 562 of record JBMFOT010000074.1, read on the forward strand.
CAAGGCGCAGACTTCCACCTACCAGGGCAAGGTGTACTACTTCTGCTGTCCGAAGTGCAAACCGCAGTTCGACAAGGAACCGGCGAAGTTTGCGAAAGAGCAGAAGAACACCCTTCCCGCTTCCCAACCGGCGCACGAACACGGTAATCACACCCATTAGGAGGGATGGTCGTGAGCACGCTCGCGCGATTCGTTCGGGCACACTGGGGCACTTTGCTGTTTATTGCCCTGCTTTTTGCCGGCACCAGCTACGTGGTGCGCACGAAGCGACCGCCCGGCTCCATGACGGTGATCGAAGCGCAGGCGATGGACATGAGCCAGACAGGCACACCGTTCGGCTCCGTACCTGTAGCCACAGAGAAGGTGCGAGCGGAACCGTTCGTGCCCACTGTGACCTACACCGGCTCGGTCGTCGCCTACAACGATACCGACATCGTGGCGCGTGTGGAGGGATGGGTGGTAGAGATGCCGGTATATCCGGGCGACAGGGTACAGCAGGGGCAGCTGCTGGTGCGGCTCGACTCGCGCGAGCGTTCCGCACGACTGCAGGAGGCAGAGGCAGGCGCCACTGCAGCCCGCTACGAGCGTGAAGCCATGCAGCGCGAAGCGCAACAGATGCGCGCCGAGCTGGAGGAGGCGCAGCGCAAGCGCGATTCAGCACAGGCGATGGTGGAGAGGGCAGGGCGCGAGCTGGATTCCGCCCGACAGGAGCTGGAGATGGCTCGCGCCGAGCGCGAGGAGATGCTGGCGGAGATACAGGCGGCGGAGGCGAACAACGCCTACTGGCAGGCGGAGGACACCCGTGCCGAAAACCTGTTGAAGGCAGGCGCGATCTCCAGAGAGGAGCGCCAGCGCACGCAGGCGGAGGCAGCAAGGGCGCGTGCGGAGCTGAACCAGGCGCGGGTGCGCCTGAACAAGGCGGAGGCACGGGTGAAGCAGGCGCAGGCGATGCTCGGCGCGGCAGAAGCGCAGTTGACGCAGGCGCAGCGTGAGGCGCAAGCCATGCAGGCAGGTGTCCGGAGAGTAGCCGCGGCGCTGCAGGCGGTGCAGGCGAGGATTGCCCGCTCTGTTGCCATGCAGGGGCAGGCGGAAGCCGCGCGTCGTGCGGAAGCCATCGTCACCGGCTACACGCAGATAACCGCTCCCGTTTCGGGGGTGATTACCGAGCGACTGGTCAGCCCGGGCACGTTGATGATGCCCGGCACGGTGCTGTTGAAGTTGCGCACGATAGACCGGGTGCGCCTGCAGGCGAACGTCGCCGAGAGCGACGCGCTCGGCATTCGCGAGGGTAACCCCGTGACGGTAACCATCCCCGCCGACCCGGGCTTTCGGCTGGACGCCAGGGTGACCTCTATCTTCTACGCTGCGAACCCGCAAAGCCGCACCGTTATCGTGGAAGCGGTTGTGCCCAACCACACCGGTAAACTGTTGCCGGGGCAGTACGTGGTGATGCAAATCACGAAGGGCACGCCCAGACCGCTTATCTCCGTGCCTTTATCCGCCGTTCAGCGCGACGCAGCGGGCAAGCCCTTCGTGTGGGTGGTGCAACAGGCCCAGTCCGAGGGCAAGGTCACTTATACCTGCGTGATGCACCCTGAGGTCAAATCCGACCATCCCGGCAAGTGCCCGAAGTGCGGCATGCACCTCGAGCCCGAGAAGCGCGGTGGGAAGTATACCGCGCACAGGGTGAACGTCACGCTGGGCGAAAGCAACGGGCGGCGCGTGGCGGTGCTTGCTGGGTTGCGCGAGGGCGATGAGGTCATCACGCAGGGCAACGAGTACCTGAAGGAGGGCGACCCGGTGACGCCGGTGGAGTGGGGTATCTCGGGACCCAAGAGGCTACCGGAACCCTCCGGCGAGATGCCCGCGATGCCCGGCATGGAACACGGTGGACATACCCCGTCACCGCCAGCCGGAAACGGGCATCAACAACACACAGACACCCCGATAGGCAAACCGACAGATAAAGCAGTATACACCTGCCCGATGCACCCAGAGGTGCGTTCCGACAAGCCCGGTGACTGTCCCAAGTGCGGAATGAAGCTGGAAAAGGTTGAGGGAGGTCATCAGCACTGATGACTGAACAACCGCACGAGCCCGCCCGTCCTCGTATTCTGGGGCATGTTTCCGAAGGAGTGCTCAACATCTCGCGGTGGTCTATCGAGCACCCGTATATCATCATCGCTTTCTACACCGCGATGGTGATACTGGCGGTGATTGCGCTGGGTTTCACCGTGCCACGTCGCTTCATGCCCTACGTGGAAAGCCCCATGATCGGCATTGTGTCCATGATGCCGGGCTTAAGCGCAGAGGAGATGGAGACCTACATCTCCAAGCCGATTGAGGAGCGTCTCATCAACGTGCCCGGCGTGCGCTACATTCGCTCCACCTCACAGGAGGGCTTCAGCATCGTCTCGCTGGAGTTTCCATACGGCACCAACATGGATAAGAAGCTGGTAGAGGTGCAGGCTCTGCTCAACGTCATTCAGGCAGACCTGCCGATGACCGGGGCGAACCTCAAGCCATCGTGGGTGCTCAAGATCGACCCGCTGAACCTGCCGGTGCTATCGCTCTCTCTCACCGGTGACCAGCGCTGGGACATGAAGCGGCTGCGCGAGCTGGCGGATAACGAAATCTCCAACCGCCTCAAAGCGGTCAGTCCCGACATCTTCACGGTGCAGGCATTTGGCGGTTACCGCAGGCAGATGCAGGTGATAGTGGACCGCCAGAAGCTCTCCGCATACGGTTTGTCCATCCTGCACGTTCGGGACGCGCTGGACAAGAACAACATCGCCAAGCCCGCAGGCGTCTTAACCGCCGGCGCTAACGAGGAGATTGTGCGCGTGGACGCGCTGGGGCGCGATGCCGAGACGGTTGCCAACTATCCCATCGCCAGCGTAGACGGGCGCATTGTATACATCAAGGACGTTGCCCGTGTAGAGGATACCTACTACGAGCCTCGCAGCGGTTATCACCACTACTACCGCGTCGGCAACTCCTCGCGGGTGGACGAGGCGATCGAAATCAGCGTGTTGCAGAGCCCGGAAGCCTCCTCACCCAGAGTGATTCGCGCGGTGATGCAGGAGGTAAAACGCCTCGAGCGCGACTATCCGGGCATCAAGTTGCGCGTCGCCTACGACAACAGCGCGTTCGTCGGTATCCTGATGCGCAACATGGTGGAGGAGCTGGGCTTAGCCATCCTGCTGACCGGCATCGTGGTGCTCTTCTTCCTGGGTAACTGGCGCGGTACATTGATTGCCATGACCGCCATCCCCATCTCGATGGCGATGGCACTGCTTGCGCTGATCCCGATGGGCATGACGCTCAACTCCAGCACGCTTATCGGTCTACTGCTCTCCATCGGACGGCTGGTAGACGACGCCATTATCGATATCCATGCGGTGGAGCGACACCTGCGCATGGGCAAAGACCCCAAGACCGCCGCGATAGACGGCATTACGGAGGTACGTCTGGCGGTTGCGGCTTCCACGCTCATGCTGGTGCTTGCGCTCAGCCCCCTGCTGTTCTGCGGTGGTATCGTGCAGTTGATGTTCGTGGGGCTGGTGTGGCCGATTATCTTCGGGCTGCTGGCATCCTTTTTCGTTTCCTTAACGCTGACCGCGCTGATGGCGGCACATATTCTGAAGCCACATGATGACCCTGTCACATTGCGCGAGCACAACAGCTGGTTTTACCGGACGATGCTTGCACCTTTCCAGCGAGCGCTGGACAGGCTGGAAGCGGGCTACGCGAACCTCATCCGCTGGATGCTGAAGAACCGCTTCGCGAACCTGGCGCGAATCTTCTCCACTATCATCATCGGCTTTGGCTTCTACTATTTCATCGGCTCGGAGATGATGCCTCTGGCAGACGTGGGGTAGGCGTTCCTCACGCTGGAGATGGAGCCGAACACGTCGTACGCAGCGACCGAGCGCGCGGTGCGCCAGCTGGAGAAGATTCTGGAGAAATACCCGGAGATTCAACACGCCTCCATCGAAATCGGCTTCGAGGGGGGACCGGGCTACACTTCCGGTGCGTATTTCAACGGCTATAGCATGGGCTTTACCAACGGCGCGGTTGCGATGCTTACCTTTACCGATAAAGACACCCGCAAGCGCGACGTGTGGACGATTATGGACGGCATCGTGCAGGAAGCCACCTCCACCATTCCGGGCATCCGCCGCCTGCAGATTAAGGAGATGGGTTCCGACGTGATGGCATCTTCCGCCGCGCCCATCCAGCTGCTGGTTTACGGTCCCGACCTGAAAATCGTCTCGATGCTGGCGGAACAGGTAGCGGATATCGCCCGCAAACAGGTACCGGACATCTATCAGGTGGCGACCTCCTGGTCCATGACCAAGCCCACATACGAGGTGAAGGTGGATGCGCGTCGGGCGCAGGAGCTGGGGCTGACGCCTGCCGACGTTGCCGACCAGGCGTACTACGCGCTCAAGGGCGGTTTTACCACCGAGTTCCTCCGGCTGGAGAACAAACGCCAGAGCACCGTGCTGGTTCGTTTCGAGGAAAAAGACCGACAAAGTCCCGACGATATCGGCTTACTGCCCATCACCGCGCCCGACGGCAAGCAGGTTCCGTTGAAATCGGTGGCGACCATAGAGTATCGCGAAACACCCACGCTGATCGAACATGATAACTTCCGCCGCGTGGTGAGCGTGATGGGCTATTATCGTAAAGCCGATTATCGTCCCCCGTGGAAGTCGCCCGACGAACCACACCAGCCGAATCGCCCCTCGATGGACGTGGCGATGGACGTGATGATGCGGGCGCAGATGCAGCTGAACTGGCCTCCGGGTTACGGTATCGAGGTGCGCGGCGACATGACGCAGATGATGGACAGCTTCCGCCGGCTCCTGATAGGGCTTCAGCTGGCGGTAGTGTTCATCTTTCTGGTGCTGGTAGCGCAGTTTCGCGGTTTCCTGCAGCCGCTGCAGATGATTTTCTCTCTGCCGCTGGAGCTTTCCGGCGTGTTTGCCGCGCTATGGCTGGCGGGGCAGTCTTTCAGCACGGTGTCGGTCATGGCGGTCATCGTGTTGACCGGTATGGACATCACTACCGCTATCTTGTTGATTGACCTCATCATGCGCTACCGCGAGCAGGGCGTACCGCGCAATCAGGCGGTCATCGAGGCGTGTCCTCAGCGTCTGCGTCCTATCCTGATGACCTCTATCACCACCATCATCGCGATGACGCCGGTGGCTTTCTTCCCGCGCACGGGGACCGACGCCTACCAGCCGCTGGGCACGGTGGTTATCGGTGGATTGATAGTGGGCACCGTGCTGAGCCTGCTGGACATCCCCATCATGCATACCATTGTAGATGACGTCGTGCGTTGGTGGCTGGTGAAGGTTCGTCGGCGTGATCCGGCGACGCTTCCGCCGGTGGAGTAGGGAGCTACACCTGACCTGCTGTCACTTTCTCTTCTGCCTTCTTGCGGGCGCGACGCTTTGGCGCGCTGGTGGATGACGCGAGCGCCTCTTTCAGCACCTCGTCAATGGTATCCACGAAGACGAAGCGCATCTGCTCGCGCACCTGCTGCGGTACGTCCTCTATCAGGTCTTTCCTGTTGCGCGACGGCAGAATCACCGTCTCGATACCTGCGCGGTGCGCCGCCAACACCTTCTCCTTAATCCCGCCAACCGGCAGCACGCGCCCGGAGAGGGTGATCTCGCCCGTCATCGCCAGGCGAGGCTTCACGCATCTGCCCGTCAGCAGCGACGCCAGCGCGGTCGCCATCGTGATGCCTGCGGAAGGACCGTCTTTAGGGATGGCACCAGCAGGCACGTGGATATGCACGTCGTGCTTCTCGAAAAAGTTGGGGTCTATACCCAGCTCCTTCGCGTGACTGCGGATATAGCTCAGTGCGGTCTGCGCCGACTCGCGCATCACGTCGCCCAGCTGTCCGGTTAGCAATAGTCCTTTACTGCCGGGCATGCGTGTGGCTTCCACAAACACGATGTCGCCGCCAACGGGCGTCCACACCAGCCCAACCGCCACGCCCGGCTGTGAGGTACGCTCGGAAATCTCCTCGAACTCGAAGCGCGGCGCGCCGAGGAACTCTTCTACCTTCGCCGCGTCCACTACCACCTTTTCGTTCTCGCCCTCCGCGAAACGACGGGCTACCTTGCGGCACACCGAGGCGATTTCACGTTCCAGATTGCGCACACCCGCCTCGCGCGTATAGCCTCGAATAATGGCACGGATACCCTCCTCCGTCCACTCAATATGCTCCTGTTCGTTCAAGCCATGCTCTTGCATCTGGCGCGGGATGAGGTGACGTTTGGCGATTTCCACCTTTTCGTCCTCGGTATAGCCGGGGATCTCGATCACCTCCATGCGGTCGCGCAACGGGGGCAGGATGGTATCCAGCACGTTGGCAGTGGTGATGAACAGCACCTTCGACAGGTCGAAGGGCACGTCCAGATAGTGGTCGCGGAACTGGCTGTTCTGTTCGGGGTCCAGCGCTTCCAGCAGGGCAGCGGACGGGTCTCCGCGGAAGTCCGCGCCTACCTTGTCTATCTCGTCCAGCATGAACACGGGGTTATTGGAGCCGGCTCGCCGGATGCCCTGAATAATCTGTCCGGGCAGTGCGCCGATATAGGTGCGTCGGTGACCGCGAATCTCCGCCTCGTCACGGATGCCACCCAGCGAGATGCGCACGAACTTTCTGCCCAATGCGCGGGCGATGGAGCGTCCTAGACTCGTCTTGCCCACGCCGGGCGGCCCCACCAGACACAGGATGGGCTGGCGCATCGTGCCTTCGGTTTTGAATTTGCGTACCGCCAGGTACTCCAGAATGCGCTCCTTGACCTTTTCCAGTCCGTAGTGGTCTTCCTCCAGCACCTGGCGCACCTGCGAGATGTCCAGGTTGTCTTCGGTGGAGATGCTCCAGGGCAGAGCAACCATCGTTTCAATGTAGGTGCGTGCCACGGTGTACTCTGGGGAGGCAGAGGGGATACGCGACAATCTGTCCAGCTCGCGCAGAGCCTCTTTCTCCGCTTCGGGAGGCATTTTGGCTTCGGCAATCTTCTGGCGCAGTTCCTCGATCTGCGCGGCGTTTTCGTCCATCTCGCCGAGCTCTTTCTGGATGGCCTTCAGTTGCTCGCGCAGGTAGTACTCGCGTTGCGTCTTGCTGAGCTCGGAATGCACCTCCGACTGCAGTTTGCTGCCCAGTTCTAGAACCTCCACCTCGCGCGCCAGCATCTGCATCAGCAAGCGCATTCGCTCCTTCAGGTCGAAAGTCTCCAGAATCTTCTGCTTGTCGGCGATGGAGAGGGGCAGATGCGCCGCCACTAGATCGGTCAGCACGTGCGGCTCGGTGACGTTGAGCGCGATGCCTTCCAGCTCGTCGGGCAGGTTGGGTGAGAGCTGTACCACCTTCTGGAAGGAGGCGGCGATGTTTCGGCGCAGTGCCTCGATCTCCAGACTGTCCTCTTCGCTAATCTGGGAAGGCTCCGGGACCACCCGTACCCGTACCCGCAGGTAGGGTTGTGTCTGTACCGCCTCCAGTATCTCGATACGGCTAATGCCCTGTGCAATCAGGCGGATGCCGTCGGGCATTTTGCCCATCATGCGGATGACCACCGCCGTGCCCACGCGATAGATATCGTCCATCGTGGGTGATTCCACGGTGGGGTCTTTCATCGCCACCACGCCGATGATGCGGTTACCCCCTACCACCGAGTCGTCGATGAGCTTGATGGAGCTCTCCCTGCCAACGGCAATAGGCACGATGAGCACCGGAAATACCACTGTATCCCGAAGAGGCAGCAAGTTCAGTACCTCCGGGATTTCCATCCGCAGGTCCCTTTCGTTATCGCTACTCGTCTTGACCGGAGTCTCTTCGTTTACCATATGCCTCCCTCGCTTTCATCCGCTACTCGCTCTCACGCTCACCTTCAATGACGGGGATACGTCGGGTAGCTGGCGTCTCGTCCTGCACACGCTTCGGGAGACGCACCGTTAACACGCCATTACGATAGGTTGCTGCAATATGGTCACGGTCAATAGGTATATCCGGAGGAAGTGTGATGTGACGTTCAAACGGACCGTAGTAGATTTCCAGCTGGTAGCACCGCACGCGAGCACGACGTTCTTCCTCATCCTCCGCCCGTATGCCGGAGATGACCAGCATCCTATCGTCTGCTGATAAGGAGACGTTGATTCGGTCGGGATGCACGCCAGCGATCTCCGCCTTCACCACCAGCGCGTCTTCGGTCTCGCACAGGTCGACAGGTGGTTGCCAGAACCGTTCCGTCGCGCCCAGCGGACCGAACACGCTAAGCAACGCATCGTCGGATAGCCTTTGCATTTCTAACTCCATTTGTCGCAAAATATCACGGTAGTTCCGAAACACTGCCTACCCTCCCTTGCCGCTGTGCTGTTTGGTGTTGTTCAAGTGTCGCCGAACCCGCTCCAGTCCGCGTCGCACGTTGACATCGTTCGCATGCTTCTGTAGCAGATTGCTCCAGTGCTGTTCTGCCTCTTGCCATTTGCCCTGTCGCTCCAGGCAGAAGCCTATCATACGCTGGACATGAAAATCGTCCGGCTTTAATCTATCCGCGCGCCTCAGCCATTCCAGCGCAGGCTCCCACTTTCGGTATACGAAGTACGTCTCGGCAATTCGGTAACAGTAGCGTGCCTCGTTTTGCGGGTCCTCCCGGATAGCGCGCTGATACTCAGCGATGGCGGACTCCATCCCCTTGTGCTGGTCATATAGTGCTGCCAGCCCTTCTCGTGCTTCCACAAAATGCGGGTCCAGCTTCACCGCGTTCTCCATGTGACGCATGGCCGCTTCAAAGTCACCTTCGTGGTGCGCTTGCTCGCTCAAGGCGAACTCGTCGTTGGCGCGTGCCTGTGCGCTGCGCAGAACCCCCGCCTGGCGCAACCCCAGTACGCCGGCGATAATTACTGCACCGAGCACTGCCAGCACCACAGCACGCCTCATGGCGTTGTCCGTGATTATTAGCCCTCCCCTCTGGCTGACCGGAGGCGCGCTAAATCTCCATCACAACCGGAATCACCACTGGGCGACGCTTTAGCCGCTGTTTTACCGCCCGCGTCACCGCGCTACGCACATCCGCACGAACCGCGTCCCAGTCAGTTACTTCCGATATGTCTAATGCTTCCAGCTCTGCAAGCACCTGCCGACGCAGGTCCTCGACGAATTGCGGTTCCTCTTCTTCGCTGACCGCCATGCCGCGAAGGGTCACGTCGGGACCCGCCAGTATCTCGCCGGTCTCCTTGTCGATACTGACCACGACCAGCACCAACCCGTCCTGCGCCAGGTGCTTGCGGTCGCGCAGTACCACGTCGCTGATGCCGCTGTTGCCCCCGCTATCCACCAGCACCCTGCCCACCGGAACCTTCTCGCCGAACTTCGCACCTTCCGGGTGCAGGTAGAGCGTGTCCCCCAATTCCATCAGGAAGATATTCTCTGCAGGGATGTTCATCTCCCTTGCCATCTGTGCATATTGTACCGCCATTCGAGGCTCGCCGTGCATGGGGATAACGTACTTCGGACGCACCAGCGCGAGCATCATCTTCAGCTCCTCCTGGTAGGCGTGCCCCGAGACGTGCACGGGTTGCATGGGTGGATAGATGACGTGCGCTCCCTTACGGATGAGGCGGTTCACCGTGCGCCACACCAGGCTTTCGTTGCCGGGGATGGGCGTGGCGGAGAGGATCACGGTGTCGCCCGGTTCAATCTGTACCGCCTTGTACTCGTCGCGCGAGATGCGGGTGAGGGCGGAAAGAGGTTCCCCCTGTGCGCCGGTGGCGAGGATAACCAGCTCGCGTCCGCTGTACTGCCCAATCTGGTCAGTGCGGATAAGCGTATCGGGGGGCAACCACACATATCCCATCTCGATGGCGATTTCCAGATTCTGCTGCATACTGCGCCCCAGCACCGCTACCTTCTTGCCGTAGCGGGCGGCGGTGTCCAGCACCTGTTGCATTCGGTGGATGTTGGAGGCGAACATGGTGACGATGATTCGCCCCGGCGCCTCGCGGAAGATGCGGTCGTACGCCGCGCCCACCACGCGCTCGGAGGGGGTAACCCCCGGCTTTTCGGCGTTGGTGCTGTCGGAGACTAGCGCCAGCACGCCCTCCTCGCCCAGCTGACCGAACCGCGCCGCGTCGAAACGCCACTCGTCTATCGGCGTGTGGTCTATCTTGAAGTCGCTGACGAACACCACCCGCCCGACAGGCGTCTCGATGTTCAGCGCAACCGTTTCGGGGATGCTGTGCGTGACGCGCACCGGCTCCACGGTGAAAGGACCGATGGGGATGCGGTCGCCGGGCGCATACTCCCGCAGGTCGAGCTGTGAAAGGGGCAATCGCTCGCTCAGCTTGGCGCGCACCAGCCCCATTGTCAGGCGTGTGCCCCACACCGGCACGTTGATGTCAGACAGCACGTAGGGCAACGCGCCCACGTGGTCCTCGTGCCCGTGTGTGAGCACGATGCCGCGCACTCGGTCCGCATTCTCGCGCAGGTAGGTAATGTCGGGTATCACGATGTCCACGCCGTACACGTCGTCAAACGGGAACGCCAGACCGCAGTCTACCACCAGCATCTCCCCACCGAACTGCACCACGGTGAGGTTCTTGCCGATTTCGCCGGTTCCGCCCAGCGGAATCAGTGCGACGCTCTCTTCGTAGGGAAAAGTGTGCTCGTTCACTGCAGTAACCCGTAGTCTCTCAACGCTTTTCGGATAATCTCCTTCTCCTTTTCGTTCGCTTCCACCAGCGGCAGGCGTACACCGCCCACGTTTGCCCCCATCATATTCAGAGCCGCTTTCACCGGCACGGGATTCGTGGTGCAGAACAGCGCCTTGAACAGCGGGAGCATTCGGTGGTGTAGTTTGGTGGCTTCCTGCACCTGCCCCGCAAAGAAGGCGTCGCACATGCGGCGGATGTCGCGCCCGACCACATGCGATGCCACGCTGACCACGCCCACTCCGCCGACCGCCAGCAACGGCAGGGTGAGCGAATCGTCGCCGCTGTAGACCAGGAAGCCTTCGGGCGCGTTGGCGCAAATCTCGGACATCTGGTTGAGGTTTCCGCTGGCTTCCTTCACCGCCACGATGTTGTTTATCTCTGCCAGCCGAAGCAAGGTAGAAGGCTCCACGTTGACCCCTGTGCGCCCGGGGATGTTGTAAATCATGACCGGTAGGTCTACAGCATGGGCGATGGTTTTGAAGTGCTGATACAACCCCTCTTGAGAGGGGCGGTTATAGTAGGGGGCGACGAGCAGCAATCCGTCCACCCCGGCGCGTTCCGCCTCCTGGCTCAGGCGCACCGACTCGGCGGTATCGTAGGTGCTGGTTCCCGCCAGCACCGCCGCACGATTGCCCACTGCCTCCTTGACCTTGCGGAACAGGGTCACCTTCTCCTCATGGGTGAGGGTTGGCGACTCGCCGGTGGTGCCGCTCACCACCAGCCCGGTGGAGCCGGTCTGCACGAGCAGCTCTGCTAGCGCCTGCGCCGCGTCGATATTGACTTCCAGTTCCTCATTAAACGGGGTGACCATCGCGGTCACCACCGGTCCCCAGTTCACCTGCATCTTTGCCTCCTGTCTATTCTATACCTTCTGTGGTAGGCATCTCACCGCTAGCTAGGCACGCAGAGAGCACAGAGGTTGTCATCATGCGCCCCTTTGTCTCTCCTGCGGTGTACCCTTATAACCAGCCATGGGCAATCATTCCCTCGGCGATTTGCACGGCGTTGAGCGCGGCGCCTTTCAGCAGCTGGTCGCCGCTGACGAACAGGTCTAACGCCATCGGGTTGGAAAGGTCTTCACGAATGCGCCCCACCAGCACCTCTTCGCGCTCGCTCGCCTCGATGGGCATGGGGAAGTGGTTGCGTTCGCGGTCGTCCACCAGCTTCACGCCGGGGAACGCGCTCAATGCCTCCCGTGCCTCCTGCACACTGGGGCGATGCTGTGCGAACTCGATATTGATGCTCTCCGAGTGCGCCCGCAGCACCGGCACGCGCACACAGGTGGCGGTAATTGCCATCTCCGGCTCATGCAGGATTTTGCGGCTCTCGTGGATCATCTTCCACTCCTCTTCGTTGTAGCCCCACTCGTTGATGGCGGAGTTGTGGCTGAAGAGGTTGAAGGCGATCTGGTGGGGCAGTACGCGCGGCATAACCTCTTTCCCCTCCAGCACCGCTGCCGTCTGGTCTATCAGCTCCTGCATCGCCTGTGCCCCTGCACCGCTCGCCGCCTGGTAGGTGCTGACCACCACCCGCTTCACCCGCCATCGCCGATGCAGAGGGGCTACCGCCATCAGCAGGATGATGGTGGAGCAGTTCGGGTTGGCGATGATGCCCCGGTGTTCGCGGGCATCTTCCAAGTTAATCTCCGGCACCACCAGCGGAACCTGCGGGTCCATCCGAAAGGCGGAGGAGTTGTCGATGACCACCGCGCCCGCGCGCACCGCCGCCGGCGCGAACTGACGGCTGCGCGACGCGCCCGCCGAGAAGAAGGCAATCTGCACGCCATGGAAAGAGTCTTCGGTCAGTCGCTGCACCGTGAAGGTTTCGCCCGCGAAGGTCAGCTTTTTGCCTTCCGAACGCTCGCTGGCGAGCAGGCGCAACGAGGCGATGGGAAAGCGGTGTTTTTCCAGCACGCGCAAGAACTCGGTGCCGACTGCGCCGGTCGCTCCGGCGATAGCCACATGGTATCCAGAACTCATCCTCCCTCTTCCTCTCCTTGTGTGAACAGTAATAGTTTATCCGTTTTTGGGGAGGAAGGTCAACCGGCGGGGTTGTTGCCAACTCCAGACTCAGCTTCTCTCCCATCGCTCCAGCCGCCGCTCACATTCGGCACGAGGCAGTCTGCTGCCTTCTTCCAGCATAGCGCGCAGAGCATGGGCAGCGCCTTGTCTGCTTAGGTAGCCCGTCGATAGCAAATGATCGAGCAGCCATAGCGTACCCCTCACCTGTAGCCCAAAGTCGTTTTCTGCAATTCGGCGCAGACGGCGATCGCCCGTGAGCAGGATAGCATGTTCCCGATGGGCGACGTATAGGTTCGCACAATCAGGTAATGAGAGCGCCGGATAGCGCGCTCGCAGCTGCACGATAGCATGAAGTTCTTCACGGTTGAAGGTGGCTTCTTCCACTCCTAAATCAAGCAGTCTGTGCGGATCAGGAGTGTGCATTTCCGCTAGCGTCAGATCGGGTAACAACCAGCGACAAGGTAACGAGAAGAGAACCTCCAGTATACCCGCTTGCAGGAAATCTATCAGCACGTTGGAATCAGGCACGCAGCAGGAGAGGAAGATTGTCATGCTGACTGCGTACCTCGTTCCAGAAAATCTCCAGGGGACGACCTAATAGTTCCTCGGCGCGTCGCTCTGTAATCAACCCTTCTGTGAGGGCACGCATGACCAGCTGTTCTAGGCGAATGGTGCTCTCTGGAGGATAGGGGTCGCCAGGCTCCTGAATGTGCCAGCCCCGGAGGCGGAACTGACGATAGAGTTGCCTCGTGCTGGCAGGGGAGAGAATGCCCAAATCACAGGCGCGATGGATCCACGCCTGCATGCTTATCCCATAGCGGTGCTTGAGCAGGTGCAGTTCGTACACATCCAAGTGCGTGCGCGATTCGCCCAGTTCACGTCGCACGGCGGAGCGGGGAGCAAGCAGCGCTCCCGCAAAGCGAAAGACGGCAGATTCAACCGCCTTATGACCCCATGAGGAGGGCGTCTCCAGCAGCAAATGCCCCAGTTCGTGAGCGAGGCTCATCCGCTGGCGGTCGCCCGGCACTCCCTCTTTAACAACTATAACAGGTACCTCTTCATTGGCGAATAAAGTGAGAGCGTCGAAATGATCGGGCGCAGGCATAACGCCCACACGGATACCCTGAGCCTCAAGGGTGCTGATGAGATGCGGAATAGCGTCGTCCCCGAGGTTCCATGCGCGTCGCAAATCCTCTGCTACCCGCTCCACATCCTCTTCGTGCTCTATCGTGCGCGGAATGGGGGGCAAGTGAAACGCTTGCCCTTCGCCCAGAATGTCTTCTATCGCCAAATAGCGCTCCAGCCACTCCCGTACCTGTTCTTCTATTTGAGTCATAGCCCGCCTCCGCAAACAGCTATGGTGACTACGGTAACGCGCTGGGGAGAGCGAAACCTGCACCGGACGCAGCAACCATTCCAGCGAAACGCCCAGCTCCCTTGCAAGCCGAATCAATACAGTGGAACCCGGTATGTCCAAGCCACGTTCGTACTTGGAGATGGCCTGTGCGCTGACACCTGCACGAGCAGCCACCTCGCGCAGACTGAGACCGGCACGCTTGCGGGCACTG
>JBMFOT010000075.1:0-14832 GCA_049969495.1 Armatimonadota bacterium
GGAGCTGGCGCAACGGGGGGTAACCTCCGGCGTCGAAGTGGAGCTCATTCACGATGAGATCCGACAATATGAAGAGGCTCGCAAGAGCTTTGACCGCGAGCTACAGCAACGGCGAGAGTGGATTGCCGAAGCGCGGGCGGAGGTCGCCCGGCTGAAACCCCAGCGACAGATGCTGGAACGTGGGGAGCAAAACCGGCGTGCGCGCCAGCGTGCGGCGGAGATAGAACGCCAGGCGGAACTGCGCAAGATGGAGCTGGTGCGTCAGGCGATTCTGGTCTCCGAAGGACTAACGCACACCGACCACCGTCCGACCTTCTGGTGGATACCGCTGGTGGACCCGTCGGGCGGATGGCTGGAACGTATCACACAGGGAACGGAAATGTATCTGGAGGAGATTTAGGTGCTGAGAAGGACAGCCGATAAAATCAAACAACAGCAGGAGCTCGCCCGCATCGTGCAGCAGCGACGTGAGCGAGGGGAGCGGTGCGTTTTTACCAACGGCTGCTTCGACATCCTGCACGTGGGACACATCCGCTACCTGCAGGAGGCGCGCGAGCTGGGCGACTATCTGGTGGTAGCGATTAACAGCGACGAGTCGGTGCGCCAGCTGAAAGGCACCCCCCGCCCCTTCGTGACACAGGACGAGCGAGCCGAGATGCTGGCGGCGCTGGAAAGCGTGGATTATGTCACCATCTACGAGGAGATGACCGCCGAGTCGGTGATTCGCCTCCTGCGCCCCGAGATTTATGTAAAGGGAGGTGACTACAAGCCCGACACCATCTTGGAAGCGCCCGCAGTACGCTCGTATGGCGGGCAGGTGATCACGGTCACTCTGGTGCAGGGGCGATCTACTACTCGGCTGGTGGAGCGTGTAGTGCAGGCGTTGACGGAGCGCGAGGCAGAACGGGTATGAACAGGGTATTATTGACCGCCACGTGGAACTTCGGCAGACTGGCAGTAGAACGCGCGTTCAACACGCTGGAGCTGGGAGCATCTGCTCTGGATGCCCTTGAAACGGGAATCAATGCGGTAGAAATGGATGAGAGCGTGCAATCCGTTGGCTACGGAGGCTTGCCGAACCGTGCCGGTTATGTGGAGCTGGACGCCGCCATCATGGACGCGCGTGGACACCGTTCGGGAGCGGTAGCCGCCCTTCGTGGGTTCCGCCGCCCCATCTCGGTAGCGCGGCGTGTGATGGAGGTGCTGCCTCATGCTCTGCTGGTTGGCGAAGGCGCGGCGGAGTTCGCTCGAGAACAGGGCTTTGAAGAGGAAGAAACGCTCTCGCCCGCAGCCTCCGAGCAGTGGCTTCAATGGCGCGAAACGCAGGCTCCCCCCGCCGATGTGGAAGAGAGCCACGATACCGTCGGCATGATTATCTGGACGCCCGACACTATCGTGGTGGGCTGTTCTACATCGGGGCTGAAGTGGAAGTATCCGGGACGGGTGGGAGATAGCCCAATTGTCGGAGCGGGGTTATACGCCGACGAAGAAGTGGGCGCAGCGGTCGCTACCGGCAACGGCGACGAGATCAGCCGTGTGGCGCTGTGCAGTCGCGTGGTCTTCCTGATGGAGCGCGGCATGAGCGCACAGGAGGCATGCGACGAGGCGATTCGCTACCTGATGCGCAAACGCACCGATGCCAACGGCATCCCACCCCATGCGGCGGTGCTGGCGGTACGCGCAGACGGCAATTTCGGCGTCTCTGCCAGCTACGCGAAGTTCCCATATGCGCTGCACAACGGACAGTCACTGACGATGGGTGAACGAGAAGCACTGGAGCCGAAGTAAAGGAGGCCAAAACGATGAAGCAAATAACACTCACCCTTGTCTGCCTTCTGGTGGCAGGTATCATGTTCTCCACAATAGGCTGCGGCAAGAAAGAGGAACCCCAACCCGCTGCCGAAGGTGCTTCGGCGCCGGAAAAGCCCGCTGAGACGGCGGTCTCGCCCGTGCCGGGAAAAGTGGCTTACGCGCTTGTGGACGTGGAAGGCAAGGGCAAATTCGTTATCGAGCTCAATCTGGAAAAAGCCCCCAAAACCGCAGGCAACTTCATCAAGCTGGCGAAAGCGGGCTTTTATAACGGTTTGACCTTCCACCGCGTGGTGCCCGACTTCGTGGTGCAAGGCGGCGACCCAAACGGCGACGGAACCGGCGGCCCCGGTTACACTATCCCGTTTGAAGAGACCGGGCTCAAACACGAGGACGGCGCGGTGGCAATGGCTCGCAAGGGTGATGATAAGAACAGTGCGGGCAGTCAGTTCTACATCTGCCTCGGCCCGCAACATCAGCTGGACGGCGACTACGCGGTGTTCGGGAAGGTGATTCAGGGTATGGACGTGGTGCGCAAAATCCAGCAATACGACATCATGAAAGAGGTCACCATCTCGGACACGAAGCCGGAGATGTAATTCGTGGATTGACAACACAGGTGTGGAGAACTTGGAGCGGCTGTACAGGCCGAGGGTAGCTCTGGTAGCCCCCTCGGCGAGATAATGTTCTATCTTGGCGTCTGCCCCTGTTATTGTCTGTGCCAAGCTGAGGCAATCGCGGCAGGACCAAAGCCATGCGTTATCTGCTGTATTCTGGCCTGGTCTTCAGGACCTAGCTTGCTAAAGTCGCCCTGTACTTCACGTGCCTTCTGAGTGGGATTATCCTTACAACTGCACCCCGTTCGCCGCGATGACCTGCTGGTACCACCGCGCGCTATCTTTCCAGATGCGCTGCTGGGTAGCGTAATCCACATACACGATGCCGAACCGCTTGGAATAGCCGTACGCCCACTCGAAGTTATCCATCAGCGACCAGACGAAGTAGCCTTTCAGAGGCACACCATCCTGTATTGCCTTGTGGGCAGACAGAAAGTGCTGTCGCAGGTACTCCACCCTTTGCGCATCGGCTACCCTGCCATCGTGAACCTCATCGCGGAAAGCGGCGCCGTTCTCGGTCACATACAGGCTCAAGCGCGGCGATTCCGAATGCACCCACTGCAGCGTCTCGTATAGCCCCTCAGGGTATATTTCCCACCCCATGTCTGTATACTGCGCTTGCTTGTTCTCCACGCCTTCCGCCAGCAGGTAGCCATGCTCCCCTCGTTTCACGATGCCTCTCGAGTAATAATTGATACCCATGAAGTCGATGGGTTGGGCGATGCGTTCCATATCTCCTGAGTGCACAGGGGGCCAGGCAAAGCCGACCATCTGCTCTGCCAGTGCGGGGTAGCGTCCCTTGAGCAACGGTTCCACAAACAGCGCGTTGTTCATCGTATGCACCCGCTCGGCCGCTGCTCTGTCCTCTTCGCTACCGGTGGCGGGATGCTGGGGAGCGAGGTTCAGCACGATACCTACCTGAGCCTCCGAGGGCAGAACGCCTCGCAGCCGCGCTACCGCCTCACCGTGTGCCAGCAAACAGTGATGCACCGCACGAAGTCCCGCCCAGAGGTCACGCATACCGGGAGCGTGGTAGCCCTGTATGTAACCGAGGAAGGTAAACACCCACGGCTCGTTGAGCGTTGCCCACAGGCGCACCCTGTCGCCCAATCGCTGTGTCACAATCTGCGCGTAGTCGCCAAACCAGTTGACAATTTCGCGATTCGCCCAGCCGCCTAGGTCCTGCAGCGCGCCCGGCAGGTCCCAGTGGTAGAGAGTCACCATCGGCTGAATGCCTGCCTCTACCAGCGCGTCCACGAGGCGGTCATAAAAGTCCAGTCCTGCTGGGTTCACCCTGCCTTTGCCCTCGGGAAGGATGCGTGCCCAGCTGATGGAGAAGCGATATGCCTTCAAGCCCATCTCACGCATCAGCGCCACATCCTCTCGCCAGCGGTGGTAGTGGTCGCAGGCAACGTCGCCTGTGTCGCCGTTGAACGTGGTGCCCGGCGTATGGGAGAAACGGTGCCAGATAGAAGCCCCCGCGCCGTCAGCCAGCGGGGAACCCTCTATCTGATAGGAAGCGGTTGCAGCTCCCCACAGAAATCCATCGGGGAAACGAAAGACAGACATACCAGCCCTCCTTACACTTAAACCTTTCAGGTGACATTCTACAGAAAACCTGCGCAGCTGGCAAGAGGAGAGCCTTTCGGCACGTGGAAAAGAGTCATAACAATGGCGGGAGGTACATGCACGTGCGCATTGTAGAGGTCAAGACCTTTGCGGTGGAACCGCGCTGGCTGTTCGTCAAAGTGAGCACGGACGAGGGCATTGTGGGCTGGGGCGAATGCCTGGGCGACAAGGCGTTCGTGATTGCCGAGGCGGTGCGCTCCTACGAACACGTGCTGCTGGGTGAGGACCCGGCACGTATCCTCCAGCTAGTGCAGCGGATGTACCGTCATGCTTTCTGGCGAGGCGGTCCGGTGCTGAACGCCGCCATCAGCGGCATCGAGATGGCGCTGTGGGATATTCAGGGCAAACGTTTGGGAGTGCCCGTTTACGAGCTCTTGGGCGGGAAGGTGCGCGAGCGCATTCGAGTATATCGCCACATCGGCAGCTACGAGCCGACACAGATTGCCGAGCAGGCTCGCCAGCGCGTGGCGGAGGGCTATACAGCGGTGAAATTCTGTCCCCTGCCCGCTTTGCATCCTCTGGAAAGCGCGGCGACTATCGAAAAAGCGGTGGAGCTGGTGGCCACCGCGCGGGAAGCAGTAGGCAACGAGGTGGACATCCTGCTGGATTTCCACGGTCGCGCCACACCCGCCATTGCCACCCAGCTGGAGTATGAGCTGCGTCCCTATCACCCCTTCTTCATCGAAGAGCCGGTGCTGCCTGAAAACGTGGACGCGCTGGCATCCGTCGCCAGCAAGGCGGTCATTCCCATTGCCACCGGCGAGCGGTTGTTCACCCGCTTTGGCTTCCGGCAGGTGCTGGAGAAAGGAGCCGCTCGAGTGTTACAGCCGGACCCCTGCATCTGCGGGGGCATTCTAGAAACCCGCTACATCGCGGCGATGGCGGAAACATACTACGTTGCGCTGGCTCCGCACAACCCCTACGGACCGATTAACCTCGCGGCGTGCCTGCAAATAGACGCCTGCTCGCCCAACTTTGTGATTCAGGAGTTCGTGCATCTGGGCGAGGGCTACCTGAAAAACCCCTTCACCGTACGCGAAGGCTATATCGACGTGCCTACCGCCCCCGGCTTGGGTATCGAAGTGGACGAGGAGTACCTGCTAGCACATCCTCTATCCCCCAAGCCCGATCCCGGTAGCGGCTTCTTCCACAGCGACGACGGCTCGGTAGCGGAGTGGTAAGGCGTTCTATTCTGGCAGAGGCTTGCCTTTGGTCTCTGGTGCCCATAGAAGCACGATATAGCCCAGCAAAAACGCCAGCGAAAGGATGGTTGCCGCCCACTGGATGCCGTATGCCGCACGAAGCGAGCCGAAAATCCATGGCCCTGCTGCGGCGATATATCGCGCTACATTGTACGAGAAGCCCGTTCCCGTCGCGCGTAAACGTGTCGGGAAAATCTCCGGGAAGTATATAGCGTAGCACCCTAGCAACGCCAGCAAACTGAAACCCAATAGCGAGAAATAAATCAGTGCATCCCCAAAGGACTTCGTGTTATGGAAGGTCAGCGAAGCGGTTATCAGGCACAGCAAGAGTGCAACGCCGATAGCGCGCCGTCTACCCGCTTTCTGCGCTAGCCATGCTGCGAACAGACTCCCGAAAAAGGCGCCGCCGTTCTGTGCCATCGCCGCCCAGCTTACCTTGCGCGCGACCTCCGCTCTCAGCTCGGGCAAGTCGTTGGGGTTCAGGATGTTGCGTAACAGGTCAGGAGACCATGTGCTGATGCCCCAGAAACCGATAATGCCCACTGCGCCCAACCCGATGCCGACCAGCAGGTTCCTGCGCAGGTGCGGTGTGTGCCACATTTCGCTCAATGTGCCGAGCTGCTCGTGCTCGATAAGGGCTCGCTCTTTCGCTTTCTGCCAGCGTTCGGGTTCTTTCACAAATAGGCGGATGACGAACACCAGCAGCGCAGGCAAAATGCCCACTGCAAATACCCACCGCCACCCCCAGTGCGGCGCGACGGTGAGGTTGATGACG
The DNA here is from genome assembly GCA_049969495.1 of Armatimonadota bacterium. GTDB lineage: Bacteria > Armatimonadota > HRBIN16 > HRBIN16 > HRBIN16 > HRBIN16. The sequence goes on from JBMFOT010000075.1 coordinate 6,033, forward strand.
CCTGCCAGGATGTTGCCGATGGCAGAGGAAGCCTGCATGATGCCCAGCGCAGTGGCACGGGCATGGGCGGGAAACACTTCCGCCACCAAGGAAGCTCCTGCCGCGAACTCCCCACCAACACCCAGCCCCGTGAGGAAACGGAACAGAGCAAACTCATGCCATGTTCGCGATAGCCCGCTTAACCCCGTGAAGCCTGCATACATCAATACCGTTATCGCCATGGTGCGTGTGCGCCCTAACCGGTCTCCCACAATGCCGAACACGAAACCACCCGTTGCCCATCCCGCAATGAAGATGGCTTGCACAATGCCCGAGTAATAGCCCACATTGGCATCCGTCGGCTCGATACCTTGTCGGCTGAGAAGCTCCCTCATAGCTGGCTGGCGGGAGAGCACGTACAACCATTGATCCATCGTATCGAACAGCCAGCCGCAGGAGGCCACAAACAGCACCAGCCAGTGATACCTCGTTACACCCTCATACCAGCGTCTGGCGATTATCTCTTCTGATGGTTGCATCCCTCACCTCACCCAAGCGATTTATCAACTAATTCGCGATAGATAGCCTGTTTCCTACCTGCGCTGCCAGCTGGATGGACAGGCACTAGCGTATGACGGTCGTGAGTCGGGATGACGGGGCGCAACTTTGCCCCACACAACTGGCAAGAAGAAAACAGCATGGAGAACCCTTCGGGCACTGGAAACCATTTGCCTCCTTTTCACCGTATTGATGCTTGGATACGCGTATCTAGCGTATCTCAACAACAACACCTGTCTTCGAAGGAGGAACGGATGAGGAACTGGCAGCGTTTGCACCTAATAGGTGCCGTGTTGTTCGCTTTCGGCTGGTTGATGACCTCCGCTGCGCGCGCTGCGGAGAAGGACATCGTGGATACCGCCATAGCAGCTGGCAATTTCAAGACTCTGGTAAAGCTAGTGCAGGAAGCTGGGCTGGTGGATGCTCTGCGTGAGAACGGGCCATTCACCGTCTTCGCGCCTACTGACCAGGCTTTTGCCAAGCTTCCAAAGGCACAGGTTGAAGCCCTGCTGAAGGATAAAGAAGCGCTTCGCCAGGTGTTGCTTTACCACGTGGTGAGCGGCAAAGTGACATCAGACCAGGTGGCACACCTGAAAAGTGCGAAGACCCTGCAGGGCAGCGATATTCGCATCAACGCCTCTAAAGGCAAGGTCAAGATCAACCAGGCAAGTGTAGTCAAGGCGGATATCGAATGCAGCAACGGCGTGATACACGTCATTGACCGTGTGATTCTGCCGCCCAAGCAGTCGAAGAAGAGCCGCTAATTCGCTACGCCGGTACAGGAGGGCTCTGCCTTCCTGTACCGTTTTGGGGTATAATCGATACATGGCGCGTATTCTTCTCTTCCAGCAAAACTTACTACTTCGGCTCTCCTTGTGGTCTGTTGTCAGTGTGTTCTCAGGCGGCATTCTCGCCTTACTATCTCCCTCTTCTTCGTTCTGGGCAGCGTTCGGAGGCATGAACGCGGCATGGGGAATGGTGAATCTACTCATTGCCAGCCTAGGTCTATACGGTGTGATGAAGAAGATGCGTACGGGCATCGTAGACGAAACTCGTGAAAAACACCGCCTGCAGCGGCTGCTCGTTGTGAACGCGGGGCTCGATGTGATTTACATTGCCGTCGGTGTAGCTATGGCTACAGCAGGCAAAACCCCTCTATGGCAAGGTTTCGGATGGGGTATCATCTTGCAAGGAGGCTTTCTCTTCCTGTTCGACACGTTCTACTACTATCGCGGAGGTAAACTATGAACCCACTTTCGGAAAAGGTTGTGCTGATTACAGGCGGAACCAGCGGTATAGGTCTGGCGACCGCAAAGTTGCTGATAGAGCAAGGAGCTTACGTCGGCGTTTGCGGGCTTTCCGCTGAAGGTGTCGCCCACACGACGTCTCTAGACCCATCCGGCGACTCGCTGTTGGCGATGCAGTCAGACGTTCGTCGGCGCGAGGACTGTCAGCGATTCGTGGAGCGAGTCGTGCTGCATTTTGGCAGGTTGGATGCCGTGATACACTCCGCTGGGGTGGGACACCTGGCGGCTTTCGCGGACACCGATGAGAGCACGTATGACCGCCTCTTCGACACTAACGTGAAGGGATTGTATCATATTGTGCAGAGTGCACTGCCGCATCTGACTGCGTCGGGCGGAGGACAGATCGTCGCCATTGCAGGTATTCTGGGCATCAAGCCACTGGCCAACGCTAGCATCTACGCTGCCAGCAAGTATGCGGTGGTTGGAATGTGCCAGTCGTTGTCCCACGAGCTGCGACGCCAGAACATCCGCGTCAGTGTGCTGTGCCCTTCTGGCGTAGACAGCCCTTTCTGGGAAGGCATCCCGGGCAAGCCTCGCGCGGACATGCTGCTTCAGCCTGAGGATGTGGCACAGGCAGTTGTGTACACGCTTCAGATGCCTGCGCACGTGACACCGAACCTGTTCGTGCTGCAGCACATCCAACACCAGATATGGCCATGATACGTTGGGGCTATCCCTGTGAGAATCTGACGCTGAACGCTTGCACCAACCATACGCTGCAGCTGCGTCACCTCAGCAAAGAGCATGTGTGGGAGAAGTTCGAGCAGAACCTGAGCGACCTGTGGCGGATGCTCGGAGCGATCTCCTGTATGACCCGCTCGCTCTCAGCATTGAAACCCTACCGCCCTGTATGCTATACTTCTTTGTACCAGCGTGACAGAAGTGGAAGGCAAACTCTATGTGGCGTATTTGGCAACGCATCCAGGAAGACATCCAGACTGTCTTCAAGAAAGACCCTGCGGCACGCAGTGTGTGGGAGGTACTGACCTACCCGGGTCTGCACGCCGTCTGGATGCATCGCATGGCACACTGGCTGTGGAACCACCGCCTGCTGTTCCTCGCCCGCCTGTTGTCGCAAATCAACCGATTTCTCACGGGTATTGAAATCCACCCGGGAGCGAAAATCGGGCGGCGATTCTTCATCGACCACGGTATGGGCGTGGTGATTGGCGAAACCGCTGAAATCGGCGACGACGTGCTGATGTACCATCAGGTCACGCTGGGTGGAACCACGCTGGAGCGCGTCAAACGCCACCCTACCATCGGCAACAACGTGCTAATCGGCATGGGCGCGAAGATTATCGGTCCCATCACCATCGGCGACAACTGCCGCATCGGCGCGAACGCGGTGGTGAACAAAGACGTGCCCCCCAACTGCACGGTAGTGGGGGTGCCCGGGCGCATCGTCATTCGGGATGGTAAGCGCGTGGAGGAGCCCCCGCCCGTGATGGACAATGTCATCAACAAGATCGCCCCTGAAGATGAAATCATCCAAAACCTGCGCCAGCAGATAGAGTTGCTGCAACAGCAGGTGGAGCTTTTGCAAAAGCAGATCGACCAGCAGAACGAACGGTTTCAGCAGGAGTTGGAGACCGTTCGTTATCATACCCTAACACACGCACACCATGATGAGGGAGAAACATGCTGCCGCTGAAAATCTACAACAGCCTCACCCGACGCGAAGAGGAGTTTGTGCCACGTGACCCCGGAAAAGTCTCTATCTACGCCTGTGGCCTCACCGTACAGGGACCGCCCCACGTCGGTCATGTGCGCGGGGCGATTGTGTTCGACGCCATCCGCCGGTGGTTCATGCATCTCGGCTACGAGGTGCATATGGTGCAGAATTTTACGGACATCGACGATAAGATCATCGCTGCTGCTGCCAAAGAAGGCATTACACCCGCGGAGGTAGCAGATAAGTACGCCCGCAAGTACATCGAGGTGATGGAGCGACTGGGCATCCTGCCCGTGCACTACTGCCGCGTGACCGAAAACATCGACGAAATCATCGCCATGATACAACGGCTGATTGAAAAAGGTCACGCCTACGTCGTGGACGGGGACGTGTACTACGATGTGTCGAGCTTCCCCGAATACGGCAAGCTGTCTGGACGCAACCTGGATGAAGTACGCGCCGGTTACCGTATCGAGGTGGACGAGCGGAAAGATGACCCTGCCGACTTCGCCCTGTGGAAGGCAGCAAAACCCGGTGAGCCGTACTGGGAAAGCCCCTGGGGCAAAGGGCGTCCCGGATGGCACATCGAGTGCTCCGCTATGAGCTTGAAGTATCTGGGAGCAGGCTTTGACATCCACGCTGGCGGCAACGACCTGGTGTTCCCCCACCACGAAAACGAAATCGCGCAAAGCGAGGCGTACTTGGATGGAACCTTCGCCCGCTACTGGATGCACTGGGGCTCGGTAAACCTGCGCCAGGAGAAGATGAGCAAGTCGGTGGGTAACTTTTTCACCGCTGAGGAAATCCTGTCAGAGTTCGAGCCAGATGTACTGCGCCTGTTCTTGTTGTCCACCGCCTACCGCAGCCCTATCGAGTTCAGCCGGGAACGGATGCAGGAGACGCAGTCCGCCCTGCGGCGAATCCGAACAGCCCTGCGCAACGCACAACGGGTAGTCAAAGAGAGCGTCGACAACGCGCCCATCGCGCAGAGCTACTACGACCGATTCGCAAACGCGATGAATAGCGACTTCAATACCGCTGCTGCCATCTCGGTGCTGTTCGACGCCATCAGCGAAATCAACCGTCTGACCACCGAACTGCAGATTCACGACAATCCAGAAGCGCGAGCGAACCTTGCTTCTCTGGTAGCAACGGTAAGGCTCTTCGGCGGTCTGCTGGGCATCCAGAAGCTGGAAGAGGAAGAACGCGGTCTGGACGATGCTTTCGCTCTGCAGCTGATTGAAAAAGCCATCGCATGGCGACAAATGGCGCGTGAGAAACGTGAATGGACCATTGCCGACCGCATCCGTGACGACCTGCGTGAACTCGGCATCATTCTGGAAGATAGCGTGACAGGCACCACGTGGAGACGAAGCTCCTGAATCAGGCTGAAAACCGCCTAAAAGGCTCCCGTATCGGCACACGCCACATGCTCTTGCTCTTTGTGATGGGTGTGGCGGTGCTAGCGGGTGCTGCTTCTTTTCAACTCCAGCAGAACGGCAGCCACTTTCCCCCCGGCTGGCGAGTTGCTGGCATAGACCTATCCGGCATGAGCCTCGCCGCGGCACGCCAGAGGCTGGAGCAGATGGCACAAACATGGAGGCACACCCCCTTGACCGTAGAGGCACGGACACCGGATGGCATAGCACGCTGGCGCGAGCAGGTGACGCGCGAGCAGCTGGGAGCCTCTTTAGACATTGATGCTACGCTGCAATACGCCCGGCAGCAGGTGAAGCAGTATCCCCCGTTGGTGCGCTTGGTGCTGGCATGGGTGCGTCGGCAAGCGGGCGAAGAGATTGCGCCTGTTGTGCAGGTGGACGATTCGCGGCTGCAAGCGTGGCTGCGATCGTGCAGGAAGCAAGTGGAGACCTCGCCGCGCGATGCTCGTATCCGCTATCTCTCCAGGGGGCGCTGGGAGGTCTTGCCGGAACAATCCGGGCTTCGCTTCACCGCCGACGCTGTGCAGCGGCTCACGGAGGCTCTGCGGCGGTCTGCAACAATCTGTGTTCTACCTCTGGAGGAAACGCTACCCCATGTCACCCGTCGGCATCTCCAGCCCATTGACTCCGAGTGGGCAGTGGCTATGACCCATTACTCCGAGCGCGAACGCAACCGCTCGCATAATATCCGCAAAGCGGCGGAAAGCATCAACGGTATCGTTTTGCTGCCTGGGGAGGAGTTTTCCTACAATAGGGTCGTGGGCCCACGCACCCTCAAGGAGGGGTTCCGTCGAGCGCCCGTCATTGTGAAAGGCGAGTTAGTGCCGGGCGACGGAGGAGGCGTGTGCCAGGTCTCCACCACCGTGTATATGGCAGCGCTGCAAGCGGGGCTGCAGATAGTGCAACGCAGTCATCATGCCTTTCCCATCCACTACGCACCACCCGGGCTGGACGCGACAGTCGTCTACGGGACGATAGACCTGCGTTTTCGCAACAACACCCCATCCCCCATTGCCCTAGTGGCTGAGGCAAAGTCGGGCAGGATGACCGTGCGTGTGCTCGGCTCCGCCGTTCACAGGCGCAAGGTGATTATTCAGCGCGTCACACACGCGGTCATTCCTCCCCCTGTCAAGACCTTCCCTGCTCCTAAACTTCCGTTAGGCATACGGAAGGTCACCGACAAAGGACAACGCGGCTGGCGTGTGAGCGTGTACCGCATCATCGAAGAGCCGGGCAAGTCTCCTGTGCGCGAGAAGGTCACCACCGATTACTACCGCCCGCAGGCGCGTATCGTGCTGGTCGGGCAGGCGCAACCGCAGCAGCAGACACTGCCTGTTTCTCCCGTTCCATCCGCCTCGTCTGAGGCGGAGCAACTGTAGAGCTTTACAGCGCTTCAGCGTTCGTGTATAGTATAGAGGAAACCATGAAACACGTCGTCTCCGTCAGTTTAGGCTCTAGCAAACGAGACAAAATAGCCGAGACCGAAATCCTCGGCGTGCCCTTTCGCATCGAGCGACGCGGCACCGATGGAGATAAAGCCCGCTTCCGTCAACTGCTTGCGGAACTGGACGGAAAGGTAGATGCCATCGGTTTAGGCGGATGCGACCTGTACCTCTGGGCGCAGGGACGACGCTACACCTTCCGCGACGTGCAACGCCTCGTCTCTCACGTCAAACGCACCCCCGTCGTGGACGGCAGCGGGCTGAAGAATACGCTCGAACGCTGGGCAGTGGAACGCATCGAGCAGAAGAGCATTCTGGACTGGAGCGAGCAAAACGTGCTACTGGTCAGCGCGCTGGACCGCTTCGGCATGGCGGAGGCGCTGGCAGAGAGAGCCAGAGCGATCATCTTCGGCGATGCCCTCTTCGCGCTGGGGATACCCTTACCTATCCACCATATCCGCACGCTGGCGAGGCTGGCGCGAGTGGTGCTGCCCATCGTGGTGAGGCTGCCCTTCGAATGGGTCTATCCCACCGGCGAAAAGCAAGAGCGCAACACTCCCCGCTGGCAACGCTTCTTCCGCTGGGCGGACGTGATCGCCGGCGACTGGCATTATATCCGTCGCTACGCCCCCGAGGATCTCCATGGCAAGGTGGTGCTTACCAACACCGTGCGACAGGCGGACATCGACTTCCTGCGCGAGCGAGGAGCGGACCTGCTGCTGACCACCACGCCTGTCTTCGGCGGCGAAACCTTCGCCACCAACGTGCTGGAAGCGGTGATTGTCGCCCTCAGCGGCTTATCTCCAGAGGAGCTGCGCGAGTCGGACTATCACCTGTGGCTGTCCCGCCTGGGCTGGGAGGTGGGAATGATTTCCCTCTCCACACGAGTCCTTACCTGAAGCACCTTCCACTTGCCGTGTCGAAACACCTCGCGGAAACGAGAGGGTTTGTCCACAGGGACGATCCAGTAGTCGATCCGGTATCGCGATGCCATACGTGCAACATCCTCATCTTGTAGTTTGAAGTATAGGCTGTTGATATTCGTTTCGTTTACGGGTGGTGAACCACGTAGTCTCAACTCGTGCTTACGGATATCGAAGCCGATCTCGGCGATACGAGATACCCATTCCTGCGTGTAACGAGGGTCAAAGAGCACATGCGTACCATCCTTCCAGGTAACGAACACCCCCCGGCGGGAAATGGCACGGAAGCTCTGCCAGTCCTCCTGCATACCCGGCGGCACCAGAAAGACGGCGTCCTTGGGAGTGTTTTGCAGAGCCCACTGGGCGAAAGGATACTGCGGTGATGCGGCAGCCTGTCGCCAGCGCACACCCGCCGTCTGAACTTGCCGAGCGCACCCTGCAACCAGTGCCACACCTAAAGCCGTAGCTATCATCTGCTGCCCAACCCGCAGCCGGTCCCCCCGCTGGGGCAAACGCAGTTGGAAAGCTGCGCCGACCCCAAGCACCACGATGCCGACCAAGAGCAGCGATACCTTGGGATGTGCGCTCCATGACCAGTAAGTCACGCTTGCGCTCCACAGCGTTCCCGCTACCACACTACGCACCACGTCATTTCTCTGCAAGACCTCCTCTAACCACGACGACCACGCGGAAACCGCCAACACCACCCCCGGTGCGATCAAGAGGTCTACCGCCTTCGCCAGCTGCAGCGACACCAGCTGGGGTATCTTCACCCCGTACGCCGCCACCAACGCACCCGCCACAGCGACCACAATCGCCCACAACCACGCCCTGATGAACTCTCTCCGCAGCGGCCCCACGGCACCTCCCATCCACCTACCGAACCCGATGAGCACCATCGCCCCTAGCAAAGACGCCCATGCAGAAACCGAGAACGCTAGAGGAAACACATGGAACCACGAGCGGAAGCGGTTAACCTTATACCACAGATCGACATCTGCAGGAGGGACGTAGCGGTGAGCCAGGTTCAGCGCTATTACCGGTGACGCCACCAATAGCGCAAACACACTAGCCGCCAGCAAAGCCCTCCACTCCCTGCGGAAATCAGGCACGGTGAGTACAATACCCAACAGGTATATGGCGAGGTATACCGCATACAGCACGGTCAGGTTCGCCACAATGCCCAACCACAACGCGCTACGCCAATAGCGCCTCTCGATAAAGTCCGCAACCGCCAGCAACACGAAGGGAACCGCCACACTGCTCTGCTCGAAGATGTTTACCATAATGGTTCCTTCTGCAAACATGGGTTGCGGGATAAGAGCGAACGCCGCCATGCTGCCCAGCGCGGCAAGCCGATTGCCCGGCACAACAGCTTGAGCCAAGCGATATACCGCGTAAAACAGCCATCCGCGCGCCATGAGAAAAAGCACCATCTCCAGCGGTTCCAGAGGCAACCAGTGCGATAGCCATGCCA
>JBMFOT010000076.1:0-14821 GCA_049969495.1 Armatimonadota bacterium
TTCACGGTAGACCCCGAACACGATACCGCAACGGTGCTGCGCGATTACGCGCATCGGCGAGGGGCTATCCCCGGCAAATGGTTGTTCGTCACGGGTGAGAAGAAAGCCATCTATCGCCTCGCCAGACAGGGATTCAAACTGGCAGCAGATGACGTGCCAGAGGAGCTACAGGGAAGCCGGCATGATTTCATCCATAGCGAGAAGTTCGTGCTGGTGGACGCGCAGGGACGCATCCGCGGCTACTACAGCGGGTTGGATATGGAACAGGTGCGCCGGCTGATAGAAGATGTACAGAAACTGCTTCGCGAAGAGGGTGTGCGGTGATCGACTGGCTTCCTTCTTTCAATGCACTCATGAATCTGACGAGCTTTATCCTGTTGCTAATCGGCAGAGCATATATCGGGCGCGGTATGATTGCTCACCACCGCGTGAGCATGATAAGCGCGCTGCTGGCTTCTGTGCTTTTTCTGATAGGCTACCTGACTTACCATGCCAGCGCGGGAACAACCCGCTTCGCTGCACCGCCCGTCCTGCGCGCTTTTTACCTGACTATCTTGTTCACCCATACGGCGCTTGCCGCGCTCATTGTGCCTCTGGTGCTGATGACCCTGTGGCGGGCGATACACGCACAGTTTGAAAGGCATCGAGCCATCGCGCGCTGGACGTTGCCGCTGTGGCTGTTCGTTTCGGCATCAGGCGTGCTGATTTACTTGATGTTGTACGTGCTTTTTCCGCAGTACGCGCAGAGAGGCTGAATAATTAGCTTGTGAAAACAGGTGCAATTTTTCTCGGAAAAGGCTGTTTTCTCTTGAAAAACAGGACATGAGGGTGTATAATTAGCAATGAAAACCGAATAGTGGACGGGACAGAACTATCTATTTAGCATTGTTCAGGGCATGACCAGAAAGCGGTCGTCGACATGTTGTGACAAAAGGCACGAAGGAGCAAGGGAGGGCAGTAAATGCCACAGGTCTTTCATCGCAGTAGCAACACACTGGCAAGGTTGAGCATCGTTACCGGCGCTGCGCTGCTGGTATCTACTGTGCTCATCGGCTCTAATCTGAGCAGATCACCATATGCGACACAGGTTGGTGCCCCCGTGGACCAGCCGGTTCCCTTCAGCCACAAACACCATGTGAAGGAGCTGGGCATCGATTGTCGCTATTGCCACAGTACGGTAGAAAACTCAGCGGTAGCCAGCGTGCCTCCTACGCATACCTGTATGAGCTGCCACTCTCAGGTGTGGACGAACAGTCCTCTGCTGGAACCGATAAGACAGAGCTACCTCAACGGCACGCCGGTGCAGTGGAATAAGGTGTACGACCTTCCCGATTTCGTTTACTTCAACCACAGTATTCATGTTCAGAAAGGCATTGGTTGTACCACCTGTCACGGTCCCGTCCACGAGATGAACATCACCTACAAAGCGCAGCCGTTAAGCATGAGCTGGTGTCTGGACTGCCACCGGCAACCGGAGAAGTACATTCGCCCGCGCGAAGAGGTGTTCAATTATAACTACCAACCTCCGGCCAACCAGCTGGAACTGGGCGCGAAGCTGGTTAAAGAATACAACATCCAGAAAGGGCAGCTCACCAACTGCTCGATATGCCACCGTTAATTGCAGGGTCAGGGGGAACATGGACAACAAACAACGCCAACCTCTCAATCTGGAAGAGATACGAAAGCGCCTTGCGCAGGCAAGAGGGCAACAGTACTGGCGCAGTTTAGAGGAAATCGCCGAAAGCGAGGAGTTCCGGCAGATACTGGAAAAGGAGTTCCCACGCCAGTCCTCGCCGTTGGGAGCCTTCCTGCACCGCCGGCAGTTCCTGAAGCTGATGGGCGCGTCGCTTGCGCTGGCAGGTCTGACCTCTTGCCGCCCGCTATCCATGCGCAAGATTGTGCCGCAGGTACAGCAGCCCGAGGAGATGATTCCGGGCAAGCCGCTCTACTTCGCCTCCGCCTTTTCGCTCGGGGGGTACGCGCGAGGCGTGCTGGTGGAAAGCCATGAAGGTCGCCCCACTAAAATCGAAGGCAATGCGAAGCACCCCGCCAGCCCGGGTCCGAACGGAGTGGTCAACCCGCAAGCTCCGGCGCAGTTGACCCCGGATGGCACGCCCAAACACATCGGCGCAAGCGATGCGTTTACGCAGGCTTCCATCCTGACCCTCTATGACCCGGACCGCTCGCAAAGCCCGATGTACCAGGGACAGCTGAGCGCGTGGACAGATTTCAACACTGCACTGGCTGCGGAGATAGCAAAGCAAGCCGCTGTGCGAGGAGCCGGGCTGCGCATCCTGACGGAGAACGTCACCTCCCCCACCCTCGCTGCGCTGATTCAGGAGTTGCTGAAGAAGTACCCGCAGGCGAAGTGGCACCAGTACGAACCCCTCCACCACGATAACGCTCTGGAGGGCGCAAAAATCGCCTTCGGTACGCCGGTGAACACCATCTACCGCTTCGACCGCGCCGATGTGATACTCTCGCTGGATAGCGATTTCCTGTTCGGTGCACCTGCCGGCGTGCGCTACGCGCACGATTACGCCACACGACGCCAGGTACGCCACAACACCACCCGGATGAACCGCCTCTATGTGGTGGAAAGCACTCCAACTGTCACCGGAGCGGCGGCAGACCACCGCCTGCCGTTTCGTCCTTCGCAGATAAGGACGTTCGCGCTTGCGCTGGCGAAGGCACTGGGTTTGCCCGTTTCCGCACCCCAGCTGCCCGCCGAGCAGCAACGCTGGGTGGATGCGGTTGCCCGTGACCTGCAGGCACATCGCTCCAGCAGCGTAGTGGTTGTCGGTGAGGCACAGCCGCCAGAGGTGCATGCTCTGGCACATGCGATCAACGAGGTGCTGGGCAACGTGGGGCAGACGGTCATCTACACTCAGCCAGTGGAAGCCAATCCGGTAAACCACGCCGAATCGCTGCGCGAGCTGGTGCAGGATATGGCAGCAGGCAAGGTGGAGATGCTGATTATCCTGGGCGGCAATCCCGCCTACAACGCGCCTGCCGATATGGAGTTCGCCCGCCTGCTCCGGGAAATGACCCAGCGCAACGGGTTTACCGTCCACCTGAGCCTGTATGAGGACGAAACCTCTGCCCTGTGCCTGTGGCATATTCCCGAATCGCACTACCTGGAGACATGGGGAGATACGCGCGCCTTCGACGGCACGGTATCTATCATCCAGCCGTTGATTGAGCCGCTATACCCCTCCCGCTCGGCATTGGAGATGGTAGATGCGATGCTCGGTCGCCAGCGCAACAGCTACGACATCGTGCAAGCCTACTGGAGCAAGAGGTTGGGCGGCGCGAACTTCCAGAAGATGTGGCGTAAGGTGCTGCATGATGGAGTGGTTGCAGGCACTGCGCTACCGCCTCGAACCGTGAAAGTGCGGATGGACGCGGTGGTGTCCGCAGCGCAGAAGATAAGAACACCGCCAGGCGAAGGGCTGGAGGTTGTCTTCATGCCAGACCCGACCGTGTGGGATGGACGATTCGCCAATAACGGTTGGCTGCAGGAATTGCCCAAACCGCTGAGCCACCTCACGTGGGACAACGCACTGCTCGTCAGCCCCGCTACCGCGCAAAAGCTGGGCTTGCAGATGGATACCGGCGGACTGGCAAACATGGTGGACGTTGTGGAACTGCGCTACCGGGGTGAGAAGCTGCGTGCGCCTGTGTGGATTATGCCCGGTCAACCCGATGACTGCGTGACCCTTTTCCTGGGCTACGGGCGCACACGTGCAGGCAAGGTGGGTACAGGCATTGGCTACGATGCCTACAGAGTGCGCTTCTCGGATGCCCTGTGGACGGATTCCGGTGCGACACTGGTCAAGACGGGCGAGCGGTACCCGCTGGCAAGTACCCAGCAGCACCACAGTATGCACGGGCGCGACCTGGTGCATACGGGCACGCTGGACGAATTTCGTAGAGACCCCAAACACCTGGTGAAAGCAGCCCCCCACGAGGAGCCGCTTCCCTCGATGTATCCCGAGCACAAATGGGAAGGCTACGCCTGGGCAATGGTGATAGATACCAGCCTGTGCATCGGCTGTAATGCGTGTGTGACCGCGTGCCAGGCGGAGAACAACATCCCCATCGTGGGCAAGGAGCAGGTGGCACGTGGGCGCGAGATGCACTGGATACGCATCGACCGCTACTATGAGGGCGGTCTGGATAATCCTTCCACCCATTTACTGCCTGTGCCGTGTATGCAGTGCGAAAACGCGCCCTGCGAGCCTGTCTGTCCGGTAGGCGCAACCAACCACAGCGAAGAGGGCTTGAATCAGATGGTGTACAACCGCTGTGTGGGCACGCGCTACTGCTCCAACAACTGTCCGTACAAGGTGCGCCGGTTCAACTTCCTGAAGTACAACGACCCCAAAGAGCCGGTGCTGCAGCTGCTGAACAATCCCGACGTGACCGTTCGCGGGCGAGGCGTCATGGAGAAATGCACCTATTGTGTACAACGCATTAACGCCGCGCGCATCGAGGCGAAAAAGCTGGGACGCGAGATACAGGACGGCGAGGTGGTCACCGCGTGCCAGGCGGCGTGCCCCACGCACGCCATCGTCTTCGGCAATATGCACGACACACAGAGCCTTGTAGCGCAGCTCAAGCAACAGCCGCACCATTACGGTCTGCTAGAAGAGCTGAACACCCGACCGCGCACCACCTACCTCGCCAAGGTGCGCAATCCCAATCCTGAGCTGGAGGGGGTATAGCAAGCGTATGCAACAGGAAATCGTAAGAACCGAACCTGCAGGGAGCTTGATCGAGGGCGGGCATACCTACGAGAGCATCACCCACAAAATCGGCTCGGTGGTGCTCAGCTACAAGCACCCAAGAGCGTGGTACGTCGTCACCGCTATCGCCGCGGTGGGCGTCTTTATGCTCATTACCTCTATTGCGTGGTTGCTCTTGCGCGGTGTGGGCATCTGGGGCATCAATCAGCCCATCGGTTGGGGCTTTGCCATCATCAACTTCGTGTGGTGGATCGGTATCGGTCACGCAGGTACACTGATTTCAGCGATTCTGCTGCTGCTGCGCCAGCAGTGGCGCACTTCCATCAACCGCTTTGCGGAGGCGATGACCATCTTCGCGGTAATGTGTGCAGGCATGTTCCCCCTGCTACACGTCGGGCGTCCGTGGGTGGCTTACTGGCTGCTGCCTATCCCCAACTGGACGGGCGCATGGCCGCAGTTCCGTAGTCCGCTTATCTGGGACGTGTTCGCGGTCACCACCTACTTCACGGTATCGTTGCTGTTCTGGTTCACGGGACTGATTCCCGACTTTGCCACCTTGCGCGACCGTGCGAAAAAGCGCATTGCACAGGTCATCTTCGGCGTTCTGGCAATGGGCTGGCGCAACTCCGCCAAGCACTGGCATCGCTATGAGTCCGCGTACCTACTGCTGGCAGGACTATCCACCCCCCTGGTGGTGTCGGTGCACAGCATCGTGAGCCTCGACTTTGCGGTGTCGATGCTACCCGGCTGGCACACCACCATCTTCCCACCCTACTTTGTGGCGGGTGCTATCTACTCGGGCTTCGCCATGGTGCTGACGCTGGTGATTCCCATCCGCGCATGGTACAAAATGCAGGACTTCCTGACCATGAAACATCTGGACTGGATGGCGAAGATTATGCTCGCCACAGGGTTGATCGTGCTCTACGGCTACATTATGGAAATATTCACCGCCCTCTACAGCGCGAACCAGTACGAGCAGTTTTTGGTGACTAACCGATTCTTCGGTCCGTACGCTCCCTACTTCTGGGCGTTGCTGATATGTAACGGTCTCATTCCGCAGGTGCTGTGGTCGCCCAAGGTGAGGCAGAATGTGGTGCTGTTGTTCGTTATCTCGCTGATAGTCAACGTCGGGATGTGGCTGGAGCGGTTCATTATCGTAGTTACCAGCCTGCACCGCGACTTCTTGCCCTCTTCATGGGGTATGTACTACCCCACCATTTGGGACTGGGGATTGTATCTGGGAACCATCGGTTTCTTTACCTTCATGATGTTCCTGTTCGTGCGCTTCGTGCCGATGATTTCTATCTTCGAAATGCGTGACCTGCTGCACCAGACCGACAAACATCATTCCGCAACGGCCACTACTGCTGCAGCAACGCCGGTAGCCCATACGGAGGTGACACCATGAGCGTGCCCTTGCATGGCATCATCGCCGAGTACGAAAGCGCGGAGGAGCTGCTGCACGCGGCAAAGCGCGCCCGGGAAGCTGGTTATACCCGAATGGACGCCTATTCCCCCTTCCCGGTACATGGTCTCTCCGAAGCCATCGGCTTCGAAGACCACAAGGTGCCCTGGGTAGTGTTCATTTCAGGAGTTATCGGGGCGATTGCTGGCTTCGCTCTACAATACTACGTGTCGGTGATAGACTACCCGTTGAACGTAGGAGGACGCCCCTTCCTGAGCTGGCCGTCTTTTATCCCGGTGACCTTTGAGACCACCGTTCTGTTCGCGGCGTTCGGCGCTTTCATCGGGATGCTAGCGCTGAACGGGTTGCCCCAGCCGTATCATCCCGTTTTCAACGCGCCGCGCTTCGAGCGGGCATCGCAGGACAGGTTCTTCTTGTGCATCGAAGCTGGCGACCCTCTGTTTGACCGCGTGAAGACCAGACAGTTTCTGGAGAATACGGGCGCGAGGCTGGTGTCGGAGGTGGAGGAGTAAATCGATGAGTGGTTCATCCCGTTCCCTGCGCCGACTGGTTGCGCTCACTATTGCAACGCTTGTGGTTGTCACGTTGGCAGGATGTCACGTCGACATGTGGCATCAGCCCAAGTTCAAAGCGCAATCGGCGAACCCTTTCTTCCCGGACGGTAAGACCGACCGACCGCTGGTGGCAAACACCGTACCAGTAGGCTACCTGCGCGACAACGAGGCATATTATACAGGCAAGGTGGCGAACAAGCCGGTAGCACAGATGCCCATGCCCGTCACCCGAGAGCTGCTGCAGCGTGGGCAGGAGCGCTATAACGTGTTCTGCCAACCCTGTCACGGTAAGGTGGGTGATGGGCAGGGGATGATCGCACAACGCGGGCTGGCTCTGCGTCGCCCTCCGGCTTCCTTCCACACCGACCGCTTGCGCGGGATGCCGGTAGGCTACTTCTACGACGTGATTACCAACGGCTTCGGGGTGATGTACAGCTATGCCTCGCGCATTCCGCCGGAGGACCGCTGGGCTATCGCAGCGTACGTGCGCGTGCTGCAGCTGAGCCAGCACGCCCGAACCAGCGAGCTGACGCCGGACGACCTGCGCAAACTGCAGGAGAGCGTGAACGCCACAATCAGCACGGAGAGCAAACCATGAACCCGGTAGAGCAGACCTATCAACGATTCGCACGCCTGCGCCAAACCGCGCTGACGGTGGGTATCATCGCACTGCTCATCAGCGCGGCGGGGTTCGGTATCGCGGGCAAAATGCAGTTCTTCCAGTCCTATCTTTATGCGTACATGGTGTGGATGTGCCTGACGCTGGGGCTGTTTGGACTAACCCTGCTACACCACACCGTGCGGGGAAGCTGGGGACTGCCGATACTGCGCTTTCTAGAGGCGGGCGCAGCCACCCTGCCGTTGATGCTGGTGCTGTTCCTGCCTGTGTTGGCAGGGCTGTCCGAACTCTACCCTTGGGCGCGTCCGGAAGTGGTCCAAGCGAACGAACACCTGCAGCACAAAACCGGCTATCTGAACCTGCCCTTCTTCGTGGTACGGGCGACGATTTACTTCGCGATATGGATTGGCCTAGCTCGGGTACTGCGCAAATGGTCGTTACAGCAGGATACGACTGAAGACCCCTCGCTGGCTCAGAAGCGCATGAATCTCAGCGCGCCTGGACTGGTACTGTTCGTGCTCACCGTGACCTTTGCC
Source organism: Armatimonadota bacterium (assembly GCA_049969495.1). GTDB lineage: Bacteria > Armatimonadota > HRBIN16 > HRBIN16 > HRBIN16 > HRBIN16. The sequence continues at coordinate 7,887 of JBMFOT010000076.1, forward strand.
ATGATAGACTGGGTGATGTCGCTGGAACCGCTCTGGCAGTCCAGCATCTACGGCGCGTGGTTCATCGTCGGACAGGGACTGAGCGCGTTCGCCTTCTCTACCACCGTGCTGTTGATTGCTGCTCGCCATAAACCGTTCGCCGATGTGATAAACCCGAAGCTGATGCGCGACTTAGGCAATTTGACGTTTGCGTTCGTCATCCTGTGGGCGTACACGTCCTTCTCACAGTTTCTGATTATGTGGTCGGCGAACCTGCCAGAGGAGATTGTGTACTACGTGAAGCGCAACCAAGGGGGATGGCAGTATTTAAGTGCAGCGATAACGGTGCTGCAGTTCTTCCTGCCGTTTCTGCTACTGCTGTCCAGCCGGGTCAAACGGTACGCCAATCTGCTGTTAAAGGTCATGGTGTTCATCCTGGTGATGCGGGTGGTAGACCTGTTCTGGATTATCCAGCCTGCTTTCGGTCATGAAACCTTGCGCATACACTGGCTGGACGTCACCTTGTTAGCGGGTATCGGCGGGGTGTGGCTGGCGTGGTTTGCCCAGCAGGTGTGTTCTGCGCCGTTGCTCCCTCGCCATGATTCACGTCTACAGGAGGCTTGGCTGTATGAGCGCAGCGCATCAATCATTGCCTAAGAAGAACGGACATAGGGGCGGTTACGAGAAGCAGGATGTGGGCTTCCGTTTCGCCATGCTGTTCGTGTCGGCGTTAATCGCTGCCGTGATCGTGGTGCTGATCTTTCTGGTGTGGTTCTACCGGGTGGTTGTGCCTCCAACGCCTTCCACACAGGTACCGGTAGCCCAGCAGCGGCCGCAGCCTCCTGCCCCGGTACTGCAGGCGAATCCAGCTGCGGATATGCGGAAGTTCCGCGAGCGTGAGGAACAGAAAGCTTCCTCCTATGGCTGGGTAGATGAAAAGGGGGGTATCGCGCATGTGCCCGTACAGCGGGCGATGGAGATAGTAGCAGAACGCGGCTTGCCCCAGTGGCAGCCGCCGAAGGCAACACAGGAGAAAAGACAATGAGAACAGGCATCACCATCGCTCTGTTAACCATATCGCTGCTCGCGCCTGCCGGAGCACAGTTCTGGCAGCAGCCCGAGCGCGAAAAGAGCACGAACGTCAACCTGAGCCGCGATATCAGCATCGAGCAGAAGCTGAACGAGCAGGTTCCGCTTGACCTCACTTTCCGCGACGAAACGGGTAAGACGGTACAGCTGAGGCAGTACTTTGGTCGTAAGCCTGTGCTGCTCACGCTGGTGTACTACGAGTGCCCATCGCTGTGTGGGCTGGTGTTACAGGGGTTGCTGAAGAGCCTGCGCGTGCTGAACTATACGCCCGGTGATCAGTTCGAGATCGTGACCGTGAGCATCAGCCCGAAGGAAACGCCCGCACTCGCCGCCGCGAAGAAGCAGAACTTTCTGAAGGAGTATGGTCGGTTGGAAGCGGCAAAGGGATGGCACTTCCTCACCGGTGAGGAACCGCAGATTCGACAGCTGGCGGATGCGGTCGGCTTTCGCTATGTGTATGACCCGAAGTCGGGGCAGTACGCGCACGCCGCGGGCGTGATGCTGTTGACCCCCACCGGCAAGGTCTCGCGTTACTTCTACGGCATCGAGTACTCACCCCGTGACCTGCGCATGGGCATTATCGACGCTTCACAGGGCAAGGTGGGTTCGCCGGTGGAAAAGATTATCCTTTTCTGCTATCAATACGACCCCACCACCGGTAAGTATAGCCTGGCAATTATTCGGATTGTGCAGATTGCCAGCGTGTTCATCGTGCTGGTGCTGGGAGGCTTCATGTCTGTGCAGATCTATCGCGAAAAGCGTGCTCAATCGTTGCGCAAGCGGGAGGAGGTGGCTAGAGGATGAAAGGGGTAGCCCTGCTTCCAGACACCGCCAGCACTTTCGCCCAACAGGTGGACCTGCTTTTCTGGTTCCTGACGGCGGTGACGGTGTTCTTTACCTTGCTGATAGCCGGGCTGGTATTGTATTTCGCCTATCAATACCGACGAGGCTCGCCTGCCAGCCGTGCGGGAGCCAAAGAGACCGACCTACGACTGGAAATCGGCTGGTCGCTGATACCGCTTACCATTGGGCTGATTGTGTTCGTTTGGGCGACCAAGCTGTACGCCGATGTATACGGACCTCCGCCCGACAACGCGCTGGAGATCTTCGTTATCGGCAAGCAGTGGATGTGGCACCTGCAGCATCCCAACGGCATCCGCGAGAACAACGAGCTGCACATCCCTGCGGGCAGGCCGGTGAAGCTGACGATGATTTCACAGGATGTTATTCACAGCTTCTTCGTGCCGGCGTTCCGCATCAAGCGCGATGTACTGCCCGGCAGGTACAACACGGTGTGGTTCACGCCTACCAAGCCCGGCAAATACCACCTGTTTTGTGCCGAGTACTGCGGCACCCAGCACTCGCGCATGATTGGCTGGGTGTACGTGATGGAGCCGGCAGAGTACGAAAAGTGGCTCGCCAGCGGCGGTGAAGCCCGCCCCAGCGCTACTGCCAGCGGAGCAGGCATGATGGCGGGAGTGCCGACCACATCCCTTGTGCAGGCAGGAGAGCAACTATACAAACAGCTGCGCTGCAACGCCTGTCATGGCGCAACCGACGGACAGCGCGGTCCCACGCATTACGGACTGTTTGGCAAAAAGGTGAAGCTGCGTGATGGCACGGTGGTCGTGGCTGATGAGGCCTATATCCGCGAGTCCATCCTGCGCCCTCTGGCGAAGGTGGTGGCTGGTTATGAACCTATTATGCCCAGCTATGAGGGCTTGCTCAACGAGGAGCGCACCTTGCAACTCGTTGCCTACATCAAATCGCTGAAGAAACCGGTACAGACTGCGGAGGTGAAACCATGAGTGTGGCGGTTGCCAAACCCGGCGAGGTGAAGCACAACTATCTCAACGCCGGAGATACCGTATTGTCTTGGCTGCTCACCACGGACCATAAACGCATCGCGGTGCTGTATCTCGTATCGGTCACTCTGTTCTTTGCGGTGGGCGGGCTACTGGCACTGCTCATCCGTCTGGAGCTGCTCACTCCGCAAGGCGACCTGATGACCTCCGAGAATTACAACCGCGTGTTCACCATGCATGGTGTGGTGATGATATTCCTGTTCCTGATCCCTGCCATCCCCGCTGTGCTGGGCAACTTTTTAGTGCCTCTGATGGTGGGCGCACGTGACCTCGCCTTCCCGCGTCTGAACCTTGCCAGCTGGTATGTGTACATGACGGGGGGCTTGATCGCTATATGGGCAATGGTGAACGGTGGCGTGGATACCGGCTGGACGTTCTACCCGCCGTACAGCAGCTCGTATAGCACCTCGCAGGTCACACTGACCATTATCGGGGCGTTTCTTATCGGTTTCTCGTCCATCTTCACCGGCATCAACTTCATTGTCACCGTCCACAAAATGCGTGCGCCGGGTTTGACGTGGTTTCGCCTGCCGCTGTTCATCTGGGCGCACTATGCGACCAGCGTCATCATCGTACTGGGCACACCGGTGGTTGCCATTACTTTGCTGCTCGTTGCGGTCGAGCGCGTGTTCCGGCTGGGTATCTTTGACCCCGCGCTGGGAGGCGACCCCATCCTGTTCCAGCACCTGTTCTGGTTCTACTCGCACCCGGCAGTGTACATCATGATTCTGCCCGCGATGGGCGTCATCAGCGAGGTAGTAGCGTGCTTCTCGCGCAAGCGGGTGTTCGGTTACCATTTCGTGGCGTTCTCCAGCGTGGCAATTGCGGTCATCGGCTTTCTCGTGTGGGGACATCACATGTTTACCACCGGACAGTCGGTGTACGCGGGCATGGTGTTCTCCCTGCTCAGCTTTCTGGTGGCAGCGCCCTCTGCCGTCAAAGTTTTCAACTGGACCGCCACCATGTACAAGGGCACCATCGAGTTCCGTGCTCCGATGCTGTACGTGATGGGCTTCCTGGGGCTGTTCGTGATTGGTGGGTTGACGGGGCTGTTCCTCGCCTCGCTGGCAACCGATATCCACCTGCAGGATACCTACTTCGTGGTGGCACACTTCCACTACATCATGGTGGGTGGAACCATCTTCGGCTATCTGGCAGGGCTACACTTCTGGTGGCCCAAAATGACCGGGCGCATGTATCCCGAAGGCATCGCCAAGCTTGCCGCGCTGATTATCTTCGCGGGCTTCAACCTGACGTTCTTCCCGCAGTTTGTGCTGGGCTACCTGGGAATGCCCCGGCGCTACCACTGGTACCCCGAAGAGTGGCAGATGTTGCACGTGATGTCCTCCGCAGGCGCGGCACTGCTGGGAATAGGCTACATCCTGCCCATCTTTTACCTGCTGTGGTCGCTGCGTAACGGAGCACTAGCCGGACCGAACCCGTGGGGTGCCACCGGGCTGGAGTGGAAGACCGACTCGCCGCCCATCACCCATAACTTCGAGGAGACACCTATCGTCACCGAAGAGCCTTACGCCTACGAGAATTATCATCTGCATGAGGAGGTCGCCAGTGGTACAGGAGCAAGCGCAGCAGAAGCTTAGCATCCAGTTCGAGGATATTGCCCAGCAGAACGAATCCTACATCGTAGGGATGTGGACGTTTCTGGTCACCGAAATCATGTTTTTCGGTGGTCTGTTCACCACATACCTTGTCTATCGGGTGACCAACCAGCAGGTTTTTTGGGAAGCACATCGCCACCTTAGCGTGCCAATGGGCTTTTTCAACACCTGTGTGCTGCTGACCAGTAGCCTCACCATGGCGCTGGCGGTGCACTATGCCCAGCGCGGGTTGCGAAAACAACAGCTACTCTGTTTGCTGGTGACGATGGCGCTGGCATGCACCTTCTTGGTGGTAAAAGGGTTCGAATACCACCACAAGTTCGTAGAGGGACTGATACCCGGACCGAACTTTCGCTTTGAGCCGGTGGAGCACCTGCGCGTGGCGCAGCTGTTCTTCAGCCTCTACTTCGTCATGACCGGATTGCATGCGTTGCATGTGCTCATTGGTGTGCTGGTGATGGCGATACTGGCGGTGCTCATCGCCATCAATCACCCCAGCGTGCAGGACTTCATTCCTGTTGAGCTTACCGGGCTGTACTGGCACTTCGTGGACATCGTGTGGATATTCCTGTTCCCACTACTGTATCTCATTCCGAGGTGACGCGATGAACAACGGACACAACACCCATACGCATATCGTGCCCATCAAAGTGTACCTGCTGGTATACGCTGCGCTGTTGGTATTGCTTGTGGCAACAGTCGGCGCGGCATACCTGCCCGGGCACCATACCCTGCTGAACAACGTCATTGCGCTGACCATCGCGGTGGTGAAGGCGGTGCTGGTGATGCTCTATTTTATGCACGTACGCTACAGCACCCGCCTGACGTGGCTGTGGGCGTCAGCGGGGTTCTTCTGGCTGGTGATTATGTTCATTCTCACGCTGGGTGACTACTTTACCCGCCACTGGGTGCCTGTGTCGGGGTGGGAGTAACAGCTTGACAGGCGCGCGGGCAGTGTGTTATTCTGCTATTGGTTGGAATATTATCACCTTTGGAGAAAGGATGAGCCCTATGCGAAAGGTTTTGCTTGCTCTGTTGCTCGTCGCGCTGGCGGTATCCGCACACGCTCAATGGCGCGTGCGAGCCATCCGCATCCCGCAGCAGTTTGTGACCATACGCCCAGCGAATCAAATGGGTGCCGCGCCCTCGTTGAGCATACAGGGATTGGCTCCCCAGCAAACTGCGCTCATCTACGATAACTACCCCAACGATGACTCCGCCCCTCACCTGTTCTATTATGACCCCATTGGCAACGGCGAGAAGGTAGGGGAGAGCTGGTGGGTAGACTACGATAACGTGGGCGCAGGCGGTGAGGTGCGCGGTTTCGAGTTCACCGCTGAGGTGACAGAGAACAACGCGCCGATACGCATCTACTTTTTCCGCAACGTCACGTCCACGCAGCCACCCAGCCTGAGCAACCTGATACCGCTGAAGAATAGCGCAGGCTCTGCGGTGTTCGACGTCACCGCAGAGAACGCAGGTTACTACACCTTCACCGTCACCCTGCCCAGTGCACTGTACTTTGACGTCAGCGGTGACATCGGCTGGAGTGTGGTCAAGCCGAGCAATATGGGGCTGTACTTCATCACATGGGATTTCAACGCCCCCATCGGCCGGCGCGACGCTTATCTGTCCGTCGACGGCGGTAACAGCTGGCAGCTGACCGAGTTCTTCGGGCACCCGGTGGCGAACTTCACCATCCGCTTGATGGGTATTCCGGCGGTCACCAATGCGACCCTGTTCGGTAACGTGGGGCTGGAAGACTTCGGGTTTGCGGTGCAGCCTCCTAAGGATACCTCCGAGCCGGAGAATGACGCCTTCCTGCCCACGCTGGAGGTGGAACTGCGCCAGCCGGGCACGCTCGACGTGGTGCGGACCTTCTACACGACGCCATACGCCACCGAACAACCCGACGGAAGCCATGCCTATAGCTATCTGTTGCCGGTCGTACCCGAAGGCACATACGACATCGCCTTCCGCGCCAACCACTGGCTGCGCAAAGTGGTGCCTAATGTGACGGTCACGGGCGTGGCGATGGTAGACGTAGACCTGGCAAACGCCGATATCGATGGCGACAATGAGGTCACCCTCTTTGACTTCGGCGCGCTGGTTGCCGCTTTCGGTAGTCTGGCTGGCGACCCGAACTGGAACTTCAACGCCGACCTGGATGGCGACCTCGAGGTCACGCTGTTTGACTTCGGCATCTTGGTGCGCAACTTTGGGCTGATGGGTGACGAGTAGCCACCAGCTATCTGCAGACAACGGGGCGCGTCTTTCTGGGCAGGATGCGTCCCGTTGCTTTGTGCAGGGCTATTGCGGTTGTGTTAGGAAAGAGTTTGGTTTTGCAGCCATGCAATATCCTGCATCTGCGTGTTTTCATGCC
>JBMFOT010000077.1:0-14781 GCA_049969495.1 Armatimonadota bacterium
CTGCAAGGAGAGATTGTCACGCGAGTCATGCGGATTGGGGAGCTTTGGTGCGAGTGCTATTTTGTGCCACAACATGATGCGCAGGGTAGGGTGCAGGGCGTCATCGGCGTCTCCTGCGACATCACCGACCTCAAGCACGCCGAACAGCGGCTACAAAACCGGCTGCACATCGAGAATACTCTGGCGGGCATCGCCTCCAACTATATCCACCATCCCGATTTCGACGCCGCGGTGGAGTGGTGCCTCTCGGAGATAAGCCGGTTGTGTGGGGCGGACCGCGCGGGGCTGTTTCTGCTCAACGAAGAGGGTAATGCCTTTGTGGTGACGCACCGATGGTTCTGCCCGAATAGCAGAACGCGCCTGCTGGCATGGAGCAGTATACCTGTGGAGTACCTCGAATGGGGCTTGCGCCAGATAGAAGGGGGCTCGCCGCTGGTGGTGGCGCATGTGGATGAGCTGCCCCCTGAGGCAGAGCCGGTACGCCGTGCGATGCTTGCCACCGGCGCCGAATCGATACTTGCGCTGCCCGTGCGTATGGATGGACGGCTGGTGGGCTTCATGACCTTCGTCAACATCCATGAATCCGCACTGTGGCGTGCTCAGGATGCATCGCTGCTGCAGTTAGCGGCGGACATCACCGGCGGTGTGCTGCACCGCAGGCGTGTGATGCAGGAGTTACAACAAAGCGAGGCACGCCATCGCGCCATACTGCAGGCATTGCCCGACATGGTTTTCCTGCTGGACCCGGACCTGCGCTTCCTGGATTACTACGCGCCAGACCATCAGCGGCTTCTGGTGTCGCCGGAACAGCTTACCGACAAAGCCGTTTGGGATGTGTTGCCCGAAGAGGTTGCCTCAAAAACACAACAGGCGTGCGCGCTTGCCCGGAGCACCGGTCAGATACAGTCCTTTGAGTATTGCTTGCAACATCCCCTGTTCGGATTACAGTACTTCGAGGCGCGTCTGGCGCCCTGTGGTGACGGAAACACGATTGCTGTCGTGCGCGACATCACCGAGCGCAAACGGGCGGAAGAGGAAGTGGCCGTCGCGAATGCCCAGCTGGAGCAGGCACTGCTTCGGGCTCAGGAACTGGCAGTGGCCGCCGAAGCGGCAAGCCAGGCTAAATCGGCGTTCCTCGCCAACATGAGCCACGAAATCCGCACCCCCATGAACGGCATCATCGGCATGGCGGAGCTGCTTCTGGGAACACCGCTGAACGAAGAGCAACGCGATTACCTGAAGACTCTACGCTCCAGTGCCGACCTGCTGCTATCCATCCTCAGCGATATTCTGGACATTGCCAAAATCGAAGCGGGTAAGATGACGCTGGAGCAGGTACCGGTAGACCTTCGCGAGGTGAGCGAAGACATCGTGAAGCTCTTCCAGGCTCGCGCCCGGCAGAAGGGCATCACTTTGCGTACCGACATCGCCGAGGGGTTACCGAACGCCGTTCTGGCAGACCCCATGCGCTTGCGCCAGATTCTGGCGAATCTGGTCAACAACGCCATCAAGTTCACCGAGCAAGGCGAAGTGGTGGTGGAGGTCAGCCGTATCGCGGAAGAAGAGGGCAAAAACTGGGTCAGGCTGGCGGTGCGCGATACGGGTATCGGTATTCCGCCGGAACGTCTTGGAAGCATCTTCGATGCGTTTACTCAAGCAGATAGTTCCACCACCCGCCGCTATGGCGGAACCGGACTGGGGTTGACCATTTGCAAGCGACTGGCGGAGCTAATGGGCGGGCACATCCACGTGCAGAGCGAGGTGGGTGCAGGCAGTACCTTCTGGGTGGAACTGCCTCTGCCCGTAGCGGAAACTGTCCCACAGCCGGTACAGACCGACCCATCTCCGCAGGAAAGAACCGACATCGCTGCAGGCTTGCGCATCCTGCTGGTGGAAGATAACGAGGTCAACCGCAAAGTGGCGGTGCGGATGCTGGAGCGGCTGGGTTGTGAAGTGGACATCGCCCATCACGGGCAAGAGGCGGTGGAGAAGACAGCGGGACAGCAGTACGATATCGTTTTTATGGACGTGCACATGCCCCAGATGGACGGTTACGAAGCCACGCGCCTCATCCGCGAGCACGAGAGCGGCTCAGGCAAACACCACGTCATCATCGCCATGACCGCCGACGCGATGGAAGGCGACCGCGAGCAGTGTCTGCAGGCGGGTATGGACGACTACCTCAGCAAACCCTTCAAGGAGAGCGACCTCCGCGCGATGCTTGCCCGATGGGCGGCCTCCCGTGAGCGGGTACAACCTGTTGCGGCGTAGGGGGCTGAGATTCTTCGCTTGCGCTCAGAATGACAGGCACGCGGAACTGCTCCGCTTATATCCAATAACCAGCTGTAAAGGAACAACCTTTCGCGGGCGCGAATCCCTCGATAGCATTCGGAGGAGGTTTCTATGAAGTCAGGCATCGTCTTACTTCTCTCGCTGTGTGCCCTGCAGGCAGTTGCGCAAAAGCAATCCCTGCAAACGTGGAACGCCGTTGAGGGCACTTTCGCCTGGGACGAACAGGTGAAACGAACGAGCACGCAGAGCATTCGCTTGCATAATCCCACTGCCGACCTGCGCAGTGGCGTCGTGCACGTTGTGGAATTGAACCAGACGAAGCCAGTGCCTTTCCGCGTTACCGCCTGGAGCCGCGCACAGGAGGTGTCCGGTGGCGTAGACTCCGGCTACTCGTTATACCTCGACCTCTACTACACCGACGGCACGCCCGAATGGGGCTTGATTGCCCCCTTCAGCACCGGCACACATGACTGGGAGCGACGCCAGGTGCTGGTGATGCCGCGCAAGCCGGTGAGCAAAGTGTACGTGCATCTGTTGCTGCGGAACCATTCGGGCACAGTATGGTTCGACGATATACAGATGGAGATACTGGAGGGGTTACAGGTGCTGGACATGCAAACCACTCACCAGCCATCCCTGCGTGCGGGGAAGACCGCTGTTACCTGGGGCGACGCTCATGACTTGCAGCTACAGTTCGACGAAGCCGGGTTCGTGACCGGCGTCCTGTCGGGGGGCAGGCTTCTGCCCAAGGGAAGCTTGCCCGGCGGCTGGTTTCTGCGCGATATGCAGCACCCGGAGGAACTGACGCCTTTCGCCGGCAAGTGGACGAGCCAGAATCCGCCTGTCTGGACGGGCAAGGCACAGGATGTGCAGATAGAGGTGCGCTACGAGCAACGGGGCAACCTCCTGCAAGCCACTGCCACCCTGCGCATACCGGAGGGTTCCCCGGACCGCGCGGTAAGTCTTATCTGGGCGATACCGATAGGATTGCAGGGTGCGCTCTGGCATGACGACATCCGGCAGACGGTGAGCGCAGAGGGTAGCGAGAAAGCACACCTCGTACGCATTAACGGCGGTGCGAACGGGATGATGAGCCTCTATCCGCTGGCGTGCCTGTCGGGCAGGGGCTGGAGCCTGGCGTGGGGATGGCGGATGGATGCGCCGCGACTGGTACGCCTGTTTGCCAATCCGCAGTGGGGATGGGCGGGCGCGGCGTACGATTGCGTGCTCACTGGCAAGACGCGCAAATTTCCATATCGGGCGCAGTTCCACCTGCTGCTGTGGTCGGCAGAGCCTCGGTGGGGCTTCCGTTCCGCCCTTCAGCGATACATTGATGCCTTTCCCGACTGGTTCCGCAACCGCGTACCTGTGCAGGGCATCTGGATGCCCTTTACCGCCCCGCACACCGTGCAAAACGTGCAGGACTTCGGCATCGCCTTCCACGAAGGCGACAACAGTATTGCGGAAGACGACCAGCTGGGCATCTTGAGCTTCCGCTACACCGAGCCGATGAGCTACTGGATGCCCATGCCGAAAGAGTTCCCCCGTACCGACGCAGGCGCGGACGATTGCCTGCAACAGTATGCACAGGGCAAAATCGGCGACGCCTGGCAGAAGATGCAGGCACGGGCGACCCTCAAGTGCGGTATTATCACCGACGCCAGCGGAAAACTGTATCGCTACATCACCGTCGCCCCGTGGAACGATGGCGCGATGTTCCTGCTTAACCCCGACCCGGATATCCCCTCTACACCCGACAACCCTTCCAAGGCCACCCTGAACTTCCCTCCCGAACATGCCCAGCGCGCGTACACGAAGCCGGGCACGGAGGGACTGGACGGCGAGTATCTGGACTCCCTAGAGATGGGCGGCGAGATGCTCAACTTCCGCGAGGAGCACTTTGCGACGGTGGATGTACCGCTGGTCTTTGACACCAGTAGTCTGCGACCGGCTATCCTGCAGATATTCAGCACGTGGGAGTATACCCGTTATCTGGCAGGTGAGATGCGCAAGCGTGGGAAGTGGCTGTTTGCAAACGCGGTTGGCTGGCGATTCCCCTTCATGATGGCTCAGCTGGACGTATCGGGTACGGAGACCAACTGGTGGCAAAACGGCGCATGGCGACCGGGGTCGCCCGCACAGATGGATGTATGGCGCAGTATGAGCTATCAGAAGCCCTACCTGCTGTTGATGAACACCGATTACGAAACCTTCGGTGGGCAGGTGGAGAGGTATTTCCAGCGATGCCTGTTCTGGGGAATCTATCCCAGCATGTTCAGCCACAACGCCGCCGACAACCCTTACTGGCGCAACCCAAGCTGGTATAACCGCGACCGCCCGTTGTTCCAGAAGTATATCCCGCTGGTTCGCCGTGTCGCCGAAGCAGGCTGGGAACCCATCACCGACGCCACTGCCGAAGGCGGCTGGGTGGAGCGGTACGGCAAGAAGATGTTTACCGTGTTCAACCCTGAAAGCACAGAGCGCGAGGTGAAACTACGCATCGACCTGAACGCCTTGGGGGTCACCGCGAACGAGGTGAAACAGCCGGTAGAGCTGGTACACGGGCTGAAACTGGAATGGAGGGTAGAGGGGGGGATTCTGCACATCACCCTCAAACTGGCTCCTGAGCAGACGGCGGTGGTTACATGGTAGTGCTCTCTCGGTAGGAGACACCCTCTCCTTGCAGGAGAGGGGCGGGGAGAGAGGTTGATCGATTCGGTGAGATAGTTACGGCTCGGACGGTAGGATTAACAGGGCTGTTACTGGAACACGTCCCCCCATATGGATCCCCGCTGTAGCTCAATAAGCCGTTGCAATAGCAGGTGCGTGCAACGCACATCTTCTAGGGCGTAGATGCCTAATGTGGTTAATGCCTCAGAGTTATAGAGATGTTTCCACTGGTTCCACAGGCGCACTGCATCCTCGCCGCGCATTTTTGTGATGCTGGGGTGACGAGGCACGCGTAGGTGAGAGATGAGCGTCTTCAGTTTCAGATTTGGTGTTCGCAACAAACCCAGGTCGCGCAGGGGCATAGCGACCTGGGTGTAGATATCCAGATGTTGCCACCGGCGGAACACCGGGCGCACCTGTGGCAGGTGATGGGCGATAAAGGGCAGGTCAAACTGCTCGCCGTTGTAGGTGGCGACACGGGACAGGAACTCCGCGTGCTCGGCAAACTGCTCTAAGGGGCAGACGGTAATGCCATCGTAGCCGTACTCCAGCGCTTTCGCCTCGAGGAGACGCAGGGTTTCCACTGCATCATGCAGGTTGTTCACGTAGAGCCTTGCTTTCTTTTCCTCATCCTCCTGGTAGAGCGCGATCAGGGTTAACTCGCTGTGAGCGGGGTGAATGCCAGTGGTTTCGATATCCAGAAACACGGCGTTCAGGTAGTTTTCAATAGACATGCAGCTCCCTCAATGGATACGTTCTCGATTTGCTCATTGGCTACCAGACCATGCTACACCTTCTGCCGAAGGGCGTTTTCCAGCAGGTCAAACATATCGGAGAGGGCGGCGAGCGGTGAACTGCTTCCTGCCAGCGACAACCTTACTCCTTCGCCGGTAAACTGGTGTTGTCGGTACGCGTGCGCCAGCGCACGCACTGCCTGCGGTGTGAGCCGAACATGGCTCTGGAAGCGGATATTCGCCCACTGCTTGTCCGCTTTCACCTCGGCGATGCCGATGCGCGCCGCCTGCAAGCGCAGGCGCAACAGCCATAGCGCGTTTTGCACTACCTCCGGCAGGGGCCCAAAACGGTCACGCAGTTCCCTCTCTATCTCGTCCACATCCTGCATTTTGCGCACTGCCGCCATCTTCTTGTAGAAGAGAATGCGCTGGGACTCGTCGGCGATATAGCCAGGCGGGATGTACACGTTCACGGGCACGTCCACCGGCGGCAAGAAGAAGGTCTCTTCAGGCTGACCGCGCAGCTCGCGGATGGCTTCCGCCAGCATCTCGGCGTACAGCTCAAAACCCACCGAAATCATCGCGCCGTGTTGTTCCGCGCCGAGCAGGTTGCCCGCGCCGCGAATCTCCAGGTCGCGCATTGCCAACTTCAGCCCCGCCCCCAGCTGCGCGAACTCGCGCAGGGCGTTGAGGCGTTGCTGGGCGCGATCGTCCAGCCTGGCGTCGTTGCGGTAGAAGAAGTAGGCGTACGCCTGTCGGTCGCTGCGCCCTACGCGCCCCCGCAGCTGATACAGCTGAGCCAGCCCCAGCCGATGCGCTCGCTCCACAATCAACGTGTTGGCGTTAGGCACGTCCAGCCCGTTCTCAATAATGGTGGTGCACACCAGCACATCGAAATCGTGATGGTAGAAACCCAGCATCACCTCTTCCAGCTCGTCGTCGGGCATCTGCCCGTGCGCCACGCGAATGCGCGCAAAAGGCACAAGTTCCTGCACGTGCTGGGCGACATGGTAGATGCTCTGCACGCGGTTGTGCACATAGTACACCTGCCCGCCGCGCTCCAGCTCGCGCAAAATGGCTTCGCGTACCACCTCATCATCGTAGGGGCGCACAATGGTGCGGATAGGCAGGCGCCCGAACGGCGGGTCATTAATCACGCTCATCGCCCTCAAACCACCCAGCGCGATATGCAGGGTGCGGGGGATGGGTGTGGCGGTGAGCGTCAGCACGTCCACCTGCGTGCGCAGACGCTTGATATGCTCCTTCTGCGCGACCCCGAAACGCTGTTCCTCGTCCACCACCAGTAGTCCCAGGTTGTGGAACTGCACATCTTTAGAGAGCAAACGGTGCGTGCCGATAACCACATCCACCGCTCCCACGCGCAACCCCTCTACTACCTCCTTTTGCTCCTTTGGGGAGCGGAAGCGGTTGAGCAGTTCCACGCGGATGGGATAGGCGGCGAACCGCTCGCGGAAGGTGTTATAGTGTTGCGCGGCGAGCACGGTGGTGGGGCACAACACCGCCACCTGCTTGCCCTCCATCACCGCCTTGAACGCGGCGCGAATCGCCACCTCCGTTTTGCCGAAGCCCACGTCGCCGCATACCAGCCTGTCCATCGGCTTGCGGCTGCCCTCCATATCGCGCTTCACTTCCAGAATGGCGCGTCGCTGGTCAGGCGTCTCCTCGTAGGGGAACGCTGATTCCATCTCCTGCTGCCAGGGGGTGTCGGGGCTATAGGGCGGGCGTTCGGCGGCTTCGCGCGCGGCGTACAGACGAATCAGCTCCTCTGCCATCTTGCGCGCTTTCGCCTTCGCACGCCGCTTGGTCAACTCCCACTCTGAGCCACCCAGCCGGTGTATCTCGGGCGGGTTCTCCTCCGAGCCAATGTACTTCTGCAGGCGGTCAATCTGGTCGGTAGGAACCAGCAGGGTATCCGGTGGTGCATACTGGATAAGCAAGTAGTCGCGGCGCACGCCCAGCACCTCGCGCTGTACGATGCCCCGATAGATGCCGATGCCGTGATGGATATGCACTACGTAGTCGCCCGGGCGCAGGTCCAGGATGGAAGAGAGCGGAATGCCCTCATGCACATGCCGTCGCAGAATGCGCACTCTGCTCGCGCCGAACAGCTCCGCATCGGTCAGCACCACCAGCCGCGCCTTCTCCCAGAGGAACCCGCTGGACAGGCGTGCGTGTGCTATTATCAACGCACCGCGCTCTCCATCGGCGGGCAGGTCGGTGGGGAATAGCTCGTGTTCTTCCAAAATCTCGCTCACACGGTGCGGCTGCTCTGTGGCAATCACCACCACGCACCGACTCTGCAGCCAGTTGCGCAGTGTGCCCATCAGCGCGGGCAGTTGTCCCCGGTAGCCGGGCAAGGCACGCGCGCCCAGCTCCTCCTCCCGCACTTTGGGAAGCACTTCGCGCGGTGTGGGAATACTGCTGAATGCCGTCCACTGCCGAGCGTGCAGGATATGCTCTATCACAGCGGGAAAGCCGTCGGGCTGCGGTACGGCAAGCGGTAGTGCCTGCCATAACTTCTCCAGCGCAAGCATCTCGCCGCGTTTTACCCGATGGGAGAGCACGTCCAGTGCGTCACGGCTGGACTGCGCGTACACCGTCTGCTGGTGCAGGGGGTCGTCCAGTATCAGCAGACAATCCGATGGCAGATACCGTAGCGCGTTCACCCCGCGGTGTAGCAAGGCGATGTAATGCTCCAACCGCTCGAACGTCACACGGTTCTGCAGGCGTAGTAGGTCGTCCTCGATGCGCTGGCGCAGTTGGTCGGGAGCACGCTCGTTGCCTTCCGCCATCCGCTGCGCGAGGGTCTCTTCCAGCAGTTGCTGAATGGCGCTGGTTGCTCCCTCCACGTCTGCAGTGTGCCACAGCACCTCGCGCGCAGGGGTAATAGTGCACTCGTTCAGATGCCCTGTAGCCCGTTGCGAGTCGGGGTCAAAAGGCTGGAGGCGGTCTATCTCATCGCCGAAGAACTCCATGCGCACCGGCTCGTCGGCGTGCACGGGAAACACGTCCAGAATGCCCCCGCGTCGGCTGAACTGTCCTCGCTGCGCCACCATTTCCTCGCGCTCATAGCCCAGTTGGACCAGTCGGCGCAGCAACTCCTCCATGTCTACCACCTCGCCTTTACGCACGGTGAAGGTGGCTTCGCGCAGGGCGTCAGGCGGCAGGGTGGGTTCCAGCAGGCTCTGCGGAGTGGCAAGCAACACCATCGCCTGTCCGGTAGCCACTTTCCACAGCGACTCGATGCGGTTGCCGATAAGATGCAGGTCGGGCGGAGTGTCCTCAAACAGCTCGCCCAGCATGGAAGGCAGTATCACCACCTGCTCTTCAGGTATGCCTAGTACGGCGAGGTCCAGGGCAAGCGTCTCCGCCCGCTGCATGTCCGCTACCAGCACACACAGTGGGAGACCATCCTCCCGGAGCGAGGTGGCAATCAGCAGGGGTAACAGGTTGCCCGACACCTCGGTGAACTCGGTGCGGTGCGAGTGGGGCGAGAGTATATGAGCGCAAGCGCGCACGCCCGGTAGCGCACGGAGGGGTTCCAGCAGCTCCTGTAGGCGAGGAACGTCCATTGTCGGTAGAGATTATACCAGATTTGGAGAGCACTGGTGTATAATGAGAGCGGAATCTCGCGCAGGCGCACGAGGAGGTGATTTCTGTGGCACTACCACAAACGTTGCAGCCACCGCAAGAAGAGAGGAAGCGCATCACCTGGGAAGAGTATTTGCAGTTGCCTCCCAGCATGAAGCGCATGGAGATCGAGGATGGGGAGGTGGTCTTGTTGGCTGGAGCAACTCCTATTCATCAACAAGCTGTGGTTCGCCTGTGCTGGCTGCTTTATAGCGACGCGACACTGCGCGAGCAAGGGGCTATTTTAGCTGCTCCGGTAGACGTGGTTGTGCGTAAAGAGCCTCTGCGCGTACGCCAGCCTGACGTGATGTACATCCGCTACGAAAAGGTCGGTTCCCAAGAGGACTTCAAAAATCTCACCCGCCTGGAGGTTGCCCCCGATCTGGTGGTAGAAATCCTCTCCCCGAACGATACGATAGAGAGCCTGAACGCCAAGCTGGAGGATTACCACACGCTGGGCGTGCCGGAAGTGTGGCTGGTGGACCTGGTGCCGAACCATGTGTTTGTGCTGTTGCGCGAGGAGGAAGGCTGGAAATGGCAGGAGCCGGTAAAAGGTGAGCAACCTCTCCCCACCCGTCAACTGGCACGTTCGCAGATAACGCCCAAGGCGATTTTCGAGAGGTAACAACCCATTTCCTCAACTTCCTCTGGCTGGAGTATAATATGCTATTGGGGAGGTGAACCGCATGAGCGAGAAGTGGGAGGGCAAACTGGAGCGCATCGACACCTACCGCTGGCGCATTCCGAAAGACTATAAGAAAGGCATGCGCGTGGATGGCATTATCTACGCCAGCGCGCAGCTGATAGAGCATATCGTGCAGGACCAGTCTCCCGAACAGGTGGCGAACGTGGCCACCCTGCCCGGCATCCAGAGCTACTCCATCGCCATGCCCGACATCCACTGGGGTTATGGCTTCCCTATCGGTGGAGTGGCAGCGATGGACATCAAAGAGGGTGTCGTGTCACCTGGAGGCGTTGGCTTTGACATTAACTGCCTGACAGCAGACACCAGAGTGCTATGTGAGCATGGCTATACGTTGACACTCGGCGACCTGGAACATCAGTGGGACAGGGAGGCGGTTGTTTGTCAACGTACCGAAGAGCGACGTACGGAGCCGGCGCCCATTGGCGCGTACATCAAGGCACGCGCTGATAACCCGGTGTACGAACTGCGCACCCTGGCGGGCGATACCGTGCGGGCAAGCGCCGAACATCCGTTCTTGACACCGCAGGGCATGAAGCGTCTGGAAGAGCTGCAACCGGGCGATCAGATAGCCATGTACCCCTTTGAGGGTGTACCTTATGAACCACCGAGCGATGAGGTCATTGTAGACGAAGGAGATATCGCTCGCCTTTTGAATGAGCTCGGTGACCCACATGCCGGAAATCGGATGGGGCAGGTGCTGCGTCAACTGCGTCGTCTGAATCTGTTGCCGTTACGCTACAGCTCGCCGGCGTTGCCTTACCTCATCAAGCTGGTGGGCTATGTGATGGGTGACGGCACGCTCTATTTCCCAAGTAATTCCGGCAAAGGCGTCTGTTGGTTCTATGGTGAAGCGGAGGATTTAGAGGACATTCGTCGCGACCTGCAGCGAATCGGTTTCACACCGTCGCAGGTCTATCGTCGTGTTCGTCATCATGCTATCGTCAAACCCCCCCAGGAGGTACGCTTTGAGTATGAAGAGTGCTCGTTCAAGGTGGTGGGCAGCAGTTTTGCGCTGCTCATGATGGCATTGGGGGTGCCGGTGGGTCAAAAAACTGCGCAAGCATACGACGTGCCCTGCTGGCTACAGCGTGCACCGTTATGGCAAAAGCGACTGTTTCTTGCCGCATTGTTCGGCGCGGAGATGAATGCACCTGCCGCGTTGCCCGTTCATCAGCACCATTTTCAATATCCTATGCTGTCCATGAGCAAGCGCCCCGAGCAGGCGGGGAGCGGAAGACGGTTCTTGCTTCAGGTTGCCAACCTGTTACAGGAGTTCGGCGTGGAGGTGCATCCTCTACGCGAGGAGACCGAATCGATGAACCCACAAGGCGACCTGTCCGTTCGATTCAAACTGATGGTGCGCAACACTCCAGAAAACCTGCTGAGACTGTGGGCACGGGTTGGGTTTGAGTACAACCGTTCACGCCATGCACTGGCGAACGTTGCTGTCCAGTACCTGAAGCACAAAATCTGGGTAGTGCAGATGCGCCGACAGGCATCACTTCTGGCCCGTCAGATGCATCAGGAGGGCAAATCGGTTGGTGAGCTCGCCGGTGCCTTGCAATCGCATGGCGTGAACCACCGACTTGTCGAGCACAGCATCTCCGAGCGAGTGTCCAAAGACTTCCCCACCTTCCCGGAGTATCTGCAGATGGCCACCGCAGGCATCGAAGGAAGCGGTATGGTGTGGGAGCGTGTCGCCAGCATCGCCCCGGTGAGCGGGGTGGAAGAGGTATATGACCTAACCGTGCTGCACCCCGACCATAACTTCGTCGCAAATGGGTTCGTTGTGTCCAACTGTGGGGTGCGTATGCTGCGTACCGACCTCACCATCGAAGAGGTGCAACCGCGCATCAAGGAGCTGGTAGACCAGATTTTCCGTGACGTGCCTGCGGGACTGAAAGGTGAGGGGTTAATTAAGGTCAACCCGCAGGAGCTGCGCGAAGTGATGCGCAAAGGAGCGATATGGATGGTTGAGCACGGCTACGGCTGGGAAGAGGACATCGAACGCAGCGAGCAAAGCACTACCCTCACTGGACTGCTTCCACCGGAGCCGTCCAATATCTCCAACCGCGCCATCGAGCGGGGCAAGACGCAGCTGGGCACGCTGGGCGGCGGTAACCACTTCCTCGAGGTGCAGGTGGTGGACGAGATATACGATGCCGAGGTTGCCGAAGCGTTTGGCATCACGCAGGTAGGGCAGATTACGGTGATGATACACACCGGCTCGCGCGGGTTCGGACACCAGACCTGCGACGACTATCTGGATGTCATGCAGAGAGCGCAGAAGAAGTACGGCATCGAACTGCCCGACCGCCAGCTTGCCTGTGCGCCCATTACCTCCGAGGAGGGTGAGGACTACCTGACGGCAATGGCATGTGCAGCGAACTTCGCATGGGCGAACCGTCAGGCGATTGCACACTGGGTACGGCAGGCGTTCGCGAAGGTATTCGGCAGTAAGCCGCAGCAGCTGGGGATGCACCAGATATATGACGTAGCGCACAATATCGCCAAGATCGAAGAGCACGAGATAAACGGCAAGGTGAAGGCGGTGTGTGTGCACCGTAAAGGAGCCACCCGTGCCTTCGGCCCCGGACATCCCGCCGTGCCGGAGGTGTATCGTCACGTGGGACAGCCTGTGTTAATTCCGGGCGACATGGGGCGCTATTCGTTTATTCTGGTGGGCACGGTGACGGCGATGCGCGAGACCTTCGGCTCCACCTGCCACGGTGCAGGGCGTATGATGAGTCGACATGGCGCCATGCGTGAGGCGCAGGGACGCAATATCGCGCAGGAGCTGGCGGAGAAAGGCATCTACGTACGCGCCCAGAACAAAGGTACGTTGGCGGAGGAAGCCTCATACGCCTACAAGGATGTGGCGAACGTGGTGGACGTGTGCGAGGGAGTAGGCATCTCGCGCAAGGTGGCCCGCATGCGTCCGATCGGTGTGGTGAAGGGGTAGTGCCTCATCCCCGTGGGGGGTGTCTCCTCTCCCCAACAGACGGAGAGTTTTTACCGCATGGTGGCGAACCCATTGACATTCCGCGCAAAGGGTGCCATCATGTAACTGCATATACACCCCTCGTGAGCGAAAGGAGCAAACAAGATGAAACACGCGCTTTTGCCACTCACACGGGGGTACTGACCGCCCTCGCCCTGCTGTGCCTCGCTAACGCGCACGATTCGGTCAGGATGTATCCGGTGCTTGTGTTTGACCGTCAGGCCTGGAGCAGCGCATCCGGCACGGGGTAGAACAGGTCTCAGCACAGCACAGGAAGCGATTGGTCGGCGGCTGGTGGGCATACAGCCGGATACTGGTGGACAAGGCAGAGATGTTGCACCTGTGCTACCTGCGGATACACGTGAGGATAGACCTGCGCACGGGGCAGGTACAGACCTTGGGGCGTGGAGCGCATCGAGTTGTACAGGACAGAAGTTGTTCCCCCTCTCCTGAAGCAGGAGAGGGGGAAGGGCTACTTCTCGCAAATACACGCCTCTACCCGCGCATGACATCTCGGACAGGTGGGTACGTTCTGACCAGCTGGGTAGCCTTTCGCCTCGCCCGGTCCCAGCATGGCGAATGTCGCATTCAACAGGCTACCGTCCAGCGTGGCGCTGACCTCTATCGTATTGCGGTCGGCTACCTCGCCAGCATACAGCGCGAAGCGGTGCTGCCCCAGCTTCTCGCCCAGAGGCTGCACTTTCCAGCCTGAAGGCACGCGGATGGTCACGCCGGCGGGCACAGGGATATCCTCCTTCTTCACCGAAACTCCAATCACTTTTTCGATGCCCGGGCGCAGTACCGGCTCGCCGTTGTAGTGCAGAGCGATGTCATAGCCCTTCGTGTGAACAATAGAGGATTGCGGGTCGCGGCTGAGCGCGAGCAACGCCCGCTCATTGCGGAACAGCAGGGAGAGCAGGTTCTCGGGCAAGCGGGTGGCGTCGCCCAGCCCCACGCTATCCGAGCGAGCTTCCAGCATCTTCTTGCCCACTTCCACCGTGCGTTCGGTCAGCTCGGCAACCGTTTTGGGGGCGTCGATACCGCGCGTGTAGGGGTGTAACACGATGGCGTCACCGATGGGCTTAATCCATTCCTGCGGGATGCCCTTGGTGCCCCCCAGGATACCCAGCAAAGAGCCGAGTGTTGCGCCAGTGCAGTCGGTATCGTAACCGCAGTTGACCGCCGTGCACAGCTTCTCGCCGTAGTCTTTGCCGTATAGCCAGCCGAGCACGGTAAAGCCATGGTTTTGTACTGCGTGGCAGGGCTGGTTGTGTCCGAAGTTGAACAGGATGCGTTCGCGCGCTTCTTGCCAGGGCACGCCGTTGTCGTAGCACCACACCGCCTCGCGAATCACGCGCGAGATGCGACACCACACGGGTATCATGGACAAACCGATGCGGATGAGCGTGTGTGGGTCGGAATGCACAAACGCCGCGCTCTCTACCGCCGCCCAGAACATCTCGCCGTATGTGCCCTCGCCGCCCGCGTGGTCCATCGCCGAGTCCACCCACGCCAGCGATGCTGCCAGCTGCGGGTCGCCCGGAGCCACGCACGCCCAGATTTCACTGCGTATCGGCGAACCCATCTCGTCGATGTAGTAGTTCTCAAAGCAGCCCGAAATCGGTGGGTGCAGACCACGCGAGATGTTGCGCATACAGAAGCCGTACTCGTTCCAGGGGTAGGAGGCGAGGACTTGCTCCAGTAGTCCACGAAGTCGCTCAAAGTCG
>JBMFOT010000078.1:0-14497 GCA_049969495.1 Armatimonadota bacterium
CCCAAGCGTAAAACCCGCACTGGATAGCGCAACCCGCTCTGGAAGAGCCTGCGCGCCTGCGGGCTGTTTCGAGGAATGTGCACCCCGTCGGTGGCTACCCAGTAAAAAGGACGTTTGTCATGTGGTGTAATGGCATTCAAAGTGGAGGCAGATGTTGCCAGCCACCGGTTGAGCCATTGCAGCTTGCGCAACACAGTGTCTACCTCGCCAGTATATGCCGGGTGAACTTCTATCCATACTGCCACTTCTTGAAAGCTTTCTCGCCAGCCGATACCGTAATCCCAGCGAGGGGCGTCAGGATACTGTTCCTTCAAAGCCTCATCCAAAAAGACGCTTCCCGCCAGCCGACGGGTATCTGTGCAGCGAACGTGCTGACTATCTTGTCCCAATGCTTGCAGTCCGGGTTGCCAGGCGGAGTCTCCCAGTTCAGGGCACTGCTCCACAGCTTGCCGGAAGGTCGGTGTATTCCCCATCATCGCTTCTGTGCACTCCGAGACACCACTCGGCTGACTATTTCGCCGACGTTGCCGCTAAACTCGGTTAAACCTCCCCAGCCTGCCTCCGCAGCTTCCTCAGAAGCGGGGTCCAGATTGCTAATATCCCTGATGGTGCCATTCGGTTGAAAGTAAAACACGCGATAGGACTTGCGGAGGCACTCCTGCGCGAAACTCTTGAGATTGGGCTTGGCGGGTAATCCGAAAACGGCGCACACATCCGCTTCGTCGCCTTCGTATTGCTGGAACGTTTTCATCGCCCAGACTACATCCAGCACATGAGGCGAATGCGTGGACAGGCACACACGATAGCCCCGCCTCAGCAGTTCGAGAACAAGCAACATGACCACCGAAATGGCGTTGGGATGCAAGCCCATCTCAGGCTCTTCGATGACCACCCACTCCACCTTACCCCTTCGACTGACTTTGGTGGGCGGAATCAGCCAGTATAAACCGAGCAGGAGCGGAACAAACTCTCTCTGACCAGCTGACCAGACGAGAAAAGGCAACATCCTGCCGCCAGCTCCCTGCAAAACCACCCTGCGCTGGAATCGCTCTGCGTCCGTCTGAAGCCCGAAGCCACCGAAAATGTGCCTCTCGATGAGGTCGCGATACTCTTTCTTCAGTCTGCCCTCTTGAGGAAACAATCGGTCTGTCTGCGCGAACTCGGTTTGTACCAGCTGGTGCAATCGTTCGCTGAACTCCCGCACCACAAAGGGGTCGCCTGCACGATAGTCGGTGAAGGGGCGGGTTAGCCCGTCGCGAATAGTTATCACCCTCTGCGCAGGAATATAGAACATCTTTTCCGCTTTCTCTCGCTGACGAGAACGAACAACATATTGCGGTAGGTCAACCCCCTGTCCATCCGCGACAACCTGTGTGTTACCTTCCTGGTATAACACGGACATCCCCTCCCCGAAATACAACTCGAGGAAGCTAGAGAGGTCGCGGTTCCAGCGCAGGTTGAACCTTTTGAGCTCTTCCCTCACCGCGCCGAGGTCCACCAGCAGCTTGAATAACTGCAAAAAAAGGCTCTTACCCGTTGCCTGTGGACCCACCAGTAGAGTGAGGTCACCGAACTCTACCTGCCCTTCTTTGACCGGTCCGAATTGGGAGACCCTCAAGCTTTTCATGGCGTCTGCCCGGCTTCCTTTTCCAGCTTCTCCCTGTCGATGATATCGCAGGGGATGGGCACCAGTTTGGGAACCTGCTCACCCCGCAGGTGCTTCGCCACCATCTCCAATACCGTGCTGCCGATTTTGCGTGGAAACTGCACCGCGTCCGCCTTCAGCGGGCCTCCTCTCAGGATTTCGCGTCGCGCCTCCGGGTCGCCATCGTAGCCCACGATCACCACGTTCGTGCGCCCCATACTCTCCACCGCCTTCAGCGCGCCCAGTGCGGTGCTGTCGTTGATGGCGAAGATGCCGGCGAGGTCGGGGTATTTCTGCAACATCGTCTCGGTGACCGCCATCGCCTTGTCGCGCACGCCATCGCCGGGTGGGCGGTCTACCACCTGAATGCCCGGATACTTGCTGATGGCTTCCATGAAGCCGCGTGTGCGGTCCTGCACGCTGGTGACCACGGGATGGTCGATAATCACTACCTTGCCCTTGCCACCCAGCAGTTTCGCCATATATTCACCGGCGAGCCTGCCGCCCTGCACGTTGTCGGAGGCAACGTGGCACACCACCTCTCCACCCTGCGCAGCGATATCGGCGGTGAAGACGGGCACTTTCGCCGCGTTCGCCTTCTTGACCGCGCCCGCGATGCCCGCCGAGTCCACCGGACAGATGACCAGCGCGTCTACGCCACTGGTGAGAAAGTTCTCCACCTGAGCGGTCTGGTCGGCAAGGTTAAACTCCGCGCTCTGGATGAGCAGTTCGATGCCTTCCTTCTGCGCCGTCTCGCGCATGGCGGACTCCAACTCCTGATAGAAGGGATGCTGCTTGGTAAGCAGGGTCACGCCCACACGCCACCGCTTGCCTTCAGCAGGAGCTCCCGTCTGCGTTTGCTTCTTCGCACAGCCAGTGACAAGCAGAACAGCAACCAAGAGCAGAAGCGTTGCCCGGTGACGCATCATGTGCCTCCTGATAAACATATACCTTACTCACCCAAGACCTTGTTCGCTTCCAGCTGGAAGTCTTCCTCCACCGTACGGTGAGGTGGTAAATTGTGGAAAGTCTCAATTTCAGACACTTGACAACGGGGGGGTAGCAGTATAATGGTGACAGAAAAACCACGTGAGAGGAGGGTGCTAACAATGAGAAGTCTCCGGGTAGTCATCGGCATGATGGGCATCGCGCTGCTCTGTACCGCAACGTCCCATGCGCAATCGCTCACGCCGAAGCCTCTACACACCGACTCCAGTCTGGCTGCCCTCATCGCAGTGCGTGGGCAGTTCACCAGCCTCATCACCGATGCACAGCGGCAACTCACCCTGCGCGTGTGGGCAGCGGACTTTTCGCCCAACGAGCCGGTGGACTTCGACCAACTGCTCAGCCGGTCGTTCAGTGAGTTGGAACTGCCGGAGGAACCCGGCTGGGGGCTGTTCACTGCATCCGGTGATTACTTGGAGATTCAGGTGCGCGTGACCGACCGGCAGGGCAGGCTGGGTCGGGTGGAGTTTCGCAACGCCGAAACATGGCAACTGGTCGGTAGCATCTGGGCGAACGCTTATCGCACAGAAGCTTCGGGGGTGTTCTCCATCCCCGCAGACCTGCGTGAGATGGTGGCGGAGGTGTTGAACGACACCGGTCGGGTGCTGGCTCGCATCGCGGTAGACGTAGGCAAGTTTGATACGGTGGTGCCGGTGCTGGTAGGAGGCACTTTCGACCCGTATTACCTTGAAACGGTATACTGTGCTCACTTTGGGGAACAGCCCGGCGATGCTGGTGGCAGTCAGTCTGGTGACCCATACACCCCACCGGGTGTCAAAACCCGTGTAGGCAGCGGTGTGGGACGCAGCTACTCCACTGTATATCAAGACTTCATGAACGACAACCAATCGATAGTGGAGGTACTTCCTCCTCCTTCGTTCCGGAATCTCTACCGGAAGAAGACCATTGCGAACACGGTGAACTTTGGGCGGTTCCGGGTAGCCGACCCTCAAGCGATGGCGCAATTGGTGCAGGCGGTGAGCACGGCGGCGGCAGAGGATCCCTCTCACCCGCTGTCGTCTGTGCAGGCGTTGCCCTATTCGGAGGGTTGTGCGAGGTGGCGTGTGAGTTTTACCGGTCAGGCGACGGCGGTGCTGGCGATCCCCTACGAGCGCAAGAAGCGTCAAAGGGCACTGGAGGCTTTCCTGAGCACCATTCACACCCTGCTTGCTCCACAGCGCGGTTTTCTTTCGGTGCTTGCAGCGAATGCGGCGAACCAATGGCTTCAGGACCTGCAAAACCAGCAGGCGTCAGGTCTAAAGCCGGGCGAGGTGGTGGCATGGGGTGATGTATACTCGGTGCTTGCCGACAGTGTGAAGGATGTCCCCCGCCTGCGGAATCTCACCCAAGAATGGAAAGTGCTCATCAGGGCTCGTCATCCAGACGGTACGGAGTCGCCTATCTCGGGTACGGTGATTGTGGAGCCAGTTAGCCCATGGACGTCCCCCTCTCCGCCAGGAGGGCCCAGTTATCCCTCCCTGCAGGTGCCCCAAGAGGGGGCAACCGTCAGAGTGGGTAAAGGATGGCGATATCGTTTTACTCCTACCGCTCCGAGTGGACAGGAACAGGTTCTCAGAGTTCCTGGCGAGGGCAACCCGCCCACGGTTATTCTCTACATCACCTTGCAAGCGCCGCCCAGCCAGCCGCCTGGTGGTTCATAGAGAGCGAGGGCCTTTTTCGGGGAGGGCAACGCAACGTGCCTGCTACAATTGTCGCACGGCTCGGTGGGAGCCTCGCCCTCCCCTGCTGGTTACCCGCACTTGGGGGCAATCTCCACGCCCGCCCACGACTCGATTAGCTGCACCACTGCGGTATGGTCGACATCACCACCAAGCTGCTGCTTCGCCATCTCGAACATCTCCGCGGCGAGCTGCATCAGCGGCACAGGCACGTACGCCTCACGCGCCATCGAGACGGCGATACGCGCATCCTTCGCCAGCAGGGCAAGGCTGAAGGTGTTGGGAAATGCACGGGTGAGCACCCGTTCGGGGAAATGCACCTCTGTTGAAAACGACCGTCCGGAGCTGACGTTGATGACCTCCAGAGCGATCGCCGGGTCTACACCCTGCTTGACCAGAGTCACCAACCCCTCCGCCGCCGACAGCAGGGCAATCGCCAGCAGCATGTTGTTCACCGCTTTCACCGCATGTCCCGCGCCCACATCGCCCACATGGAACACCTTCCCCGCAAACGCCTGTATCACCGGCAGGGCGCGCTCGTAGGTATCCCGGTTGCCGCCCACCATCACTGTCAGCGTGCCCGCTTCTGCGCCCGCCTTGCCCCCCGAAACGGGCGCATCGAGGAAATCGCTACCTGCCTCGCGCAACCGTTGGGCTATACGCCGACTGTGGTTGGGGTCACCACTGGTGCAGTCTATCCACACCGTGCCGGGCTTGAGCGCGGGCAAAACCTGTTCCACCACCGCCTCTACCTCCACACTGGTAGGCAGGCAGGTGAAGATGAACTCTGCTTGCGCAGTATCCCTCAGGTCGGTCACCGCATGTGAGCCGAACTGTTGTGCGTGTGCCCGCGCCTTACTGGAGGTACGGTTCCAGACCAGCGTCTCAAACCGTTTGGCAAGATGTCCAGCCATTGGATAACCCATCGTTCCCAGTCCGATGAAAGCGACCTGAGCCATCGTTTCCTCCTACAAGTGGTTTGTACTGTAACCGCTTACCCTGTTGCTTCGCACAGAGATGAACCGTTTGACCACCGTTGTATTATATCTGCTCATGCTGTTCCGTCGCATCACGCCGGCTTGGGCGCAGCCTTGCGGAAACACCTATCCCTCCAGCTCCGCGTAGTATCTCTCCACCGTCTCGTAGTCCACCGTATGGTCTGGCGTCATGCCAAGCCTCTCGTACAACTGGCGTCGGGCGCGCATATCTGCCAGCAATATAGCGCGGGCATGTTTGGCGACCTCTTCTGCCACCTCTATCGGTACCACCACCACACCGTCGTCATCCGCGCCGACGATGTCACCCGGGCGTACCTGCACGCCCCCGCAGCCAATTTTGGTCTGTACCTCGGCGACCTCGATGCGTCCGGGAATAATCGTTCGCCCTCGCGCACGGCAGCATATCGGCGTCTTCTGCAGGGTCAGCTCGTAAGTGTCGCGAGCATAGCCGTCGGTGATGATACCCACCGCGCCCGCCGCGACCGCTCCCAGGCTGTTGGCGGAGCCCCAGAACCCCACCTCTTTACTGCCGCCTGTGTCGGTGACGATCACATGACCCGGCTGAATCAGGTGCTCAAAGCCGATATGCCCTACCTCGCGAAACCATATCCCGTGTGCGTTCACGATTTCTTCGGTGGTGCTCAGCTTCCACATGGGGCGGTTGGCAGGCACACAGCGCACCGTCAGCGCAACCCCCCAGAAGCGCATTCCGCTCCACAGGGGGCGCACCTCCGGCGACATCAGCGTGAGGTCAAAGTAGCCGATGCCGTCCAGCGCATCGCACACATCCACGACACGCAGGTATTTGTAGAGCTTGCCAATAGCGAAAGAGTCCGACATGTCCTCCTCCTGTTCTCATCTCAGCCACACCGCAGGCCCGGGTGGCGTGGTTGCAGAGGCTTTGGGCACGGCGTATCTGACCGGGGAGATGTCTCCCCTTGCCTCAAAGATTCGCGACTCCACCACCCGTTTGCCTCCATCATCCTTACCGTCTACGCCCACAGAGTAAAGCAAAAATCCTTTTGCGCCGGTATGGTACACGAACTCACCGCCGGTAATGGGGTCTTTGTTCAGGTCGGCGATGCCCGCTTCTGCCAGCGTGCGCGGATAATGACCATGACGCAACCGGTAGGCACGCACCGCCGCCGCACAAGCCAGCAGACGTAACCGCGCGACGCTTATCGCAGATTTATCCGATGCTCTGTTGAATACGGTCGAAAGCAGTGCCTGGTTCAGCGGGTGTTTCGGTGTGACACCAGGTAGCCGTCGCTGAAGGAGGGGCTTTTTCGCCTCGGCGATGGCTTTATCATAAAGGCGCGCTGCCTCTCGTGCCGCTGCCCGCAAGTTGAACATCCTGCCTGCGTAACGCGGAGGACCGGCGTGTGGTGGTGCCCCATACATCCGTGCCGTACGTTCACCGCCCTCGTGCATGGCGTGGCACACGGCAATGGTGAACCGCTTCTCGCCTTCCAGAGCTTGCCAGAAGGGTACGCGCACCTGTTCCCACTCGCGTATCACCTGCACCACTCGGTCGCACTCGACAGGAGAAAGTTTCTCCAAACCGTCCGAGAAGACGGCGGTGACAATGACTATCATCGCTTCTCCCACGAGATAGCGCATGAATGTGCCGCCGCGGCGTATATTCTCCGTGAGCAGGAGTATGGTGCGCAGGTCATCGATGGCTCGGGCATGGTCGCCTTCGCGAAATGCCACTTCGATGTCGGCGGCTTCCACTCTCGCCCACGTCCGCAACACGGAGCCAGCCTGCATGGTGGCATGCATGCTGTCCCAATCGGTTACAACGGACGGTTTCCCCCTAAGCTTGCGATACTCCCGTCGAATCGGTTGATAGGCGGCAACCAGCTGGCGCAAATCGGACGTACTGGCTCCACGCTGCATAGCCCTTTCGGAAAGAGTTCCTACGTTCGAGGTACTCGCTTCCAGCTGGCGGGTCTTCTCGACCAACTGCAGATAAGCGGGGTAGGCGTTATTGGGCGGTGTGGAAAGGGGTGGAACAGGCACATCGGGCGGCGCCGTCCAGTAGAGGAAGAGAATGCCGGCTGACATCAGCACCAGAAAAACCACCGCGCCACAGCCGATGAACCAGACGTTTCGTGCGCTCATAGCGACTGTACCTCCATTGTTGGAGTTTGAACGACCCCTTAGCATCAATCCTGCCGGGGGCGTTTCCAAGTTATCAAGCGTTGTGAGCGTCAATTATTCACTGCTACCCATTTAGACACAGCAGTGGTAAAATAGTTCTGTGGTTGCATGCGATTCGCAGCGATTCTGAAAGAATAGGGGTGGTGAAAATGGTCATAGAACGTGGCAAGGTAAGGCAGGGGCAAATAGTACTGGAACACCCTCTCAATCTAGAGGAGGGGACGGAGGTCGTTGTACACATTGAACCTCTTCCCACTTTTCCACCAGAGGCGGTAGCCCCTTCGGATTTGAAGGCTCTGGAGTTCTTCGGCATATGGTCGAGTCGGGACGACATGGCAGATAGTGTAGATTGGGTTCGCAAGGAGCGGGAACGGTGGAGCGAGCGCCTCGAGAGAGAGGAATAGTGGATACAGACATCTTGATCGATTTTGCGAGGGGCGCTGAGCAAGCTGGCGCCTTTTTGGAAGAACAGGCGCGCACGAGCGAAATCTTAGTCAGCATTGTCTCAGCAATGGAACTGGTTGCGGGTTGCCGCGACAGCCATTGAACATAGTGTGCCGTTGTATACCAGAAACGTGCGTCACTTCCTTGCGATACCTGAACTGATGGTTGTTCGTCCCTACTGAATATTGCTCTCAGCTCTTGGAAGCGGTTTCCACCATCCTCAGAAACTCCTCTTCCGTCAGCACCGGCACGCCCAGCTGTAACGCCCTCTGGTACTTCGAACCGGGGCTCTGCCCCACAACCACATAGCTGGTCTGCCGACTGACGCTGCCGGACGCCTTGCCACCCAGCTCGCGCACGAGAGCCTCCGCCTCTTCGCGGGTGAAGTGCTGTAGTGCGCCGGTGAACACAAAGGTTAATCCTGCAAAGGCATCGGAGCGCTTCTGCCGCTCAGCAATAGGGGTAACGCCTGCGTCCAGCATCTTCTGTATCACTCGGCGGTTCTCCTCACGACGGAAGAACTCCACAATCTCGCGCGCGGTGGCGGGACCGATTTCCGGAATCTGCAGCAGCTGCTCTTCGGTAGCGTTCATCAGCGCGTCCAGACTGCCCAGATACTCGGCGAGCAGTTGCGCGGCGCGTTCGCCCACCTGTCGGATGCCCAGTGCGTAGATGAAGCGCGGCAGGGGAACCTGCTTACTGCGCTCTACCGAGTTCAGCAGGTTCTCCGCTAGCTTCTCACCCATACGCTCCAGCGGTAGCAGGTCCTCTTTCTTCAGGTAATACAGGTCGGCAGGGTCACGGATGATCCCCTCTTCGAACAGCCGTTGCACCCACTTGTCGCCGAAGCCCTCGATGTTCATCGCATTGCGCGAGGTGAAGTGCCGAATGCGCTCCACAATCTGTGCCGGGCAGGCAAGGTTGACGCATCGCGCTACCGCCTCGCCTTCGGGTTTCTCTACCGGCGCACCGCATTCGGGGCAGGTTTGCGGGCGCACAATGGGCTGTTCGTCGCCATCGCGTTCCTCCTCCACCACGGACACCACTTCGGGTATCACGTCACCCGCACGCTGAATCATCACCACGTCGCCAATCATCACTCCCTTGCGGGCGATTTCGTCCTCGTTGTGCAGGGTAGCGCGTGAGACAGTGACACCTCCTACTTCCACCGGCTCCATGATAGCGACGGGGGTCAATGCACCGGTACGCCCCACTTGCCAGCGCACGTCGAGAATGCGCGTACGCGCCTGCTGGGCTGGAAACTTGTACGCTATCGCCCACCGGGGACTGCGCTGCACGTAACCCAAATCCTGCTGCATCAGCAGAGAGTTCACCTTCACCACCACGCCGTCCACATCGTAGTTCAACTCGCCCCGTCGCGCCGTCCACTGCTCGCAGAAGGCAATCACTTCCTCAATACCCGAGCATATCCGTGCATGCGGGTTAACCGGAAATCCCCATGCCTTCAGTGTCTGCAGAATCTGCCAGTGAGAGTCAAATCTTGCCCCTTCAACGGCGCCGATGCCGTAAGCGAAAAGACTCAGCCGGCGTTTGGCAGTGATGCGCGGGTCCAGCTGGCGCACGGAACCCGCCGCCGCGTTGCGCGGGTTGGCGAAAGTGGGTTCGCCCGTCTGCTCGCGCTCTTCGTTGATGCGCCGGAACTCGTCGTGCGTGAGATACACCTCACCGCGCACCTCGACGAAGGAGGGAATGGGCACAGCAGGCTCTTCAAAAAGGGATGCGGGGATGGCGGAGGGTTGTCGCAAGCGCAGGGGGATGGCGCGAATGGTGCGCAGATTCTGGGTAACGTCTTCGCCCTGGAAGCCGTCGCCGCGCGTGGCGCCTGTGACAAATACACCATCTACGTAGGTCAGCGAGATAGCCAGTCCATCTATCTTCAGCTCCGCCACGTATTCGATGCGCTGGTCCGGAGGCATTCCCAGGAAGCGTTTGATTCGCTGGTCAAATGCGCGAAGATCCTCCGCGCCAAAGGCGTTGTCCAGGCTGAGCATTGGCTGGCGGTGGGTATGTGTGGCGAACGCTTCCAGCGGCGGCGCGCCTACGCGCATCGAGGGTGAATCGGGTGTGCGAAGGTCAGGGAACCGCTCTTCCAGCTGCAGCAGTTCGCGCATCAGTGCGTCGTACTCGGCGTCGGAAATCTCGGGCTGGTCCAGCACGTAGTAGAGGTAGTTATGGTGTTCAATCAGCCGGCGCAGCTCCTCCAGTCGTTTCCGTGCCTGTTCGCGCGTGAGTTCGCTCATGAGGCAAGCCTCCTTTTCGTCTCTACCTCGCCGCCTGTGTTGCTAACAGTTGCGCCTGGCGGGCGTAGTCCAGGGCTTCATTCAGCTCCTTCATCACCTCTTCGGGGTTGTGGAAGCCCATGCTGTTCTCCGAAACCACCAGGTTCTCCCAGCGCACATGCGCTTGCTGGTGCAGCAGTACCGCCTTCTTCAATGCTTCCTCATCCACGCTTTTGCCGCCTGCTTTTGCCTGCTTTGCCGCGGCGATGGCGTCGATGCTGTCGCTGAGGGCTTGCTGCACGCGCTTCTGCGCTTCGTTCACATGGCGCTGCACGCGCAACACCTGCTCGCGCAAGGTTTGAGGCGAAACGTTATGGCAAGAACCGCAGGGATACGCCCCCAGCTTCTCGCCCTTCACGTATTTGTCGATATAGCGTAGAGGCGACACCAACCAGTGCGAGGTCAGCCAGCGTCCGTTCACGTTCACCTTCGGCATGTGGCAGGTGACGCAGGAAGCGCCCGCCCGTTCATACTTGCTCTCCCAGAAGGTTTCCGTTTCGGGATGCTGGCTCTTTACAAGCGGCTCGCCGATGATTTCGTGTACCCAGTCCTGCTGGTATTTGTGTCGCTCCATGTAGTAGTCGTGCAGGTCGCGCACCTTGCGCCAGCCGAATTCGAAGCGCACTTTCTTATCCGCTCCCGGTCCGCACACGTACTCCACATGACACTGCGCGCAGACCAGTATCTCCTTCTGCTGCTTGTCTGCCTTGGCGAAGCTGTTGACGTTGCGTTCTTTCCAGTAGGGGTTCACGCCGCGCCGCTCGATGGCGTTGAGCAGTGCTTTATTGATGATTTGCAGTTGCGCGGTATGCGGGTTGTGGCAGTGCGCGCAGGACGCGCCGTAGTCCTGCATTTCCTTCGGAATACGGTTAATCGCTTCCTGCCACTTGGTAACCACATCGCCATCTGTGGTGAGCTCTAGCCCTTTCCACTCCTTGCCCCAGTAATAGGCAACCTGCGTGGATTTGCAGTTGAGACAGGCGAGGTTCTTGCCACGCTTGATGTCGATGTGGTCGCGCAGCATATAACGGTGCGAACGCTCTTCGTTGTACTCTTTTGTGAAACCGTGTCCGGCGATAATCTTGTTGTACAGGGGGAAATCTTTGGTTTTGGGATGCTCTTTGGGGTCGGCAGGAGTGCCGCCGAATTCGCCTGCAGTGCCCGGCTCGCTGGTGAAATAGGTCTCATACTGGAACTTGTGGCACGAGCCGCAGGTTTCGGAGCGGAAGTCCACCACAGGAAGCACTTCGGTGGGGTCGTCTGCGTTCTGGTGAGCTAAGGCATTCGGGTGGCACTGCGAGCAGCTTAAGCCCGCGTGCGCATGTTGTTGAAGCACTTTAACCACTTCCTCGTGACAGTCGGCGCACTGCTCCTGCGCCTTGTTTGCAGTGGGTTGGGCGGGCTCCGGCTGGACGTTTGCCATCACCGCCCAGGCGATGGCTATCAGCAACATCGACGATAGCAACATCATTTTGCGATGAAGCATGTCGATACCTCCGCTTCGGTTTTACGTGTAGCCGCAGGCTTATGAATTTTGAAAAATAAAACGACTTAACCTCTCTCCGGAGCCCTCTCCTACACGGAGAGGGGAGCCGTGCATCGATTGCTTCCTTCCCTCGTAGGGAAGATGGATAAAACCTCTCCCCCAACCCCTCCCCTGCGAGGGGAGGGGAGCCGTGTTTCGGATACTCCCCGCCCCCCTTCCCCCCGTATACGGGGGGACGAGAGGGGGGAAGGGGGCAAGGGGGTTAGGTTCAATACACCTCGCCCCCGAGCCCTCTCCCGAAGCTTCGGGAAAGAGATGAAGGGATAATGCGACTATTTTTCAAACTTCATCAGCCTGCGCCACAGGTCTTGAATTACTAATTCGCGAAGAACGACATCGAAATCCTCGTTGAATGGTATAATCCAAGCGTAACCCTTCGAGGAGCGAGGCATCGGATAATGCATCCTATCCTGTTTCATATCGGTTTCTTAGAAGTGCGCTCGTATGGCGTGATGATTGTGCTCGGCTTCGCGCTGGCAGTGTGGTGGTCGATGCGGGTGGCGCCACGCTACGGAGTAGAAGCCGAACAGATTCTGGACTTCGTGTTGTTGACCGCGCTGGCGGGTGTGCTGGGGGCGCGTCTGGTGTATGTGCTACTGGACTGGGGTAGCTTTGCGAGGGAGCCTCTGCGCGCGCTCTATTTCTGGGAGGGCGGTCTCTCCTTTCACGGCGCGGTGATAGGCGGCGGGATGGCGGTGGCGTTGCTGGCACGGCGCAAGGGCATTCCCTTCCTGCGGCTGGCGGACGTGCTGGCGCCGGGCGTCGCGCTCGCCTACGCGATCGGACGAATCGGCTGTTTTCTGGGCGGGTGTTGCTACGGCGTGCCGACTGACCTGCCCTGGGCGTGTTCGTTTCAAGACCCTTTCCATCCGCATGTCCATACTCCGCCCAGCCATCCCACACAGATTTACGCATCGCTCTCCAACCTGCTCATCTTCGCCTTGCTGGCGCGGATGCAGAAGCCCCCTCACCCGGAGGGCAAGGTGTTCTGGGCGTACCTCGCGCTGTACGGCGTGTACCGCTTCATCGTGGAGTTCTGGCGCATCGGGGCAACTTCCACCGTGCTGGCGCTGGGGCTTTCGGATGCGCAGTGGGTGAGTATGCTGATGGTGCTTCTCGGTGGCGCGGGATGGGTGAGAGCACAATTTCTCCGGAGGGTTTCGCGAACCTCTTGACATTTCATACAAAACTGCGTTGGACGTATACTTCGCGGGTGCGCTTAGTTCACCCGATTTGACTGACGGCAGTCACGATGTGAGGTTTACCATACCATCGCCCGCCGAGGCAGGCAGATACATCTTTCTGTTGCGGGCACAGGATAACCACCGTGACCTTGACAAGGCACACCGTTTGCGGGAAGCGCTTCCCCATAACCAGCAGAAGATATACAGTGCTCTCATTGCCTTCACACATGGAGAGTTCAATTCTCAGGCTGGCTATTTTGTGAACGGAGGAAAAGCCTTAGGCTTCAAAAAGGTACCCGGTTACGATTGGTGGTATGGCAATCCCTTGATAGGACAGATGCGGGGTCCTCTGGAATATTACGACCCAACGATAGGCAGAAAGCCGCTAAAGATGGTGCTTTTTAGTGGACACAGCCACGCTGACCTTAAGGGTAAACTGCTGCTCATGAAAGGCGAAAACCGGATGCCGCAGTCGGCTCCTCAGGGTAGCCAGAAGTGGCTTGTCACGAGCTATGCCGACTGGAACACTATTCCCGGGCTACGTGGGTGGCAGGACTGTCTAATTGTGGAAAGCATCGGCGGCCCCGGACAGACGCTGACGAATCTGGAACTGGTAGTTCTGGTGGGTTGCGGGCTGAACGCGGGGATTCAAGGGGGTGGTTTGAGCGACTGGTTTCTGTATAAGGGAGCCAAGACTACGGTAACCATCGGTTACTGGCAAGTGTACTCTAACGCAGTCAGCATCTACCTCGATGGATATGGAGGCGGCAACAACTCCAGAGAACCAGGCTTTATGCAGCTCCTGAAGAACAACACGGTGCATGATGCTTGCCTGGAGGCATTGGAAAAGACCCAGGATTGGGTTAGGCACACTTACGCTGGTACAATACTCAGCCCAGCAGAATTTGCCGCCGAGTTCCAAGGCGACGCAACACTGCGCATCACACCATAACCTGGCGAAGGAGGTATCCCATCATGAAACAGACCACATTCATCCTCGTCTTGTGGGCGCTGTGCTGTTGGGGCACGGTTGCCTCCGCACAATACGTCTGGCAATACGTGACACCGGAGCAGGCGGTGCAAAAAGTGCGCGAAATTCTCGGAGAAGGCAGCAACACACCCATAGAGGTAAAATACATCGCACCCCCTTCTGCGCGACCCGGAATAGATGTTACACACATGTTGGAATGCAACCAGAGGCACTTCCGGATTTGCGCCTACAACATCAACCACTGGTCATGGATCTGGAGCTATTCCTCCCAAGAGTTCTATGACGAACCGCTGAGCGAGGAGATGTTACTGCGCCGGGCGATAGGAGAGGAGCGAGCAATAGCCATCGCTCGCGCGTATATGCAGGCACACTATCCCTTCCCCGAACTGCTCAACCACGCGGAGGTTCAGCCGTTCGGTAGGATCGGGCGTGCCCCTTCACTGTATGGGGTGCGTTTTTGGCAGCGCTTCCCTAACGGCGTGTATGGACCGAGTCGCTGCGAAGTAGATGTGGACGTCGTTTACGGGCGCATCACGAGCGCT
>JBMFOT010000079.1:0-13233 GCA_049969495.1 Armatimonadota bacterium
ATCTTTTTCCATCCACCCTGCTTTGACAACCACCCCTCTGTTTGGATATAATAGGGTGAGCAAGCACGGAGGAGGCGCATGAACCATACCACCAAAGGCACGGTTGTCGTCATCGGGTCGGGACCGATTCGGATAGGACAG
This sequence comes from Armatimonadota bacterium, assembly GCA_049969495.1. Lineage (GTDB taxonomy): Bacteria > Armatimonadota > HRBIN16 > HRBIN16 > HRBIN16 > HRBIN16. The sequence goes on from JBMFOT010000079.1 coordinate 142, forward strand.
GGTATTGAGTTCGATTACTGCACGGTGCACTGCGTCTGGGCTTTACAGGAGGCAGGTTACCGTGCAGTTGTGATAAATAATAACCCGGAAACGGTGTCTACCGACTTCGACACCTCCGATTGCCTCTACTTCGAACCGCTGACGCTGGAAGATGTGTTGAATGTGCTGGAGAGGGAGAACGCGGACGGGGTCATCGTGCAGTTCGGCGGGCAGACCGCTATCAACCTCGCGCTGCCTCTGCATCGCGCGGGAGTCAGGATATTCGGCACGTCGGCGGAGTCCATCGATATCGCCGAGGACCGCGACAAGTTCGAGCGTATCCTGCGCGATCTGGGCATTCCCAAGCCGCCCGGGCGAGCGGTGGTATCGGTGGAACAGGCGATACAGGTGGCGGACGAAATCGGCTATCCGGTACTGGTGCGACCCTCCTTTGTGCTGGGCGGACGCGCGATGGAGATTGTGTACAGCGAGGCGGAGCTGCGCGACTATATGCACTATGCGGTGGACGTATCGCCCAAAGCGCCCATTCTGGTGGACAAATATATTGTGGGCAAAGAGGCGGAGGTGGATGTCATCGCTGACGGGGTAGACTGCCTCGTGCCCGGAATCATGGAGCATATCGAGCGGGCGGGGGTGCACTCCGGCGACAGCATGGCGGTATACCCCCCGCAGAGCCTGTCGCGGAACGTTCAGCAGCAGATTGTGGACACCGCGATCGCCCTCGCGCGTGCGCTGGATGTGCACGGCATCATGAACATCCAGTTCGTGGTGGAGAACGAAACCGCCTACGTGCTCGAGGCGAATCCGCGTGCCAGCCGCACCGTGCCCTATCTCTCCAAAATCACCAATATCCCGATGGTGCAGCTGGCGACGCGCACCGCGATGGGGGAGAGCCTGCGTGAACTGGGCTACGAATCGGGACTAGCGGAGCCGACACCGCTGATTGCGGTCAAAGCGCCGGTCTTCTCGTTCTTGAAGTTAACGCAGGTAGACCCCATTTTGGGACCGGAAATGAAGTCCACCGGCGAGGTGATGGGCGTGGATACCGATTACTCGCGCGCGCTGTATAAGGCAATGGTGGCGGCGGGCATCCAGTGCCCGGCACGAGGCAACCTGCTGGTGACCATCGCCGACCCCGACAAGCGCGAGGCGTTGCCCATCGTGGAGGAGTTTATCGCGCTGGGTTTTCGGGTCTACGCCACAAGGGGCACTGCTCGCTTCCTGCAGGAGCATGGTCTGGACGCGACGCCGGTGTATAAAATCAGCGAGGGAGGCTCGCCTAACCTACTGGATCTGATTCGCGGACGCAAGGTAGACCTGCTCATCAACACCCTCACGCGCGACCGCCAGATCGAGCGCGAAGGGCTCATCATTCGCCGTGCCAGTGTGGAACAGGGCATTCCGTGTCTCACTTCGCTGGACACGGCACGCGCTTTGCTGAAGGCGCTGGAGGCTCTGCGTCGTGGTGACGATTTCACGGTGCGTACGGTGGATGAATACGCACACGGGATGGAGCTGACGCCGGCGTAGAACCGATCCCCCAACCCCCCTTCCCTACAGGGAGGGGGGAACGGTAAACGGCTCCCCTCTCCTTGCAGGAGAGGGGAAGGGGGAGAGGTTCAATCACAATTTGTTAGCCTGCGGCTACAGAAGGGACAGACGCCAAACGAAACGGAAAGAGGTATCGCGTCGTGGCAAAGGAACGGGTCATCACGCTGATAGAACAGGCTTTGCAGCGGGCGAAAGAGGTGGGCGATTTGCCCATTGCGCAACTACCCGAAGTGTCGGTGGAACCGCCGCGCGTGAAAGAGTTCGGCGACTTCGCGACCAACGTGGCGATGTTGCTCACGCGCGAGCTCAAACGCCCACCGCGTGAGATCGCGGAGACGATTGTGAGGTACCTGCCGGAAGACCGCCTGGTATCGCGGGTGGAGGTAGCAGGCAATGGCTTCATCAACTTCACCCTGCATCCCCATTGGCTGCACGATGTGCTACGCGAGATTCAGCAAAAAGGCGAGTCGTACGGCAAATGGGATATCGGGGCGGGCAAGCGGGTGAACGTGGAGTTCGTGAGCGCAAACCCGAACGGACCGATTACCGTCGCGCACGGGCGAGGCGGAGCGATTGGGGACGTACTGGCGAACCTGCTCGAGGCGGTGGGCTATCGGGTGACCCGCGAGTTCTATGTGAACGATGCGACCAACTCCCTGCAGATGCAGCACTTTGCGCGCTCGCTGGTGGTGCGCTACCGGCAGCTGCTCGGTGAGGACATCGAACTGCCTGAGGACGGCTATGCGGGCGAGTATCTGGTGGACATCGCGCGGGAACTGCTGGAGAAGGAAGGAGCGCATCTGACGGAAGGGGATGAAGAAGCGGTGCAGGAGCGGTTCCGCGCATACGCCGAGCAGGCGATGAAGCGTCAGCAACAACAGGACCTGGCGGACTTCGGTGTGGTGTTCGATGTGTGGTTCAGTGAGAACAGCCTGCACACCAGCGGGCAGGTAGAAGCCGCCGTCCGCGAGCTGAAAGAGCGCGGTTACGCCTACGAGCACGACGGAGCCATCTGGCTGCGCTCCACCGCTTTCGGTGACGATAAGGACCGCGTGCTGGTGCGCAACAACGGACAGCCCACCTACATCGCCGCCGACGCTGCCTACCACAAGAATAAGTTCGAACGCGGCTTCGATTACCTGATAGACATCTGGGGTCCCGACCATCACGGCTACATCGCCCGCACGAAAGCGGCGGTCGCCGCGCTGGGCTACCCTGTGGAGAACTTCGAGGTGCTTATCTATCAGATAGTGCGCCTGTTTAAGGGCGGCGACCTGGTGCGCATGTCCAAGCGGGCAGGCAATGTGGTCACGCTGCGCGATGTGCTGGACGAAGTGGGCAAAGACGCCGCGCGCTTCTTCTTCCTGATGCGTTCACATGACAGCCCGCTGGATTTCGACCTCGAGCTGGCGAAGAAGGAGAGCAGTGAGAACCCGGTGTACTACGTGCAGTATGCACACGCTCGTATCTGCAGTATGTTGCGCGTCGCTGCTGAGCAGGGATGGACCGTTCCGTCGGCAGCAGAAACAGACCTCTCTCCTCTGCAGCACGAGAACGAAATCGCGCTGATGAAAAAGCTGGACGAGTTTCCTGAGGAGGTGCTGGAGGCAGCAACGGAGCGCGCCCCCCATCGGTTGACTCGCTACAGCATGGAGGTTGCCGACGCTTTCCACAAGTTCTACGATACCTGCCGTGTGGTAGGCGAGGAGGAGCATATCACCCGGGCGCGGCTGGTGCTGGTCGATGCCACGCGCATCGTGCTGAAGAACGTGCTGGGGCTGCTCGGAGTGAGCGCTCCGGAGCGAATGTAGTCCACACCGTGGCAAAACATGCCTGATTATTCTTTTGGTAGCAGGATGGCAACGCCACCCTGTCATTCTGAGCGCAAGCGAAGAATCTCCCTGTAGCGACACTCCAAAAGGCACCAGCGGTTCGGCAGGAGCCTCGCCCTCCACAGGCTGAAAGCAGCGATCATATCACTTCCTCAGCTGTTGTGTGGATACGGGGTGGTGCTAAGCAGGTCTACATACACAAACCCATCCCTCTTTACCACTTCGCCCGTCTGCACGGGGATGGAGTGGGCGAACATTGGTCCGGCATGGCAAAAGGTGTGGTATTCACCGTTCTCGCCACAGGGGTCGGCAGAAGGGGGCAGCTCTTTCAGCAACATTTCGTCAAACTCGCGCCCGATCAGGGAGGCGGGTACCTGCTGAGGGTCTACACAGGTAATCGTCGCCCGTAAACCGGAGGCAATCATCTCGTGCGCCAGCTTGGCGGTATCAATGCCCCATAGCGGAAACACCGCTGTGACGCCCGTGCCTGCCAGCTGTCGCTCGCGGTAGTCGCGCACGTCTTGCAAGAAGAGGTCGCCGAAGGCGAAATGGGTTACCCCTGCCTCTTTTGCGCGGGTTATCAGTTCGCGCATAGCGGACTCGTACGCCTCGTTCGGGCAGGGATAGGGGATGGGTACTTTCCACAGGGGTAGTCTAACCGCCTGTGCCTGTTGTTCCAGCAGCTCTTCGCGCACGCCGTGCATGGACACCCTGCTGAAGGCGGTGTTCACGGTAGTAACCAGCCCTGTGATGTTCCACCGCTTGCTCTGGCGCAAGACATGCAGTGTCCACGCGCTGTCCTTGCCCGATGACCACGAGAGCAGAATCTTCGGTTTCATCCGTCACACCCCCCGCGCTCGTTCATCCATCGGCGCAGGGCGTCCCCATACGTACCCGCCAGTCCCAGTGCCACCTGCGCTTCCAGATAGCCCTGCGGGATGCCGATGTCCAGCGCCTCGCCCGCTATCTCGCAGGCGTAATAGCTACCTCGCTCCACCAGCATCTGCTGCGCGGTGGTGAGCTGGTATTCGCCTTTCATTTTGTGTCCCTCGGTGATGGTGCGCTCAAGGCACTCGAAGATTTCCGGGGTGAATACATTGATACCGAAGAAGCAGTAGTACACCCCTTCGGGAAGGGTAGGCATTCGCAGGGTAGCACGTGCATGTTCAATGGTTGGTTTTTCACTCATTGCCGTCACATGCAGGGTGTTCGCAGGGGTGGGCAACAGTGTGCCCGCCAGCGTGCCATACAGGTGGACGCGCTCTTCGGGGGTGCGGCGTACGGCGGAGAGAGTGCCGCCTGTCTGGGCGTAAACGTCTAGTACCTGCTGTGTGCAGTTCTTCTCTGCATGGGAGAGCAGCACATGGTCGCCCAGGTACATGATGAACGGCTCGTCGCCTACGAACTCTCTGGCGAGATACACCGCATGTCCCAATCCAAGAGGCTCGCTTTGTACAATGGTGGTAATGCGTTCGCCCAGATGTTGCAGGTGCTCCGCCTGTTGGTAGAGCAGTTGCTTCTCGTTGCCCCAGCCGGCTTCCTGCTCGGTTAACGCGCCGAAGTAAGCGCGAATGCCTGCCTCCGATTCAGGATTGACCACGATACCCACCTGCTCGATGCCCGCGTTCACCGCCTCTTCCACCAGCAGCTGCAAGGCGGGCTTGGTAATGCCGTCGCGGTCTACCAGCGGTAGCATCTCCTTCTGCAGGGTGCGCGTGGCGGGAAACTGGCGGGTTCCTCGCCCGGCTGCGGTGATCACCGCTTTGCGAATGTTTCTCATCCTTCGTTCTCTCCGTGCAACAGTTTGAGCAGCACCGGTTCTATCCAGGCACGCAGAGCAGGGTTGGCATAGCCAATCCATGCGACAGGCTCACGAATATCCAGAGGGATTTGCAGCGGTCGTCCATACTCGTCGGTGATGATGGCTCCTGCCTCTTGCGCAATCAGTTCCGTGCAGATGTCGTAAGGATGCGCACACAGGGGAAAGGTGTTATATCCCAGTCGGCGGAAGGCAACTGGGCGCAGGTCGGCGATGAAGCGGTCATGCCCGACGGTGAGTTCATAAATCTGTCCGCCCGTGCTAAGATACTGGTCGGCGAAGACTAGCGGATTACCATGTACATCCATGCTAGCCAGTTCCCTGTAAAGATTCTCCTCCAGAGCGGCGAGCCACGCCTTGCCATTCGGGAAGAAATTGGCGATACCGGCAAAACCGTAACGCAGGTCGGTGGCAGAAGAGGGTTTGGGGCGAAAGGAGATTGTGCTGCCGTCCAGCAGATTCTGCCTTTCACCGAAAACGCCCTTGCCCCGCACTGCCCACAACGTATCGGCGAGGTGCTGGCGAGTAGTTGGCAGCTCCGTCTGAATCGCAATCTGGATATCGGCAAGCGTGGTCTTTCTGCCGCGATTCGGTGCAATGCCCGTCAGGCACCATGCACTGCGCTTATCGTACATAATCATGCGCGTGCCGTCGATAGGGTCTGCTATCATGATGAACTGCGCGTCCGAATCGCTTGTGCCCTGCGGCAAAACCATCCAGCCGTCTTCCGAGATACCCTCTGCGACAAGTACGAAGGGCACTTCCTGCGCCCACTGCTGGCAGAACTGTAGCAACAACTGCTCCACCCGCACGTCGATGCGAAACTGCGTATCGCCTTCCGCGCTTTCGGTGGCATGTGCCAGCCAGTCGGCGGAATGCTGCAGGAGCTGGGCGCGCACCTCCGAGCGGATTTGCTCATGCAGTGCGCGCACCTTGCGGACGAGGGTATCAACCGGATAGGGAAGCACTTACTGCGCGGCGCCCTCCGTTTGCAGGGAAAGGTAGTTGGCGATGCCCATGTGCTCTATCTGGTCGCGCTGCGCCTCTGCCCAGTCGATATGTCCCTCTTCCATCGTCAGGATTTTGAGGAGCAGGTCTACCGTACCCCGATCCGCCACCTGATGCGCCAGCGCGATGGCTTTATTGTACGCCTCGACGGCTTCACCCTCCGCGCTGATCACGCCGTGTATCATATCGGATACTGTTGCACCGATGTTCAGCTCGCCCAGCTTGATGATGGGATGTCCCTCGAGGAAGAGGATGCGCTGGATGAGCCATTCGGCGTGATGCATCTCGTCGATGGCGATTTTCTGGAAAGCAGCGTGCAGCTTATCGTAGCCCCAGTTCTCACACATTTCCGCTTCCACCATGTACTGATGGATAGCGGTCAGTTCGTCGGAGAGCAGTTCGTTCAGCACCTTCAGGATTTCAGGGTTGCCTTTCATTTTGATCCTCCTGTGAAACGTTGCCGATTCGCTCCTGACTTGACCCTTCCCACACAGCGGTCCTGGAGGGCGAGGCTCCGTCCGAGCCGTTTGGTTTGCGGTTACAACGAAGCATGCCCCCCGCACAGGTTTTGGATGGACGCGCTCTGTTGCGTCCACAAAGGTCACGGCGGAAAGCGACCCTCCAGCGTATTCAACATCCAGATTCGTCTTCGTGCAATAGCAGTCCTGCCAGATAGCGTTCCGCCTGCCGGAGGCGTTCGGGAGTGCCGACATCGTTCCAGTAGCCCTCAAAGCAGACCGCCCGCACGGTACCAGGGTACTGTTGCAGAAGAACCTGCATCGCGTCGGTGAGTTCATACTCTCCACGCTCGGACAGGGGCAGGTTTTGCAATACGGGCAGAATAGCCGGCGAGAAGATATGCACCCCTGCGAGGTTCCAGTGGGTGTCGGCGTGACGCGGCTTTTCCTGCAGGCGGAGCACTCTGTCGCCGTCGAGCCACACGCCTCCCCCTTCGGAGACATCGGGCAGCCAGTTGACACCGAGCAGGGCGACGATGGAGGGATGATATGCTTGTAGCAGGCGTTGATAGTTTGCCGGTTCGGTCAGGATGTCACCAAAGCTCATCAACACCGGTTCTTCGGGTAGCGTTTCCAGAGCAGCTCGCAGAGCGCCACCTGTGCCTGGCTGCTCTTGTGGCTGGCGAACATAGCGGATACGCACACCGAATGAGCCGCCATCGCCAAAGTGGTGAAGGATGCTTTCTGCACAATACTGTACCACGATGGTGAAATCACGGATGGGCGTTGCCTCGCGGATGCGCAACAGGATGTGCTCTAGCAGAGGACGTCCGGCAAGGGGAACCATCGGCTTGGGGATATTGCGAGTCATTTCACCCAGCCGGGTTCCTCTGCCCGCCGCCAGCAGCACACATCGGCGCGGAAGGTCGCTCATTCCACCGCTGCCCCCGTATCCACGCGCACGCGCCAGGCGTCTCCGCCCGCGCTTTTGAACGCCTCTACCACCTCTTCCTCGCGCCCCGGTGCGTAAGCGAACAGACAACCGCCTCCACCGGAGCCGTTCACCTTACCGCCCAGCGCGCCTGCCCGTAACGCCGCTTCCAGCATCTTCTCGATTTTGGGGGTGGAGACCTCTAGTCCGTCGCGCAGTTGGGCATGATGCGCCAGCAGCAGGTCGCCCAGAGCGTGCGGTGACCAGCCGTCGGTTCGCAACAGCTGCAGAGCGCGGCGGGTGAGGTCGCGATTGATGAGGTTAGCGCGCACACGGCGGGCGTTGCGTTCGGGAAGGTGTTTCAGAGCCTCTTCTGCCTCCTCCAGCGGGGTAGTGTGCAGGTCAAAATGGGGTATCTTCTCCTTCAACAGCGCAATGCCTTCGGTGACATCCTGCCGCCTGGAGGCAAGCACCTCGACGGTGGCTTTCGGCTGCTTTGAATCTGCCAGCACCAGTCCGTTTAGCTGTACAGGAAGCCGCTCCGCGCGGTAGGGCGGTATGGTATCGATATACAACACGCCTCCCAGCGCAGCGCAGAAGTGGTCCATCATGCCGCCCGGCTCGTGGAACTCCAGCACCTCTGTCCGATGCCCCCACCGTGCCAGCGTTTCGGTATCTGGCTGAAGGGGCGGTTCCGCTATCTGGCAAAGCAGGCGTAACCACATGATAACTAGGGCAGAGGAGCTGGAGACCCCCGCCTGCATCGGGATATTGCTGGTGATGCGGATATCCGCTCCTCTGGGAAAACGCGCCCCCTCGCGACGCAGTACGTTCACGCCGGCCCGCAAGTAGTCGCGAGAATGCAGGTAAGTCTGCTCCTGCGAGGGGTCCATCTCCACCTGCTCGCCGATATCGGGCATGTCCAGCTTCAGCAGATTGCCATCCGGCGAGGGGCGCACTTCCGCCCGGATGCGCCGATTGATGGCAGCGGCGATAACGGGCAGTCCAAGGTAGTCCTGATGCTCACCGAAAAGACAAATCCGCCCGGGGGCGGAAACGACGAAACCTGTGCTGCTCATGCTTTTAGTATAGGAAAGGATGGAGGAGAAGTCAAGGCGATAGCCTGCCGTACTCCTCCACCGCCTCGAAGAAAGCCAGAATATTTTCCCACGGCACATCGGGTTCTATCACGTGCGTTGGGGCGAGCACCAGCCCGGGAGCGAACCGGTCAATCATCTCCTTGACAGCGCGTTTCACATCCTCAGGCTTGCCGAAGGGCATGACCGTCTGCGTGCCGATAGTGCCCCAGAACGCCAACCGGCCGCCGAACCTGCGCTTCACCCAGTCCATATCCAGGCACTCTGGCTGCACAGGGTTCAGCACGGTAACCCCCACCTCAATAAGGTCTTCGATGATATCGGCGATGTTACCGTCGCTGTGATACCACACGGGGATGTTGGGGCGCACTTCCCGCGCGGCGGCGATTTCGCGGGCGAGGCGCGGTTTCAGGAAACGTCGCCACACTTCCGGGCGCATCATCAGCCTGTCTTGCATTCCCACGTCATCGCCGAATTGCACCATGTCCACCCCTGCTTCTGCCAGACGGCGCGCTTTGAAGCAATTGTCCTGCGTGATTTTCTCCAGCACCCACTCCACGAATTCGGGGTTCTCGATGAAGTCGCGGAAGGTGCGTTCGAAGCCGATGAGTTGCCATGCGGTTTCGAAGATATGTCCGGCGAAGCCTGCGACAAAGTAGCCCTTCTCGTGCCACGCCTGCACTTCCGCTTCCAGATGCTCGTAGCGGTAGGAGGGGGTGAAATCGGGCCAGGGATACTCTTCCAGTTCGCGGAGTGTTGTTGCGCTCTCCAGAGGAAAGACGTAGCGTGTGAAATGGTAAAACGTGCCGGGGATGTGTGCGGTGCCGTACTCGCTGCTGATACAGCTGCCGGGCGGCAGTTTCTGCAGATACGGTGTGAAGTCCGGCAGCTCGCGCGGCGGGCGGAAACCGACATAGCGACACTCCATGCCGAAGTACTCCGCCGGGTCGGTGTGACCGGTTTCTTTCACAAACCTGTCGTACGCTGCCGGGGTAAAGCCCATCTCCTTGGGAACCCTGTCCGGTGTCTGGCGATGCACCGCGCGTAAAACACGTTCTCTGGGCGTCATTCTTTCCTCCGGTTACATCTGGCTTCTCACGTACCGGGCTAACGCGATAAAGTTCCGTGCAGCATGTTCGCCGTACGTGCCCGACGCAGTACCGCTCAGCACAAAGCCGTCGGGACCTGCTTCCTCAACGAGCTTTTTGCCGATGGCAAGTATCTCCTCCGTGCTGCGCTGGTTCATGACCTCCATATCGTCGATATTGCCCACGATGCACACGCGCCCCTTCAGAATGCTCTTTGCTCTGGGCATATCGCAGTCGCCCCAGGGCGGCGCCTCCAGCGGGTCCAGCGCGTCTACGCCGATGTCCACAATCGCCTCCAGGTAGCGCATGATGGGTCCGTGATTGTGGAAGTAGGCAATGGCTCCGTAGTCGTGCATGAGCGCGACCAGCTCCTTGTCAGGTCGGCGCACCAGTCTGTCGTAAGCGACCGGCCCCAGCTGGGTAGAGGCGTACTCACCGCCGACGATGCGAAACACGTCCACCCCTGCCTTCAACACTCGTTCCACAAACGCCAGCAGCCGCTCGTTGCCCACCCGCACCATCTCTTCCATCACGTCGGGAGCGTCTGCCCACAGCAGGCAGAAATCCTGTGGGGAGAGCCATTCTGCCGGAAAACAGAGGGCGTTCGGCAGTTCGAAGAGCACGACCCCTTCGTCGCCCAGCCAGTGCTTCCTCTGGAAGAAGTGATGTAATGCCTCCTGCACCATCTCTTCTGTGGGCGGCTCGTAGGGCGCGGCAAGCAGCTTCAGCACATCATCGGCGTTTTTGCAGGGGAACTCGGTGCATGCGGAGGTTACCGGCGTGCGCGTGACGACGCGGGTCAGGTCGCCGTGTGGGGCGTGGTAAACGGTGCGGGTCATGTTGCCGGTAGTCTCTACATCGCGCGGCAGCGCGGAGCCGACAAAACAATCACATGCCCCTCCTGCGTAGAGTATGATGTCGGTCTCGCGCACCAGCTGGGCGGCAAGGTCGCTATCCGGCGGGATGCGCCCGAAATGCTGCGGGGAGACCGGGACACGGTCAGGCGTGCCCCGGTGAAATGCGCACAGCACCCGCTCTCTGGAGGTCACCGCTGTCGCCTCCTTTGCTCTGGAGGGGAGAACCCGCCGACGGTGTTCGGCTCGCCCGGGCACTGGTTGACGGCTAGAGCCACACCTTGCAAACCAAACCCTGCCTGCACAGGGTTATAGCCAGCGAAGGCTGGCTTCCTCTGAGAGGGAACGGCTTTAGTCGTGAAGACACCTCCAGCCGGCCGACTCTGCTCGGCAGGAGCCTCGCCCTCCAGATTGACGGTGTACTTACGCTGCGCCTAGCAGCTCTTTGCACTTATCGACAGCGGTGGCTGCATCGGGAGCGTAGGCATCGGCACCAATCTGGTTTGCCCATTCCTGTGTCACCGGCGCGCCACCCACGATGATCTTCACCTTTGGACGCAATCCCTCTGCGTCGAAAGCCTTAATCACTTCGGGAATATAGGTCATGGTAGTGGTCAGCAGGGCAGACATTCCCACAATCTGGGCATTATGCTCTTTGGCAGCGGCGATAAACTTGTCGGCGGTTACGTCCACACCCAGGTCCACGACCTGAAAGCCCGCCCCTTCTACCATCATGGCTACCAGGTTCTTGCCGATGTCGTGCAGGTCGCCTCGCACGGTACCGATAACCATTGTTCCCATCGGCTGTACGTCGGTAGCTACCAGCAAGGGACGCAGAATCTCCATCGATGCTTTCATCGCGCGCGCCGCTACTAGGATCTCCGGCACGAAATACTCGCCGTTCTTGAACTTTTCGCCGGCGATAGACATACCGGCGATGAGTCCCTCGTCCAGTATCTGTTTTGGGGTGACGCCGGCGTCCACCAGCTTCTGAGTGAGCTCCACTGCCTCATTGCGTTTGCCTTCCAGAATCGCCTGAGCAAGTGCTTTGAGTTCCTCCTGCATCATGGGTCCTCCTGTGTGCGTTGATGGCGCAATTATTGTTTCTTTGCGCTCTGAGCGTTCGAGCTAATCGGTTATCTTCAGTGATTGTATAAGACAAATTCCATCCCGTCAAGCCAAATCTCCTGCCTCAGCCGGAGCAAACAGTAAAAATGCCGGGGAATTGAGGCAAGCATCCCCTGCCAGACAGGTTTTTGCCGGGCGATGCCGAAAGAAAAAGAGAGACTGCCGGAATGGAGGCGAAGCGGTGAAAGACCCTCGTTTTGAACAGTTAGCGCAGGTTCTGGTTGGGCACAGCACGCGCGTGCAGCCGGGCGACAAGGTGCTGGTAGAAGCGACCGATGTGCCCGAAGAGTTTCTGTGCGTGCTGATAGAGCAAATCGCGAAAGCAGGCGGCGTTCCGCTGGTGGATACAAAACACTCGAGAGTGATGCGCACGCTACAGATACACGCCACCGAAGAGCAACTGCAGGCTCTAGCCGATGTGGAGAGGTACCGCATGGAGAAGGTGCAGTGCTATATCGGGGTGAGGGGCACGCTGAACAGTGCGCAATTATCGGATGTGCCGATAGAGAAGGTGGAGATGGTGCAGAGGTTATGGTGGAAACCGGTTCACAGCGAGATTCGCGTGCCGAACACCCGGTGGGTGGTGCTACGCTGGCCCAACGATAGCATGGCGCAACAGGCGAACATGAGCACCGAGGCGTTTGAAGATTACTACTTCCGGGTATGTACGTTGGATTACAGTCGAATGGAAAAGGCGGTTCAGCCACTGGTGGAACTGATGAGCCAAACCGACCGTGTGCGCCTCGTTGCGCCGGGCACCGACCTGACCTTCTCCATCAAGGGCATTCCGGTTATCCCCTGCTACGGGTTGCGCAACATCCCCGACGGTGAATGCTTTACCGCTCCCGTGCGTGACTCGGTGGAGGGCGAAATCACCTTCAACGTGCCCTCGTTGTACCATGGCAAGACCTTCGAGAACATCCGGCTAGTGTTTCGTGCGGGCAAAATCGTGGAAGCCTCCTGCAATATCAGCGAGGAGCTGAACAAGATACTGGACTTTGACGAGGGGGCGCGATATGTTGGCGAGTTCTCGCTGGGCTTCAACCCGTACATCTTGCACCCGATTAAAGACGGCTTGCTCGATGAGAAGATCGCTGGCTCGTTGCACTTTACCCCCGGTAACGCCTATACGATCGCAGACAACGGCAACCGCTCGCAAATCCACTGGGACCTGGTGTTGATCCAGCGCCCGGAGTATGGCGGAGGGGAGGTCTACTTCGACGACCGCCTGGTACGCCGGGATGGGCGGTTTGTGGTGCCGGAGCTGGAGGGGCTGAACCCCGAGAATCTGGTGGTTGATTGAGATAGAATCTATCCCGCCGCCCC
>JBMFOT010000080.1:0-13191 GCA_049969495.1 Armatimonadota bacterium
GGGCAATGGGGTGGTGACTACAGCCGACCCACAGGGGCTACATAATAAAGAGAAGTGCTTTGAGGCCGTTGCTAAAGCACGTGAGTTGGCGAGAAAAATCGAGGAACACCTGCAAAAGATACGAGATAACCTCCCTCCTGTGGCTAGTTTATGCATTCCCAGCGAACCGTGTGCTGCTGCTCCCCGAAGGCCAGACCACACATTGTTGGAGAAGTGGGAAAATTATCGGGGGCACGTTAAAGATGTAGAAGGGTTGAAACGGAGGCTGGAGGAGGTGCTGAACCAAATCGACAATAACTGCAACAATCATTGGAAAAACAACTTTCATAACGAAATCAGGTATTTCGAAGGGGTTCTCAACGCCCCCATTCCCGAATGGCCTGGAGGTCTTTATCCATGCGTTCCTCTGCCCTATCCCTGGCCGCCTCGTATACCCACTCCTGTTCCAATAAGACCGCCCGTCCTCGTACCTATATGACGGCACGACACGACTGTTGTTACATGCGATACTGGCTCAAGCGTTGGGCACGCGGCAGTAGGGACCAAAGCCTCAGGCGTCTTAGAGAGCGAATGGGATCGTTGTCCCCTGCCGAGGCTTGTGCTCTTGTGCTGGAGTGCGTGCGTAGCGATTACGACCCAGATGTGACCTTTATCACACCTCTGCTCATTTGGGAAGTGTACGGTTGGCACAAGAAAGCACCTAACCGGAGCCATCGGCAGGTGTGGTATACGCTAAGACGTTTCGTTCGCCGCCGCCTGTGTCATCATCATATCAAGGTGCGCGAGGCTGGGTTCAAAGCAGCAGAGAATGCCTACTGCTACACCGCAGCCGACAAGCGACGATTGTTTCTGCAAAACATCCTGCATCCGCAAGAGGATATCTGGCTGACCATTGTGGACTGGGCGGAATATGTTGCCTGGCTTGACTTGATTTCGCTACTCCTCCAGGAAACACCGTGGCGTCACGGCACAGCATGGAACGTGCTATTCGTTCTGGACAACTGGGTGATTGACCGCATGGATGAGGTGCGAAAACGAGAACTCTTGGACGCTTTAAAAAGGGTGCTGCTGTATGTGGACTGGTTGTGCTTGACCCAAGACGTAGACGATATGGCTCTGTGGAAAATATGCGAAACGATAGGGTTTCATATTCGCGGAGAGACTGCCAAGCACATGCTGCAAGAGGTGACGCAGCGGTGTCAGAGCGTAGCGGTTTGCCAAGCGTGTTGGAACGCCATTGAGGACTACTTCGAGGCGGATGATCGCGTATGATTGAGGATAATGCTTTCTCTTGCATTAGCTGTGTGATTGGAAGTATCATCATACTGTAGCAACCGCCGTGTCCCGTGAAACTTGCCTACAGAAAGGAGGAACCCGCGCGATGGCTACGGAGGCTCATCTCCCGCAAGGGGTGCAACAGGTTCTGGAAGCGGTTGAAGCGCTTCCAGAGGAGGAACAGTGGATGGTGGTGGAAATTATTGCCAACCGTCTGCGCCGTCTGCGCCGGCAGCAACTGGTAGAAGAGGTGGAGGAGGCACGCTCTGCTTACCGCAGGGGGGAGGTGCGTCGAGGGAGTGTGGACGACCTGTTGCGCGAGCTGGATGAATGAGAAGGCTGGTTTGGACAAACACCTTCGTCCGGGCGTATAAACGGTTCTCGCGTCGGCATCCGCAGTTACTGGAAAAACTGCAGAGGGTACTGGAGCAACTAAGCGTTGACCCATTCCAGACGCAGTTGCGCACGCATAAACTGCGTGGCGAACTAGAAGGGGTGTGGGCTTGCTGGATAGAGAGGGATATACGCCTGTTATTCGAGTTTGTTACTGCAGAGGATGGTGGGGAGGAGATATTGTTGTTGACGCTGGGGTCTCATGATGAGGTGTATTGAGACACTTCTGGCTCCAACCCCACCCCCTACGGCTACAAAGCCCCATGGGGCTACTACACCGACGTGGAAACGGGTATACTCTTGCTGACGCACCGTTACTTAGACCCTGCGACGGGCAGGTTTTTGACGGTAGATATGATTATCTTGGCAGACCAGCGTTACACACTTACAGAACGATGTTGTCGCCTTGGCAAAAAGGGGATATACTGTAGGCACCCCCTCCGCCAGCGGGGGCGAGCGGTGTCGGCGGGGACTATCTACTATGCTCTATATCGATAACAACCTGACCCCTTCTGACCTGTTGCCCGCTATCGAGCGGATGTGGCAGCTGTCGGCGGCGAAGATACTGGCTATCGAGCAAACATGGTCGCCCGAGGCGGGTGCGCCGGTGTTTACGGTGCGGGGACGCTATACCAGCCGCGCCTGGACGGACTGGACACACGGTTTCCAGTTTGGTTCCGCTCTGTTGCAGTTTGACGCCACCGGTGAGGAACATTTTCTACAGCTCGGACGCGAGGGTACCTACCGGCACATCCCTATCCACGTTACGCATACGGGCGTGCATGACCACGGGTTCAATGTGGTAAGCACCTACGGCAACCTGTGGCGAATGATACGGGAGGGGCGTATCTCGCGCGACGAGAACGAGCTGCGTCTTTGCGAACTCGCCATTCGCTGTAGCGGGGCGGTACAGGCAAGCCGCTGGACGCATACCGCCGACGGTGGAGGATACATCTACTCCTTTAACGGACCCCACTCGCTGTTTGCGGATACCATACGCACCCTGCGCGTGCTTGCTCTGGCGCATCGGCTGGGGCACGTGTTGAAAGAGGAGGGTGACCGTCCCGTTTCGCTACTGGAGCGGCTTATCTCACACGCCCGCGCCACAGCCCGTTACACCGTATACTACAGCGAAGGGCGCGACATTTATGACGTGCGCGGGCGCGTGGCACATGAGAGCCTTTTCAATCCCAAAGACGGCAGGTATCGCTGCCCCTCTACCCAGCAAGGCTATTCGCCGTTCAGCACGTGGACGCGCGGATTGGCGTGGGTGATGCTGGGCTTCGCCGAGCAGCTGGAGTTCATCGATACGCTGGATGATGCGCAGCTGGAACCCTTTGGCGGGCGCAAGGCGGTGCAGGAGCTACTGCTTCAGCCCGCACTAGCAACCTGCGACTTCTACATCGAGAATACGCCTACCGACGGCGTTCCCTACTGGGATACCGGCGCACCGTACTTGCGCGAGCTGGGCGACTACCTGAATCGCCCCGCCGACCCCTATAATGACCACGAACCGGTGGACAGTTCCGCCGCTGCCATCGCCGCGCAGGGGTTGCTGAGGCTGGGGCACTGGTTGTCAGCGCGTGAAGATAGCGGCGAACGCTACTGGCAGGCGGGTTTGACGGTGCTAAGGCGTCTGCTGGAGGAACCCTACCTCAGCACCGACGGAGCACACCAGGGGCTGTTATTGCACAGCGTGTACCACCGCCCGAATGGCTGGGACTATGTGCCCCAAGGCAGGCGTATCCCTTGTGGCGAGGCGAGCATGTGGGGCGATTACCACCTGCGCGAGGTGTGCCTGTATGTACAGCGTATTGCGACGGGGCAAGGTTACCACGCCTTCTTCGGGGGAGGGGGATTGCACATTGGTCCGTACAATACCCCCTGAGGTGTTTCCGATGAAAACGCTCATCCATGCTCGTTACGATGGCAAGGTACTCATCCCTGAAGAGCCTCCGGAGTTAGAGGCGGATTACAGCGTTCAGTGGGGCCCGCTTTGCCGTTCCTCCGGGGGGCTACAGGCTCTTCGCTGTCTTCTGGGTAACCACCTTTGCCTTGTTAGCAGGCTTGGCAGCAGCGGGATTCGCCTTCGCTTCGGCTGCCTTATCATCGGACCTCATGAACGGACAACCGCCGTGAACCTTACCGCCATCCTTCACCGCGTGTGACGCCTTCATCTCAGGGCAGTCAGAGCAGTCCTTTTTGCCGTTGGTCGCCTTCGCCTTTGCCTCACCTGCCATGTAGGGACACTTGCCTTCCTTCATGGCAGCCGGTTTCACATCGCTCTTCGTCTGCGCTGCGACCGCTTTCGACGCACCTTCATGCGCACAACAGGAGCCGCCCGACCTCACCGCTGCGGGCTTCACCGACGTCTTCTGCTGGGGGTTCGCCGAAACCCACAGCACGGTAGCGATGCCTAAAGCCAATACCGCTACCATCGCCATCAAACGCTTGTGCATGATTACCTCCCTGTTCGATTGTTAGATTGTACCTGCGGGTATTGCCTACTTTATTATACACACTAAACGTCTTCTCCTGTTCCCCTGTGCTATAATATTTTTGCGAGAGAAAGCAAAAAGAGGAATAAGCGATGGCGCAAGTGCTGGAGAAGACCAAACCGGGCTATAAGATATACACGTGGGGATGCCAGATGAACGAGGAGGACTCCGAGCAGATGGGGCTGTATCTGGAACGGCTCGGATACCGCCCCGTGCAGGAGGACGAGGAAGCAGAGGTCATTTTGCTCAACACCTGCTCGGTACGCCGCAAGCCGGAGGACAAGGTGTTCAGCCTGTTGGGCGAGCTGCGCAGGTGGAAAGAGAAGCACCCCAACGGCATCCTCGGCGTGTGTGGATGCATGGTGCAAGTGCGTTCAGATGAACTGCGCAAAGAGGCTCCTCATGTGGATTTCATCGTCGGCACGGCGAACATCGCGCGAATCCCCGAACTGGTGCAGGAGGTGCGCCGCTCCCGCAAACTGATGGCTGCGCTGGAACTGCCTCCGCGCAAGGGGGCGATTGTAACCGATGTGCCTCAGCGCATCACTGAGCGCAAGCCCAAACTGCGCGCCTTTGTGCCCATTATGTACGGCTGCGACAAGTTCTGCACCTTCTGCGTAGTGCCGCTGACGCGCGGGCGCGAGCGCAGCCGTCCCACAGAGGATATTCTACGGGAAATCCGCTACCTTGCCGAGCATGGCACCAAAGAGGTCACCCTGCTGGGGCAGACAGTCAACTCCTACGGCAAGAACCTAATGGAGGGCAAGGTTCCTTTTGCCAAACTACTACGCTTGATTAACGACATCCCGGGTATCGAGCGAATCCGCTTCACCTCACCCTACCCGCGCGACTTCACCGACGAACTCATTCAGACCATGGCGGAGCTGCCCAAAGTGTGTGAGCATGTACACCTGCCCTTGCAAGTGGCGGACAACGACCTGCTGCGCGAGATGAAGCGCGGCTACACGGTGGAACAGTACGAAGCCATCGTGCACAAGCTGCGCGCCGCCATGCCCGATATCGCCATCACCACCGACCTGATGATTGGCTTTCCAGGCGAAACGGAAGAGCAGTTTCAGCATACACTGGATTTCGTGGAGCGCATCCGCTTTGACTCCGCCTTCATGTTCGCCTACAGCCCGCGTCCGGGCACGAAAGCCGCCGAGCGCGAAGACCAGATCCCCCGCGCGGTGAAGCTGGAGCGTCTGCATCGGTTGATTGAGTTGCAAAATCGCATCACCTGCGAGATAAACGCCTCTCAGGTGGGTAACGTCTACGAGGTGCTGGTGGAAGGCCCCAGCCCCAAAGACCCCACGAAGCTGACCGGATTGACCCGACAGAACAAGACGGTGAACTTCGAGGGTTCACGCGAGCTGATCGGTCAGATTGTGCATGTGCGCGCAGTGGAAGGACACCTGTGGGGCTTCATCGGCGAGCTGGTGGACACCCGTCTGTAGTGGTATAATGGCATAGGGAGAAAGCACATGATGACCTCCGAACCGATAGACATCGATGCGCTGATAGAGCGCCTGCGCAACGACGACGATGTCCGCCGTCGGCTGCTAGCTGCGCTGTTGCCTCAGGAGTTCCTCACCCTGCCACTGCGCGTGGAACAGCTGGCTGCTGCCCAGTCAGAGCAGGCAGAACGCATCGCCCGGCTGGAGCGGGTGGTAGAACAGCTGGTGGAGGCAGTCAACGGTCTGCGCCAGACGGTGGCTGAACTCGCGCAGGGTCAAGAGGAGTTGCGCGCCTCGGTCTCCGAACTGCGCCAGACGGTAAGGGAGCTGGCGGAAGAGACCACCGAATCCATCCGCCGACTGATCGAGTGGCAGGTTCTGGCAGAGCAGCGGCTACAGCGTATCGAGGACCGTCTGGGCAGGCTGGTGGGCTGGCGACTGGAGGAAAACTACGCAAAGCATGCCTACGCCTATTTCGGCACCTATCTGCGTGGCATACGACGCGCTGACCCCGAGCAGCTATACGATACCATCACCGCTAAGCTCAGCCCCGAAGAGGTCAAGGACGTGTCACGCGCCGACCTGATTCTGCAAGGGAGGCTGCGCTCGGAACCAGAGCAAGAGGTGTACCTCCTTATGGAGGTGTCGGGACGCATCGAACGCAACGATGTCACTCGTGCCAGCCGTCGCGCCGACTTGTTGACCAAAGCGGGACTCCCGTGCGTTCCGGCGGTAGGGGGCGAGCAAATAGACCCGGCAGTGGAGGAAATAGCCAGTGAACTGGGTGTGGCGGTAGCAGTAGACGGCGACCTCACCGGCTGGCAATCGGCTTTTTACAAGAGGTTGGGCAGGTTTGCATGAGGTAAAGTGCGATGCCGGTAGCACCTCCCTTCCCCACTCTAACCGAAATCATGGGCTTGATCGGCGAAGCAGGGCGTCGTCTCGCCGAGATCGAAGCCAGCGAGGGCGCGGCAGGCAATATTTCGGTGTATATCGGCTGGAGCATCGATCCACGCCGGCAGTTCCCTTTGCAGGAGACGATTTCCATCCCCACCCCTGTGCCCGAACTGGCGGAGGGGCTGTTTCTGGTCACCGGTTCGGGGAGACGCCTGCGCGAGATCGGCACCGACCCCGAGGCAAACCTCGGCGCGGTGAAGGTGAACCCCGATGGCTCTACCGCTACCCTCTATACCTCCCCGAAACGCCTGTTCGAACGCCTCACCAGCGAGTTCAACTCGCATCTGGCGGTGCATCGCGACCAGGTGGTACGCACTGGCACGAACTTTCATGCGCTCATCCACGCCCAGCCGCTGCACCTGACCTACCTCAGCCATATCCCGCGATACCAGGATGAGCGTTACCTCAATCAGCACATCCTGCGCTGGCAACCGGAAAGCATCGTGCAACTGCCGGAGGGCGTGGGGTTGGTTCCGTTTCTACTGCCCGGCTCCGACGAGTTGATGCAAGCCACGATGGAGAAATTGCGTCAGCACCGCGTGGTGGTGTGGGCAAAACACGGCGTGATGGCACGCTCTGACGCCTCCGTGAAACGCGCGCTCGACCGTATCGAATACGCTGAAACGGGCGCACGCTACGAATACCTCAACCTCCTCTGCGGCGAGCCGGGCGAAGGCCTCACCCCCGACGAGATTCGCCGCCTCTGCGAGCGGCTGGGGATCGAACAGAAAGTGTTTTAATTGAAACCCTGTTCCTACTCTCGCGTCATTATATACAGGAGGTTGACCGCAGTAGCGGGTACCGAACGCTGTACCGGCTAAAACCCGTCCTTGTATCTTGCAGAAGGAGTAATCTATAGCATGTGGACTCGGATTCGCATTCTTGCCGTCGCACTGCTTATCGTTGGGCTTACGGGAACCATAGATGCACAAGAGGTCGCACCACGACGAGCAACCCCCCCCTTTCCAACCGCTGCTCAGTCTCCGTCCCCCGAAAGCAACGGGCAACAGCAACCCACACTGGAGGTCACCGCCGGACCGGAGGGGGTGTCGGTTTTTGCAGTAGGGGTAGATGCGCAGGAACTGCTCACCAGACTTGCTAAAGAGACCGGGGTTCGCCTCATCGTGGACGACACCGTGCGGCGGACGGTTACCATTAATCTTGTCAAACTGCCCGTCACGCGCATTCTGGAGGTGATCGCTGCGGCGTACGGGCTGTCGTATCGCGAGGTGAACGGCATCTTCATGCTCAGCGAGGGCATCCCGCGCAGTCCCTCTTCCTACTTGCTGAGCGACATCGACACCATCACCACCCAGTACGTGCTGGCGCCCAACGCCAAGTCGTTGCTACCCGTCTTCCTGCAAGACCACGTGAAGACCAACGCCGAGCAGAACGCGGTCATCCTTTCTGCACCGCCGGAGGTGCTCAAGAAGTTCCGCGAGGACATCAAACAGTTCGATATCCCCGCCGCACAGATTATGATAGACGTGCTGATGGTGGAGTTCACCGACTCCGCCGCGCGCGAGTTTCGCGCCCAGTGGGGTTGGAGCAACGACGGGCGCAGCCTGACGGTAGACTCCCCGCTCGGACAGGTGGTCTTTCGCTCGGTAACTACCCTGCCAACGGAGTTCTTTACCAGCCTGCGTGCGCTGGTCACACAGGGCAAGGCAAGAGTACACGCCAACCCGCGTATCGCTACCGTCAGCGGGCAGCGGGCAAGCATCTTCATCGGCAAACAGCGATACCTCAGCACACCCGTCAGCATCGGCGGCGGACGAGGGGAGGGCGACTACTTCTTCCGCCAGACCAACTTCATCGACGCGGGCGTGCGCTTGGACATCACCCCTTGGACAGGCGGTGAGGGCGAAATCATTGTGGATGTGCAGCCTGAAATCAGCGTGTTGAGTGCGCCCGACCCCAAAACCGGACTGCCCGACAAAAGCACCCGCCGCGCCAACACCACCGTGCGCGTGCGGGACGGCGAAACCATCATCATTGGCGGCCTGATCCAGCGCGAGCTGATGTCCACAAAAACGAAGGTGCCCATTCTGGGCGATATTCCCCTGCTCGGGCAGCTCTTCCGCTCGGAGGACACTAAAGAATCGTCCACAGAGATGGCAATCTTTATCACGCCGCGTATCCTCTCGCAAACGGGTCACCTGCCTGCCGAGCAGGAGGAAGCCCTGAAGAAACGCTTCCTGCAAGAGGACAGTCGTGAGCGGAAGTAAGATGACCGTTGTGAAACCAAACCCCTTACGCCCCCTTCCCCACGAGAGAAGAGGGAAAGGCTCCCCTCTCCCTGTGGGAAAGGAGCTGGGGATGAGGTTGGATGCACGGCGCTCCTTTGGCAAATTGGCATTTTTACTGATACTTTACTTCACCCTTGTACCGGTACACGCCCAGCAACGGCGGATGCCTTACTGCAACATCGTGGCGGTGGAGAGCCAGCGCGTGGGCAACGCCGTACAGGTGACCATCCGCGCCGACGGGCTGATGCGTTTGCAGTTCAATCCCGAACGCTACGTGGATTTCGCACGCGCCCAGCAGGGCGCCGGCGATCCGCGCAAGCCGGTGCTGGAAATCCCCTTTCGGGTGACTAACGCCCGCTCGCAGGTGAGCAGCTTCGTGGACGTGGGTATCTATCCCGTCAGCCATGTGGAGGTCTCTCTGCCGTCCGACACGCCGGACGGATTGGGCGTGGATGTCAAGGTGGTGTTGTTCAGTCCGGCGGTGATTCGTTCAGGGCGCGTGGCGGGCGAGGAGGTGGATTTTGGCGGACTTCCCTACGCCGGTCCCACCTTCAGCGTGCAGCAAACGCAGGACCAGCGTTCGCTCATCCTTCTGGTCACCAGCGACAGGCGCACGCTACCGCCTGTGCAGCGGCGCAAGCCGGGTGAAGCAGCCCCTTCCGAGCTGCTGGTGGAGGCGGACGGGAACACTGTGAGCATCTTTGCGCTGAACGCAGACCTGCGCGAACTGCTGCGCGAGTTCACCAGAAAGACCGGTCAGGTGGTGCTGGTAGACCCCGACCTGGAGCGGGCTGTGAGTCTGTGTCTGCAGGAGGTCACTCCCGAAGAGGCATTGCAGGCTATCGCGACGGCGTACGGACTGCAGCTGGGGCGTACCGATGGCGCGTGGGCAATCGGCGAAGGGGCGGTCGGCAATATGAGCACCTATCTGGAGAGCTCGCTGGAGAAAATCCCTCTGAACTACATCAGCGCGGCATCGGCACGAAACAGCCTGCCTGAGTTCCTGCTGAAGCACCTGCGAGTAGACGCCAGCGAGAACTCCCTTATCGCAGTGGGACCGCCGCAGCTGGTGCAGAAGGTGCGCGAGGACATTCACAAGATAGACCAGCCTGTACCTCACGTGCAGATAGACGCGCTCATTGTGGAGATGACCGATAGCGACGAGAGCGAGAATGTACTGCGCCTGCTGGTGTCCGACGCACACAATACCGTCCGTGTGAACACAGGTAGCGGTGACATTACCTACCAGATATTCGGGACATCGCGGACGGACATCGAAACCAAACTGCGCGCGCTGGCAGCGGAAGGGAAAGTGCGCATTCGTGCCACTCCGACCACTGTCGCTCTCAACGGACAAAGCGCGCGCATCTTCAGTGGGCAGCAGCGTTACATCAAGGCAGACTACTTCGAGGAATGGTCGCAGGCGTTTATCACACGGGTGATCCCGGTGGACGTAGGGGTCAGCTTGGAGGTGAACTGCTGGGTGGGCGCAGAGGGAGTGATTCTGGCAACCGTCACCCCGCAGGTTACCGCTGTAGCAGAGCTGGACGTTACTACCGGCTTGCCCACCATCTCCACCCGCCGCGCCGAAACCACCGTGCTGTTGCGCGATGGAGAAACGCTCTTTATCGGCGGGCTGAACCTGCAACAGCACGATACCATCACGCGCAAAGTGCCTCTACTGGGCGACCTGCCTCTGATTGGCGGACTGTTTCGCGCCAGAACGCAGCGTCGCACCAGTACGGAGTTAGCCATTTTCATCACACCGCGTATCCTCGCATCACCACACAGGGAGGTCAGTCGCAACCGATGAAAAGAACCTTGCTCCTCACCTTACTGGGTCTGATCCTGGCTCTGCCGTCTCTGGCGCAAACCACTGCGTATTGCAACATCACCGAGGTACGCGCCGACCAGCTGAGCAACGGCGTACAGATTACCGTTCGCGCCGATGGCGTGCTGGAATGGCAGGCGGAAGGGGGGCTTTGGGGAAGGCGCAATCGGATCGCCCTGCGCTTCACCAACGCCAAATCGCAAATCGGTAAGAACTTCATCGACGTCAGCAAATTTCCGGTCAGCTATATTCAGATCTCCATCCCGCAGGACGCGGTGGAAGGCGTCGGAGTGCTGATGACTGTCGCTCTGTTCGAGCCCTCTCGGGTGAACGTGGAGCGCAGCAATGACCAGCAGAGCGTCATCATCACCGTCAGCAGTGAGCGCACACTGGTAGGGCGGCAGGTGGTTAATCACGATACCACCCGCGCTGAGGCGTCTGCCCAGCTGCAGGTGGAGTATGAGAACGGCTTGTTATCGATACACAGCGTGAAGACGCGGCTCTACCTGCTGCTGGCGGAAATCGCTCGCAAGACAGGGGTCAACATCGCGGTGGACGACTCGGTGCGCAACCGCGAGGTATCGATGTCGGTGGACAACCTGCCTGTGGACGAGATGATACGCGGTATCGCCAGCGCGTACGGGCTGGCCCTTTCGCAAGTGAACGGGGTGTACATGGTAAGCGACGGCGTGCCTACCGACCTTGCCCCATACCGGCTGTCGGGCACGGAATCGTTCCGCATGAAGTTTATCAAGGCGCAGGTGGCGTCGGGATTATTGCCCACCTTCCTGTACAGCTACCTGCATGTGAACGAGGCACAGAACGCGGTGGTGGTAACCGCGCCGACGCAGATGCTGGACAAAATCCGCGCCGACTTCCAGAAGATCGACCTGCCTCCGCCACAAATCATGATAGAAGCGCTGGCGGTGGAGATTGCCTCCACCGAGGACATCAACGCTTCGTTGGGGCTGTCGTTCACGGATAGCTGGATGACCACCTCTTCTGATTCGGGCACGGGCGACTTCCTCTATCGTACGATAGGAACCCTCCCCGAAGATTTCAAAGTGAAACTGAACGCGCTGGAGGCACAGGGCAAGGCGCGAGTGCGGGCGAACCCGCGCATGGCGGCGGTGAACGGACAGGACGCCGACATCTTCATCGGGCAGACGAAGTTCATCAAGGTGGAGGTGACCTCGTTCGGTGGCAAGCAAGAGCGTATTCAGGGGGTGGACGTGGGCGTCAAGCTCTCCGTGCGGCCGTGGACAGGCGGCAACGGCGAAATCACGCTCACCATCGAGCCGGAAGTGAGCAATATCAGCGAGCTGGACCGCGAGACGGGTATGCCTGTGCTTTCTACCCGACGCGCGCAGACTACCGTGCGCGTGAAGGACGGTGAGACCATCGTTATCGGTGGGCTGACACAACAGCAGGAGTACAAAACGCGCACGAAGATACCCATCTTAGGCGACATCCCGATACTGGGCACGCTGTTCCAGGGCACGAAGACCAGTCGCATCAACTCGGAACTGCTCATCTTCGTCACACCGCATATCCTGACCGATAGCGGTAGACTAAAGGACGAGGCGGCGGAGCAACGGATAAGAGAGCGTATGCTGCCGAAGACGCCCTAGCGCAGGTGTGTCTTCGCCACCACCATGATGCACGGGCCGCCGTGCACGACCGTTGCGCCAGCTTCCTGCGCTTGCCGGACGGCTTCCTCATGCTCGGAGCCGGGTTGCATCCAGATTTTGCGGATGCCCGCTGCCAGCGCATCCGCCACCACCTTTTTCGTCACCTCGGGCGGAACGACGGTCACAATCGCCTCCGGCGTTTCGGGTAGCGCGTGCAGGTCAGGGTATACCGGGTCGCCGTCTACATCGTCCGCACGCGGGTTGATGGCGAATACCCGCAACCCTTTTTCCTTCAGCGTTTTATACACCTTGTAGCCGTACTTCTCCGGGTCGCGCGATACGCCGAACACCGCCAGCGAGTGCGCGTTCAGGAAGGCGCGAATGGTTTCTTCTGATAACACCTGATGCCTCCGTTCATTTGCCACAACAGGCTCTTTCCCCTGTTGTAGAGATTCAGCAGACTACTCGCCTCTGCCTTGCTTATATTGTACACCACCGTCCCAGCTATTTTTCAGAAATCGGTCGTACGCTGCCTTCGTCTGGAGGGAGACCTCACGACGGCACGAACTTATTTGTTGCGAAGTACATACTCGAGGAGGCTGGCGACAGATGAAACCGATTACCCTCTCGCTGGAGGAGTACCGCGACAAAGTATACGCCTGCTGGATGGGCAAGAACATCGGGGGGACGCTGGGTGCGCCCTACGAGGGGCAAAAACAGCTACACTCCCTGACCTTCTATGACCCTGTGCCAGAGAAGGCATCCGCAAATGACGACCTGGACTTCCAGCTTGTCTGGCTGGAGATGCTGCGCGAACGAGGGGTGCATCCGACTTTGAGCGACTTCGTGGACTACTGGAGCAAGCACCTCGCCTCCTACCCCTGGAACGAGTACGGCTTC
>JBMFOT010000081.1:0-12688 GCA_049969495.1 Armatimonadota bacterium
GGCCGCTCTCGTGGCTTCCTCTGCATGCCCCGCCCCGAAGTCATGCGCCACATGCTGGCGGGGGAAAATGTGGGGCTTTGCATTGGACGTGCTGGTCAGGTTGTTGGTGCGGAACAGTGGAATCTTGCTTTTTGCACACGAAGAATCACAGACTTTAATTTGTTTTATCGGGGCGGGAATATTACGTGCCCCCTTTACCTCTATCCTGAGTGCCCCGACCTGTTCGGCATGGTAAAGAGCCAGGAGCGACGGCTAAATATGAACTCGACCCTGCTCGACGCTTTAGCGAAGGTCTATGGAGAAGCCCTCACACCGGAGCAGGTGTTTGCCTACATCTACGCCGTGCTCTACGCGCCCACTTACCGGGAGAAATACGCCGACTTCCTGCGGCTGGACTTCCCGCGCGTTCCCTTCCCTGCGGATGTGAACACCTTCCACGCGCTGGCGACGCTGGGCAACAGGCTGGTAGACCTCCACCTGCTGCGTTCGGCAGAGTTAGACCCGCCCATCGCGCGTTTTGAAGGTTCGGGCGACAACCGCGTCACCGGCAACCCCCGCGAGGGCTTCCGCTATGAAGCGGAGACGCAGAGGGTGTACATCAACCCATCGCAGTACTTCGCGCCGGTGCGCCCGGAGGTGTGGGAGTACAGGATAGGGGGCTATCAGGTGTGTGTCAAGTGGCTGAAGGAGCGTGCGGGGCGACAGTTGAGTCTGGACGAAATCCGCACCTACTGTCGTATTGTCACCGCCCTCGCCCACACCCTCGTCCTGCAAGAGGAGATAGACGGATGGTACGGGCAGGTGGAGGAGGATATTGTCCCCCTGCTTGCCGGGCACTAACCGGTTATTTTCTCAAAGCGCATCAGCCGCAAACGCACTCCCAGATACGCCTCCGTCTCCCCCATAACCCTTTCCCTCCCCGCATCGTCTAAAAAGCGCAGTACCTTCGCAAAGGGGGAAAAACCATGCGCACTCCCGTGATTGTCGGCGTTTTGCTGGTGTGCCTCGCCTCGCTGGCGACGGCGCAAGGGGTGCTGATAACGCCCGATGACGGACGCATCCAGCCGTTTCAGGTGAAGCAACATCTGGTGAACGTCTCCATCCGTGACGGCGTGGCGGAAACCACCATCGACCAGACCTTCGTGAACACCACCGACGTGCCGCAAGAAGGGGAGTACTGGTTCCCTGTGCCCGAGGGCGCGGCGGTCACCCGGTTCACGCTCACCGTGGGCGACCGTGCGGTGGAGGCGCGCCTGCTGCCCAAAGAGGAGGCACGGCGTATCTATGAGAGCATCGTGCGCCGACGGCGCGACCCCGCCCTGCTCGAGTTCGCCGAGCGCAACCTGCTGCGTGCCCGCGTGTTCCCTATTCCGCCCAACGGCGAACGGCGCATCCAGCTGCGCTACACCGAGACCCTGCGGCGCGAGGGCGATGTGAGCCGCTACCTGCTGCCTCTGCGGGCGACGCGAGCGGTCTCCAAACCGCTGGGCTACCTGCGCGTGCGAGTGGAACTGGCGACCGGCGCACCGCTGACCAACGTGTACTGTGCCTCCCACCCGGAAGCGGTGGTGAAGCGTGAAGGCGCCCATCGCGCCTCCATCGAGTGGAGCGCGGAGAGCATCCTTCCCGAACGCGACCTGCAGATATACTACAGCACCTCCTCCGAGAAGTACGACCTGCGCGTGCTCACCTACCGCGCCGGGGGGGACGGATACTTCGTGATGTTGCTCGCGCCCAACGGTAGACAGAAACCACCCAAACTGCCCAAGCAGATAGTGTTCGTGTTTGACCGCACGGGCAGTATGGCGGGCGAGAAAATCAAGCAGGCGAAAGAGGCGCTGGCATACTGCGTGCGCAACCTGCAACCCGAAGACCGCTTCAACGTCATCCTGTTCAACGAGCAACCGCACAAGCTGTTCGACGGACTGGTTGCCGTGACGCGCGAGAACGTCGAGAAGGCGGTGCGAGAGGTACAGGCGTTAACCGCGCAGGGCGGCACCAACATCGCCGATGCGCTCAAAGAGGCGTTGCGCCTGTTCCCCAAAGAGGAGACGAACGCCCTGCAGGCGGTGGTGTTCCTCACCGACGGCTTACCCACCGTGGGCGAGACCGACCCCAACCGCATCTTGAACGCGGTCAACGAAGCGAACCCCGGGCGCCGCATCCGTATCTTCTCGTTCGGTGTGGGCTATGATGTGAACGTGCATCTGCTGGACAGGCTGTGCCAGCAGAACCGGGGCATCTCCAGTTATGTGCGCCCCGAAGAGAACATCGAAGCACGCGTCTCCGCCTTCTACAACGCCATCAACGTGCCCATTCTGGCGGACCTGAAGCTGTTGTGCGAGGGCGTGGAGGCGTACGATGTGTACCCGCGCGACATCCCCGACCTGTTCGCAGGCGACCAGATTGTGGTCACCGGTCGCTACAAAGGCAGTGGGCGCGGCGCGGTGGTGCTGGAAGCGATGTCTCGCCAACAGCAGGAGCGCATCCGGCATGTGGTGGACTTCCCCGAACGCGCCGAGAGCATGGACTTTATCCCGCGCCTGTGGGCGGTGCGCAAAATCGGCTACCTGATCGACGAGGTGCGCCTGCACCACAATCAAGAGGTTATCGATGAGATAGTCCGCCTCGCGAAGGAGTACGGCGTGGTCACCGAGTTCACCTCCTTCCTGATAGACGAGGACATGATTATGGCGCAGGCGGACGACCGCAGGATGCGCTTGCGTGCTCAGGATACTCTGGGCATGTTCGGAGCGATGTCGGGTGCGGCAGCGGTGGACAGAAGCACACGGGCGCAAACGCTGCAACGGCAGGGCTTCGCCGGCGCGTTGGCCGCTCCACCTGCAGCACAACCGGGCCGAGCGCGACAGAGCGGGGAGAGCCTGGGCTTAACCGACATGGGATCCGAGGTCGCCGAGCGTGCTCAGCAGGTGGTACGCAATATCGGCAGGCGCACCTTCTATCAGCAGGGCGCGCAGTGGGTGGACAGCCGTTACCGGAGCGGTCAGCAGGTGATTGCGGTTCAGGCGTTTAGCGAGGCGCATTTTGCGCTGTTGCGCAGGCGACCGGAGCTGCGGCAGTACCTCTCGCTGGGCGACAACGTGCTGATCCAGCTGGAGCGCGTGGCGGTGCAGGTCTCTCCGCAGGGCAAAACCAGCCTCACCGAGGCGGAGTGGAAGCTGATTGAGGCAAGGTCGTAAAACGGTCTGCAGGATTAGGGCGATTGCAACGCGAATCAAGTGGCAAATTGACCGAGCAGGCAAAACCGGATGGCACAACAGCCGATTTCGCAACCGCCCATAACCAGTGTAGAGGAGCTGGAAGAACGCTTATCGTGTCCCACGCCGGAGGTGGTGCAGCTCTTTCGGGAGCTGCAGGGCGACCTGCTGGTGCTGGGTGTGGGAGGCAAGATGGGTCCCACACTGGCGCGGATGGCGCGTCGCGCGATGGACGAGGCGGGCAACGCCGCGGAGGTAATCGGTGTTGCCCGCTTTTCTCAGCCGCAGGTGCGTGAGCGACTGGAGCAGGTGGGAGTGCAGACCGTTGCCTGCGACCTGCTGGACGCAGACGCGGTGAAGAACCTGCCCGATGCCCCTAACGTGGTGTTCATGGCGGGGATGAAGTTCGGCACCACCGGCGCAGAACCGCTCACCTGGGCGATGAACACTATCGCCCCTGCTTATGTCGCAAACCGCTTTCGTCAGTCGCGACTCGTGGTGTTCTCCACCGGCAACGTGTATCCGCTGGTTCCGGTGACGAGCGGCGGCGCCACCGAAGAGACCCCTCCCGCGCCCATCGGGGAATACGCGCAATCCGCGCTGGGCAGGGAGCGCGTTTTCGAGTACTTCTCCGCACGTTATGCTACTCCCATGGTTATCTACCGCCTGAATTACGCGGTGGAGCTGCGCTACGGCATCATTCTGGACGTGGCGCAAAAGGTGTGGGCGGGTGAGCCGGTTCCACTGGCGATGGGCTGTGTGAACGTGATATGGCAGGGCGATGCCTGTGCGTGGGCGTTGCGGTGTTTACATCTGGCGCAGTCGCCGCCTCTGGTGCTAAACGCTACCGGTCCCGAAACGCTCTCCATTCGCCATCTGGCACACCGTCTGGGCGAGCTGATGGGCAAGGAACCTCGCTTTGAGGGGGTAGAAGCGGAGACCGCTCTGCTCAGCAACGCCGGCAAAGCGCATCGCCTGTTCGGCTATCCGACGGTGGCGGTGGACACGGTGATACAGTGGGTGGCGTACTGGGTGATGCAGGGGCTTCCTACGCTGAGTAAGCCCACGCACTATGAGGTCAGGGATGGGAGGTTCTGACCTTTGCGCTTAGAACGACCAGTGTTGACAGAATATTCGTTGTCTAACAGGGGGTTGAACGATACTCAATGCGACTCATCATGCTCTCGTGGGAATACCCTCCGAAGATAGTAGGAGGCATCGCTCGACATGTGTACGAGCTGGGGCACGCGCTGGCGGAGGAGGACGTAGAAGTACATGTCATCACCGCCGAGTTCCCGGGCGCGCCCGCCTACGAAAGACAACATGACCTCCTGCATGTGCATCGTGTGGCGGTCACCGAGCACGCCAACGACTTCGTGCACTGGGTGCAACTGCTCAATCGCTCCATGCAGGCGAAAGCAGAGGAGCTGCTGAACAGCTGGCAACAGGAGGGCAAGCCCTTCAAATCGCGGGCGTTCGCCGACGGTGTGTTGCTACACGCGCACGATTGGCTGGCGCATTACAGCGGTGCGTACCTCAAGCACGCCTATCGCCTGCCTCTCATCGCCACCATCCACGCCACCGAGTACGGGCGCAACAATGGGTTGCATAATGACCTGCAGCGTTATATCGCCAGCGTGGAGTGGCAGCTCAGCTACGAGGCATGGCGGGTCATCTGCTGTTCGTGGTACATGAAAGGCGAGGTGGAGTTCGCGCTGCAAACGCCTTCGGACAAGATTGTGGTCATTCCCAACGGGGTGGACGCCACCAAGTTCGAGTTCAAGTTTGACGAAACGGAGCGTCAGGCATTTCGCAGCAACTACGCCGCCCCCGATGAAAAGATACTCTTCTTCGTGGGCAGGATGGTGCGCGAGAAGGGTGCGCATGTTCTGCTGGAAGCGTTGCCCAAGGTGCGTGTGGTATATCCGAAAGTGAAGCTGTTGATTGTGGGCGGTGGGTATCGCGACCATCTGGTGCAGCTGGCGAACTGGCTGGGCGTTGCCCCGCATGTCTACTTCACCGGCTTCGTGCCCGACGATGTGCTGTTACGCATCTACCGCATCGCCGACGTGGCGGTGTTCCCGAGCCTGTACGAGCCGTTCGGCATCGTTGCGCTGGAAGCGATGGCGGCGCGCATTCCCGTCGTGGTCTCCGATGCAGGGGGCTTGAAAGAGGTGGTGGAGCACAACGTGACGGGCATCGTCACCTGGTTGAACAACTCCGATAGTCTCGCGTGGGGCATTCTGGAAGTGCTGCAAAACCCCGAACGGGCGCAGGAGATGGTCAAGGAAGCGTACAGGCGCGTGAAAACGCTCTATAACTGGAAGCGCATCGCCCGGCAAACCATCGAGCAGTACCGGCAGGTGTGGAGCGAGTACCGCAAGAGCGACTGGTAGCCTCTCTTGATTTTGCTCCCCTCAGCTCAAGTATACTGGAGATATGCAGACGGCAGAAAAGAGGGAAGCTATCCCACCGATTTCCGCAGCCACCAATCCGCTGTCCGCGTGGCTCTTTTTTCGGCGCAACCTGTCGCGCACCGCGCCGGTGACGTTGGTTATTGTGCTGTCGGTGGTGCTTATCGGCACGGTGGTGACCATTATCCGCAGCATCGACCTCACCGTGCTGACTGTGTACGGCTACAACCGCTATTTTCTGGTGGCGGTGCCGCGCAACGGCAATCAGATCGCGCCCCAGGCGGAGATGACCATCCGCGCCGAGCCGCTGGCGAAACAGATTTATCGCATCAGCGTGTGCTTCACCAACATCCACACCATCTTCGGCAAGTTTCCGTTCGTGCTGTTCGGCTTAACGCAGGAGGAGATGCCGAAGATGCTGCGCCTGACGCGCATGAGGTTAGTGGAGGGCAGGCTCCCACGCGAGGGGGAAGCCGCCTGTGCGCTGTCGGTGGGCATTGCACGCAACCGCAATCTGAAAATCGGCGATGTGGTACTGGCGCCCCACATCGAGGATAGCTTCGCTCCTGTGCCGGTGAAGCTGGTAGGACTGCTGGACGGCGAGAACTGGTTCGCGGTCATCTCCAAAGAGTTCGTGCAGAAGAACTATTTCCCGCCTCTGGAGGAGATTGTGGTGGCGGCGCCCACTCCCCAACAGCAACCGGAGCTGGACAAGCGGCTGAGTAGGTCACTGGACAAACGGCAGGTGCGCCTGTTCACGTTCGGGCAGCTGGTTCGGGAGCTGCGCTCCTCGCTGAGGAACCTGTACCTGATTATGAACATCGTGATCGCCATCGTGGTGCTGGTAATCGCCATCATGATGGGGATGCTCTCGAACATCTTCTTCATGCAGCGACTGCCGGAGTTCGCCCTGCTCGCTGCGATGGGCTACACGCGCGGGATGTTGCTGTGGCGGGTGTTGCGCGAGACGGCGTTGCTGGTGGCTCTTGGCTGGGCGACGGGCGTGTTGTTGAGCATGGGCATCCTGTGGGGGCTGTACTGGTGGGTATTCGAACCGCGCGGGATGCTGTTACAGCCGATGGACTGGCAGGCATACAAATACACCATTCCCGTGCCGATAGCGGTGCTGGCGTTCGCAGCGATGTCGGTGGGCCCGCGCCTGCTGGCAATGGACCCTGTGCTGGTCATCGAGAGGAAGGTATAGAGCGATGCTGTTCACCGACGAAGTGACATTGGCATATCGCGAAGCCGAGCGGGTGGTGCTGGCGGTGGACCGTGTGTCGGTAGAGGTCAAACAGGGTGAGTTCATCGGCATTATGGGACCGTCCGGTTCCGGTAAAAGTAGCCTGCTGTACCTAATGAGCGGGCTGAAACTGCCCACCAGTGGCGAGGTACGCTACCGTAACCGGGTGATCCACCTGCTAAGCGAACGCGAACGGATGCAACTGCGTCGGCACGAGTTCGGTTTCGTGTTCCAGCAACCCTACCTCTTGCCCTACCTCACCGCGCTGGAGAACGTGCTGGTAGCGGTTCCGGGTGACCGCGAGGCGTACGGGCGTGCGCTGGAGCTGTTCGAACAGCTGGGATTGTCGCATCTCGCCAACCGCTATCCGCACAAGCTATCGGGCGGTGAGAGACAACGGGTATGCGTGGCGCGGGCGATGGTACACCAGCCGCAGATTATCTTCGCCGATGAACCCACCGCTTCCCTAGACCATATTAACGGACACGCGGTCATCCGACTGCTGGCGGACTATCGCCAAAAAGGCGCGGTGGTGGTAGTCACCCACGACCCCGAGATGCTCGCCGACGCCGACCGGGTGTATTCCCTGCGGGATGGTAGGCTGGTGCAACCGGTGAGGGGGTAATCGCTACAACCCGCACAGCCGCGTTCCATCGAAAGGTTGACAGCGGATGCGTGGCGACATAGAATCTAGCATCAATAAACACACCTGACAAGGAGGGGGTTTAGCATGTGCAACGCCTTCATCACCGACGAGCAGTGGTGTGAGTACTTTAAAAACGGCTACCTGCGCCTGGGCAAGGTAATGAGCGAGCAGGAGCTGGAGCAGATGCGCCAGCGCATCGACGACATCATGCTGGGCAAGGCGAACATCAACTACGACCGCCTGCTGATGCAGCTGGACGGCGAAACGGGACGTTACGAAGACCTGCCCGCACAGACGCTGGGCTTTAAGGGACCTACACTTGCCTATCGCAAGATTCAGAATCTGGAATACGACCCCGTGTTCCTGCGCTACATGCAAAAGCCCATCTTCCGCGAGATTTGCGCAACCGTTTACGGAGCGCACGCGCCCATCGCCTGTTATCGCGCTATGTTCATGAACAAGCCTGCCCAGAAGGGAACGATACTTCCCTGGCACCAGGATGCAGGGCTGCAATGGGGGCTAGACCGTGACCCGGTGGTGACCATCTGGACTGCGCTGGACCCGGCTACAAAAGAAAACGGCTGTGTGCGTGTGGTGCCGGGCACGCACCGGCTGGGCTTGCTCAGCGAGTGGGGACACACCATTACCCCCGAGCAGGAAGCGATGTACTGCCCGGAGGAGAAGGTGGTGTATCTGGAGGCGGAAGCGGGCGAAGCCATCCTGTTGCATAACTGGCTGTTGCACGGCTCGGGAGTGAACACCATCGACATCCCCCGACGGGCGTTCAGCGTATGCTATATGGATGGGCGCACCCGCCGCCTGAGCGACGGCGGAACCTTCCCCATCATCTTCGGCAAAGGTGCACTGAGCCCCGAAGAGCTGGAGGTGGGCACGCCAGTATAAGGATATACCGTATATACAAACGGGAGAGCTGATGAGACTCCTCTAAAGGAGGTGAGTTCCCATGGCGAAGAACATGGGCGTTGCCGACCGGGTGATACGGGCGATCATCGCCGTGATTTTCGCCTTGCTCATCGTGCTGGGCACCGTGAAAGGTGCCGCGGCATGGGTGCTGGGCATTCTGGCGATTATCCTGCTGGGTACCAGCGCGGTGGGATATTGCGGTCTATACAAAGTGCTGGGTATCTGCACCCTGAAGGAGGGTGGCTCTTCGTCTGGCGAGAAGCCGGCGACCACGTAGGTACTGAGGATACGTTCACAGGGGGCAAAGCTTCCACCGATATGTCCATTTTTCGGTCGTGATGGCGCACGCCCCCTGCGAACGTTTACCCGTCCGGGTGTCGCGGAGCCAGCCAGGTGAGCACCACCGCCAGCACCAGAAAGCTCACCTCTACCACCCCGCCCGCCCCCCACCGCACGAACCAGTTGCCCTCACCGGGAGTGAGCAGCACAGGCGGTAAAAACTTCACCCACGTGAGCCCGGTCTGCACCCATATCGTCCACAGCCACCAGGTATGAGCGGGCGATTCCCGGCGATGCCAGAGCGCGCAGAGGTAAGCGGTGATGAACAGCAGAACCACCAGCCCGGCAAACCCCCAGCCGAAGGCAAGTAGTTTGCGTTCGTCCACCAGATAAAGCACCGTATTGCTTGCGGAGACCAGAGTGACCGCGACGCCTGTGCCGAACGGCGCCCACCCTTTGCCAGCCAGACTGCCCAGCAGTCCAATCAGCATCCATATCGCGGGCAGTTTTGCCCATCCTTCCGCCCAGCTGACGCCCAGCTCCACCGCCAGCACAGGTATCAGCCAGAGCAGGATGGTGAGGTCATCCCAGCGGCGGTGCCAGGTGTTGGGTTCGGGGGGCGGAGTAGCCGATAGCCCGGTGACCTTCCAGCCGATGCCCAGTCCTGCGCCCGCGACGAAGCCGAAGGTCATCTCCATCACCTTCCACCAGTCCATCCAGCGTTGCATCGCCTCGCCAAAGGGTTTCTGGTGCATTCCCCACGCCTGCAGCACCTCTCCGAAGCTGAAGCCGATTGCTCCTGCGGCGATGCCCCACAGCGCCATCGCCACCGCCTGTCGGTGCTTCTTGAACGCGCCGGTGTACACCATCAAGCCGATGAGCGCGAACCACAGTCCGCCCCACCACTCCACGCGCGGCTTAGCCGAGTTGGGGTCAGAGAAGTAGATGACAGGGAATTGGTCGGGTGGGTTGTGCGGGCGATTGAGCAGCTGCACGCCAATCGCGCCCAGCATGAACATGCCAGCAATCACCGCCAGCAGTTCGCCCGGACGATAGCGGTCGCTAACGGCTATCGCCACAAACGCGCCGGTGATGCCAATCCACACGCCACCTTTGATAGCAAGCCCCAGCAGTCCCCACCAGTAGGTCGGCGAGGGGTACTGGTTTTGCACCAGCCCGATGGTCTGTCCGTAGGTCATCATCCCGCCGAGTGAGCAGGCGAAGGCAGCTACCGCTGCCAGACGCACCGCCTCTTTGCCCTTCCAGCCCGCCAGCATCGCCAGCGCGAGACCCACCATGGCGCCAGGCACCATCGCGCCCGTCTCGCCCCCAAACTGCCCGCGAATGCCCCAGCCCAGACACATCGCCAGAGCGGGAAGGAGAAGGAAATCGTGCATTTTGTCAACTTTTCTGCCTGCACAACCCTGTGTCCTTGCGAGGGAGCGCAGCGACCGAAGCAATCTCCCTGCGCACACGAAGGGGATGGCTCCGCTACCGCTCGCCATGACATGGATGGTAGCACAGCAATCCACTTCTCCCACCTCTATTCCCTCGCAGGGAAAGGACTAGGGATTTAGATTGTACACACTTTCTGCTCACCCATTTCGAAAACCTTCAAAAAGGTTGCTTTTTGTGTATAGATGTGCTATGATACGACAAAAATCTATCCTCAGGAGACATTCCATGCGGCGCCGGGTGGTGTTTCATCGCAGGGTAGAAAAGAAGATCAAAGAGAAATCACTGCCCTGCGAGCAGATAGCCAAGTGTGTGCGTCTGCTTGCCGAGGGGCAAACCGAAGGATATGGATTGCGCATGAAGCGCCTCAAGGGTATAGACCTCCCCGTGTTCGAGGCGCGTGTGAATGACGATGTGCGCCTCATCTTTACGAAGCAACCGGCGTACACTTACTCCCAGGATGGCGCGAAGGAGAAGGACCATCTGATCCACCAGATGGTGGTCTGGGATGTAGACCACCACGACGATGCGCTGAAAGCCGCCAGACGTATCTCGTATGAATCGCTCCGGCAGGCGGAACATCTCAATCTGGCAACTTTCCTGCACCCGGAGGGCGTGCTGGAGGAGATGGAGATCAACAAACTGCCTGAGTATCCCATCGTGCCCATCTCGGTGGTGCAGTCCGCCATGAAGACGGCGAAGAACGTCCTTCCCCAGTATGTGCGAATCCATTATCGGGGCGAAGCGTGGTGGATGGAGCAGGCAATCCTGACAGAGCAGGAGAGCCTGTACGACGCTCAGGAGTTTCTGGAGATCGACCTCGAACGCATCGAGGAGGAGATACAGCACATCGCGCAGAGCGACGAGGATTTCCTGCTGCGCCTGTTGCCGGAGCAGATGAAGTTCGTACGTATGCCCGGACCGCTCCTGCTGAGCGGCACAGTCGGAAGCGGCAAGACGACCATCATGCTGTATCACTTGTACCGTCAGGCGCGTGCCAACCCGGCGGGCAGGTATCTGGTAGTGACCTACTCACCGACGCTCACCAAATTGTGCTGGCTGCTTTTCGAGCACCTGCCCGGTGGAAAGCAGCTGCTGCAGCGGGTGGATATTCTGAGCTATGAAGACCTGCTACGCCGCTTCTTCCCCTTTACAAATATGGTGAGCTACGACGAAAGGCGCAGGCAGTTTCATGAGGCATACCTCGAAGCCATCGAGAAGTGGAGAATCGATGCGGTACCCAAGCCGCTCAAACCGTGGCGCAAAGCGCACAAGGAGTTCTGGAACGAGGAGGTGCTGTGGGCGGAATACTGGGACGCAGTCAAGGGGCAGCTCAACTGGCATACTGAGAAACCTATGGATAAAGAGGCATACGTGCAAGGCGTGGAGCACAAACAACAGCAAGAGGAGCGAGCCGCCATCTACGAAGCCCTGCAGACCTGGTTTCTTCTGAGAGGAGAAGATGAGTTAGACCTTTCACGCCGGCTGTGGGAAGACGGCGATAGCCTGGCGCCCCAGTACGACGGCATCTATATCGACGAGATTCAGGACCTGTGCGAAGTGCAGTGGATGCTGCTCATCCGGCTGGTCAAATACCACGCCGGCATCTTCCTCACCGGCGACCCGTTCCAGGCTTTGCGTCCATCCGGCTTCTACTGGAAGAGGCTGGTGGCTCGACTGTCCCAGGCGGTGACCGTTCAGCAAGGCTCGTTGCAGCTGAACCTGCGTAACAGCCGGCAGATTGCCCAGTTTGTGCAACAGGAGATGCAACGAGTCAGGGACAAGTACGGACTGAAGGAAATGCCCGACTATCATGTCACCGCGCTGTTGGAGGGTCTGCCCCCAGCCCGCCTGTTGCTACGCGAAGCCCCCCAGACTTTCCTGCAGAGGATAGCGAGCTGGCTGGACGACCAGGGGGTCGTGCTGGTGTGGGATGAAAGCGAGAAGAGTCAGCCCTACGTGCAGCAGCTTATCCAGCACGGCGCGCTGGTGTGCACGGTCGAAGAGGCAAAGGGTCTAGAGTTCGACCGGGTGGCACTATACCGCATTTACAGTCGGCTGCATGACCAGATGAAACAGTCTACCGTGCTCCGGCAACAGGCTTTTTCGCGGCTGTACGTAGCGCTGACGCGAGCGCGACGGGGGATGATTGTGTTAGAAACCGAAAACACTTTTTTGCCACCGAGTTTGTCAGAGGCAGATAACGGATGGTGGGAATCGTGGAAATCGGTACAACCTGTGAGGGTGCGTAGCACGGAGGTGTTCGCTTCGCTGGCACAGCTGGCGCGTCGCAAGGATCACGAGGGAAAATACGCCGAAGCAGCGATTTTGTATGAGAAAGCGGACGATTACGCCTATGCCGCATGGTGTTACGAAAAAGCTCAGGATGATGCTAATGCCGCAAGATGCTACGAGCGTGCCGGGGATTATACCCGTGCAGCCAAGTGTTACGAGCAGGTGAAGAATTATGCTAACGCAGCCGAGTGTTACAAGCAGGCGGGTGATATGA
>JBMFOT010000082.1:0-12452 GCA_049969495.1 Armatimonadota bacterium
CGCGTGTTGTCGTGCAATCTGCACCAGTTCGCGGAAGGCGTCGGGCTGGTTCACCGCCATGTCCGCCATCACCTTGCGATCCAGCGCAACGCCCGCCTTGGTCAGCCCTTCGATAAAGCGGTTATAGGGCAAGCCTTCGGCGCGGCAGGCGGCGGAGATGCGTGTAATCCACAGCCTGCGGAACTGCCGTTTGCGCACGCGCCGGTCGCGATAGGCGTACTGCAGGCTCTTCATCACCTGCTCGTTGGCGCGGCGGAACACGTTCTTCTTGCGCCCCCAGTAGCCTTCCGCCCGTTCGATAATCTTCTTGTGCCGCTTATGGGTTATCGTGCCGCGTTTGACACGAGGCATGGTTCGTTATCCCCCTTCGCTTAGATTCCCAGCAGGCGCTTCATGCGCCAGCGGTTGCCTTTATCGACCTCTTTTTCGATCTCCAGTCGGCGTTTACGCGAGCCACTTTTGTGTAAGAACATGTGGCTATTGGCAGCGTTACGACATATCAGCTTGCCCTTGCCGCTGAGGGCAAACCGTTTGACTGCTGTCTTGTGCGTTTTCATCTTCTGTTTCGGCATGTGACCATCTCCTCGCCAGAGTGCTGCGTGAAAAATGGGGGAAAACTCCCCCATTCGCGTTTTGTGCGATAAACGGTCTGCTCGCTACTTGCCTTTCGGTTTCGGAGCCAGCACCATCGTCATGGTACGTCCTTCCATGGTGGGAGGTCTTTCCACCACTCCCACCTCCGCACAGCCGTTGGAGAAGAACTCCATCACCTTGTGTCCCATTTCGGGACGGGTGATTTCGCGGCTGCGGAAGAGCACCGTAATTTTTACCTTGTCGCCCTCTTTTAGGAACTTAATGCAATTATTCAGCTTGAAGTCCAGGTCGTGGTCGTCCGTTCCGGGGCGTACCCGGATGGATTTCACTTCCGTGACATGCTGTTTCTTTTGGGCTTCCTTCTCCCGTTTCGCCTGCTGGTACTTAAACTTCCCGTAGTCCATGATGCGACACACGGGAGGGTTAGCCTGAGGAGCGACTTCTATCAGGTCTAGTCCGCGTTCCTGCGCGATTTGCAGTGCTTCGCGGGTGGGCAAGATGCCCAGTTGCACGCCGTTCTCGTCCACGACGCGCACCTCGCGTGCCCGGATGCGCTCGTTGATCCGCAGATCCGTTCTGATGTTTCCTCACCTCAGACCAAGTTTTGCGCAAACCAACGCGATTTATTCTATCCGAGAATGCGGTCAGTTGTCAATAGGTGGAGGTGAGGTTGAATGTGGTAGTTCTTGTTATTTCCTGCCAGCCACCCACTGTTGTTGCAGGCGGTTCAACACGGCGGTTATCAACAGAATGGTGCCCACCACCGTACCTTCCCAGTTAGACGCTCCCTGCTGGATGACGAAGCTGATACCGCT
The DNA here is from genome assembly GCA_049969495.1 of Armatimonadota bacterium. Lineage (GTDB taxonomy): Bacteria > Armatimonadota > HRBIN16 > HRBIN16 > HRBIN16 > HRBIN16. Next base: position 1,410 of record JBMFOT010000082.1, read on the forward strand.
GAGGATGACGTTGAGCAACCCCGCGCCGATGACCGCACCGACCACCGTGCCCTGTCCCCCGCTGAGGCTACAACCGCTGACCACCGCCGCGGCGATGGCTTTGAGCTCATACGATAGTCCGCTTCCGGGGATGCCCTGCCGCTGGTAGGAGGCGTACAGGATGCCTGCCAGCCCCGCCAGCAGGCTGCACAGTCCGTAGGCAATCATCTGCGTGCGCAACACGCTGATACCCGACAGGCGCGTGGCTTCCTCGTTGTTGCCCAGCGCGTAGATGTGCCTGCCGATGACGGTGAAGTGCATCAGCACCGAAACCAGCACCAGCACCGCCAGCAGAACGTAAACGGGCACCGGCACGTTCCATATCTTGCCGTTGCCCAGAAACTGGAACGCCTCCGAGTAGGGCGAATCCTGTGGCGAGACGGGGATAGGCACGTTGTTGGTCATCAGTTGCCCCACGCTCAGGAAGATAAACAGCGACCCCAGCGTGACGATGAACGGCAACAGGCGGAAGCGGTTAATCAGTAGGGCGTGCACCACACCTATTCCCGCCGAGAACGCCAGCACCGCCAGAATACTCGCTCCCAGCGACCAGCCCGCCCGTGCCAGCAGCCACGTGCACAGCACACCCGAAAAGCCGATCAACGTGCCTACCGAGAGGTCAATGCCTCCGGCGATAATCACCACCGCCTCGCCGATAGCGAACACGCCCAGCAGAGCAATCTGGCGAGAGAGGTTCTGCAGACTGATGGGCCCCAGAAACGCCTCGCCTTTTTCGGTGGAGCTGATAAACAGCACCAGCAATACCAGCACCACCACCACGCCGAACTCGCGCGTACGCACAATGCGTCCTGCCCAGTAGCCAAACATCGGTTATCCCTTACGAGGATTTAATCCCTAGCGCTTCCAGCCGTTTCAGGTATTCCTCGATGTTCTGCGGGGTGATAATCTCCACGCCGGTATCGATGACGTTGCCGGGCGCGACCTTGTAACCCGACTCGGCTTCAAACTCTTTCAGCGCCTTCTGCACATCGCCCAGCGTGATTATCTTGTAGAGCAGTTGCACCGAGCGGTAGCCGAACTCGTAGGGCTTTTGCACCACAGTGGCATCGATCTCGCCGCGCTTCAGGTGGTTGATGGTTTCCGGTTCGGCGTCAAAGCAGAGGATTTTCACCTTGCCGAGCATCCCCGCCTCTTTCACCGCCGCCGCAATCTGGGGACCGTCATACGAGAACAACCCCAGCAGCATCTTCACGTCCTTGTGCGCCTGCAGCACGTTCTCCACATTGGCGCGCGCTTTGGCGGGGTCCTTGTTGTCGTCGAACACATCCACCAGCACGATGTTCGTGCCCCTGGTTGCCTCTTTGAAGCCGGCGATGCGCTCGCGGGCGTTGGGTGCGTTCTGGTTGCCCACAAAACCGAACACCTTGCCGCCTTCCGGCAACAGCTTCTTCGCTGCCTCGCCTGCCGCCTTGCCCGCCTCGAAGTTGTTGGTACCGATGTAGGCAATGCGCTTCGAGTTCGCCGCGTCCGAGTCGAAGGTGATGACCTTAATACCGCTGTTCATCAGGTCGTCGATAATCGGGCCGATGGTGTCGGACTCGATGACCGAGATGCCGATGCCGTCCACTTTCTGCGCCTGATACTCCTCGATAATCTGGCGCTGTAGAGCGGGCGAGTCGGTTGTCGGGCGGCGCGAGGTAGCTTCACAGCCCAGGTCCTTCGCTGCCTTATTCATCCCCGCTTCCATCGGGTCCCAGAAGGGCGAGTTGCCGTTGGTGATAAGCACAATGCGCACTTTCTTCTCGCCTGAAGGGGTCTGGGTTGTGGTGGTAGTAGCGGTCTCTCTCTTTGCGCAGCCTGCCAGCCACAAAGCTATGCCTACTATCAACAACACTGTCCAGCGATAGGTGTTCATGTTCCTCTGCCTCCCTGCGTTGTTCCTTGCATTGGTTCGCCGTTGCGGAAGCATCATCCTGCATATGCCGATTGTGCCATGTTTGGAGGGTAGTGATGCGTCACGTCTCACCCTTTGGAGGGCGAGGCTCCTGCCGAGCCGTACGAAATACCCCCTCCTGACCTCCCGCTTGCGGGGAGGGCTGGGGTGGAGGCTAAACCAGCTCACCAGGAGGTTCGCCCTCCAGAGTAGCGAGGTCCGTTTTCGGTCGTGATAGAGCGCAACCGTCCGGTCGATGGAAAATCGTGTGCTCAACACAGGAGAAAAAGGGATCGTGGCGAACACAGGTCAGGGATTTCGTAACAGCGGCAATCCCTTTCTGATTGTCCTAGAGACTTAGCGGGGGAGGAAACAACCTATGCGGGCAGGAGGTGCACTGGCGTTGCTCTTACTACTGGTTCTGCCTGCGGGAGCGCAGAAGCCGTTTTACGAATCGCAACTGCTTTTCCCGCCGGAAAGATGGCATAATCACGGCTCTTGTATTGTGGAACTGCCCAACGGGGACTTGCTGGTGTGCTGGTATAACGGCTCGGGCGAGCGCACCGCCGACGATGTGAAGGTAGAGGGGATGCGCAAACGCAAAGGCGCAAGCACGTGGAGCGGGCGGTTCCTGATGGCGGATACCATCGGCTTCCCAGACTGCAATCCGTGCATGTTTGTGGACCCGCAGGGCAGACTGTGGCTGATGTGGGTGGCGATTATCGCCAACCGATGGGAGACCGCTCTGTTGCGCTACCAGATTTCAGACAACTCACGCGGCACGGGCGCGCCCCGCTGGACGCACAGCGACATCCTGATACTCAAGCCGGGCGACGAGTTCGCGCAGATAGTGGCGAAACAGTGCGACGAGGACGAAAAGCGTATTGACCAGATACTGCCGCCGGAGCGCAGGGAGGAGGGTCTGGCGTACCTCGCCGAGCGACGCAAGAACGCGGCAGACAAGAACTTTCGACGAATGGGCTGGATGACGCGCGTGCATCCCTTCGTGCTGGACGGCAAGCGCATCATCGTGCCGCTCTACTCCGATGGCTTCGATTTCTCCATCATGGCAATCAGCGACGACGGCGGCAAGACGTGGCAGGCAAGCCGGCCGCTGGTGAGCTCTGGGGGTGTACAGCCCAGCCTGGTACAGAAGCGCGACGGCACGCTGGTCGCCTACATGCGCGATAACGGACCACCTCCCCAGCGGGTGATGCGCAGCGAATCGCGCGACGGCGGTATGACCTGGTCGCCAGTGGTGGACGACGACATCCCGAACCCCGGCTCCGGTCTGGAGGTCATCCGCCTGCAGAACGGCCACTGGGCGATGGTATGCAACGATACCGAGCAGGGCAGACATCGCCTCGCCGTGCTCATCTCCGACGACGAGGGTAAAAGCTGGAAGTGGAAACGCTATCTGGAAAACGACCCGCCCGGCGCGGGCTCCTACTCCTATCCTTCCATCATTCAGGCGAAGGACGGTAGCCTGCATGTTACCTACAGCTGGAGCCAGCCGGGCAAGGGTTCGTGCATCAAATACGCCCACTTCAACGAGCAGTGGGTGCTTCAGGGGGATTAGATGGCGAAAGGAACCACGTATAACCACGAGCGCATCGAGTTCGTAGATGCCCGTACGGGTGTGCGCCTGATGCAGGTGACCAGCTTCCCCACCATGAGCATGGCACTGCCCTACTACGGGCGGAACTTCACCGGCGATTCGAAGACCTTCCTCTTCATCTCCCAGCGTGAGGCGAGGCGAGATGCCCCCTGGGACCTGTTCCGTGTGGATACAGACGGCACGAATCTGACGCAGCTCACCGAGTGCGAGGGAGCGGCGGGTTTCGTGATGTCGCCGCAGGATGACTGCGCGTATTTCCACCGACAGGGTGCGCTGTGGAGAGTGGATATTAACACCTTCCGCGAGGAGGAGATACTCGCACCGCACGGCGTGGCAAGCATGGGCGCCGGAGCCATTTCTCCCGATGGGCTCTACTATTTCGCGCAGGTAGTTACCGCACACGACACCAGCGGTATCGTGCGCATTCGCACCGACGGCTCGGAAGCGACGCTCATCGCCGAAGAGGAGCAGGGGAACCTTGCGCTACACTCCGCCAGCCCGGGTGGCACGGGGCTACTGGTATGGCAGAGGCGCGAGGGCAAGAAGACGTGGCTGCTGCTGGACGACAACGGCACGGAGAGAGGCGTGTACACCAGCAGCTACGACTTCGCGCACTGCACCTTTCTGGGCAGGAGCGAGCGCGTGCAGGGGTGCGCCCTTCCGCCTGACCGCGCGCTGGTGCACATCGGTTTCGGAGAGGGGCAACCGACCACCATCGCGCAGGGGGCATACTTCTGGCACTCCGCCTCCACGCTAGACGGCGAATGGATTGTTTCCGATACCAACTGGCCCGACGAGGGGCTGCAGCTGGTGCACGTGCCGACGGGGCGTTATCGCCCGCTATGCTATCCGCGCAGTTCGCAGGGGCATCCGCAGTGGACTCATCCCCATCCGCAGTTCAGCCCCGACGGGCGGATGGTGCTGTTCAACTCGGACAGGACGGGTATCTGTCAGATTTATCTGGCGTTCATTCCCGACGACCTGCGCGAGCGCGTGCGCACCGGTCAATTGAGCGTACAGGAGAGGCGCGTGTGGTAGGATACAGACTGTCTGCGATCAGGAGGGAGATACCATGCAACAGACCGCAAAAGTAGGTTCTTCGTACAAATGGTGGGTAGTCGCCATGCTGTGGTGGATTGCCTTCTTTAATTATGCCGACCGGCAGGCTATCTTCTCGGTGTTCCCGCTGCTGCAGAAAGAGATGGGCTTGAGCGAAGTACAGAAAGGCTTGCTAGGGTCATCTTTTGCGTGGGTGTACGGTCTTGCCGCCCCATTTGCAGGCAACATTGTGGACAGGGTGCGACGTAAAGCGGCTATCCTTGGAGGGTTGCACATCTGGAGTCTGATTTGCGTATTAACCGCCACCTCGCGCAACTTTGCGCAGCTATTCTTCTGGCGAGCGGCGGAAGGATTGGGAGAAACCTTCTATTTCCCCGCGTCCATGTCGCTCATCAGCGACTATCATAGCAAGCGCACCCGCTCGCGTGCAATGGGCTTGCACCAGACGAGCGTCTACGTGGGTACCATCGCAGGTGGTTTCTTCGCGGGGTTGATTGGTCAACATTATGGGTGGCGATGGTCGTTTATCGTGTTTGGCAGTCTGGGCATTCTGCTGGGTTTGGTGCTTCATAGGTTGTTGGTAGAACCGAAACGAGGCGCGGCGGATTTTGAGGAAATCGGAGCGACCGAGCAAGCGCGGACCCGGGAACGGATGCCGCTTGGGGAGTTCCTGCGCGTGGTTTTAGGCACCCCGACCGCCGTGATGTTGATGCTTGCGTTTCTCTGTGCGAACTTTGTGGCGCTGGTGCTTTTGTCGTGGATGCCCAGCTTTCTGTACGAGAAGTTCCACATGAGCCTGGCGATGTCCGGTTTCACCGCCACCTTCTATGTTCAGCTGGCAAGCATGATTGGTTCGCCCTTAGGCGGCTGGTTTGCCGATACTTTGCGCAGGCGCACTCCTGGCGGGCGTATGATGGTGCAGGCACTTGGCGTATTCGGCGGTTCCGTCTTCGTGGTGTGGTGCGGGCAAACCACCGAGATAGTTGGGTTAATCCTCGCGTTGACCTTTTGGGGGCTCTTCAAAGGGTTGTATGATGCGAATATCTTTGCCTCGGTATACGACGTCATTCGCCCGGAGGCGCGGGGTACCGCTGCCGGATTGATGAATCTGGTAGGATGGCTCGGCGGTGGTAGTGCGCCGGTGATTATCGGCTGGATTGCCCAAAAGAGTAGCCTGAGCACGGCAATCTCTTCCGCGGCGGTGGTGTACGTGTTAGCGGGTATTCTGCTCCTTATCGGCGCGGCGGCGTTCGCTCCGCGCGATGTGACTCGTGTACAGCGTCTGATCGAAGCCGAAGCGCGTGGCGAGGTGAATAACCGGTAAGGACGAATGGCGGATGGCAACCGCACCGACGCAAAGAGAGGACGGCTTTAGCAGCATTTTAGCCGATTCGGATCCACCGCGTTAACCGGCTCGTGCTCGCAATACAGATACGGATGCTCGCTCAGCACCGCATCGCGCGAGATAAACCGCCCTACCTACGGGTCATAGTAGCGTGCGCCGACGTGGAGCAAACCCGCATCACCGTCGTCCCGATACCCCATACGCCCGCAAAACGATACGGGTTCGCACTGCTGCCCTACTGAGCCACCGGGTTCCCGAACGCCTCAGTTGTCAACGTGCTAGTCACCGCCTGAGCGCTGTCCACCGTCGCCCGTGTGGTGCCCAAGCCGTCTGCCAACACCACCTCGCCGTTGCGCGCCACCAGACTGTTGCCGTGACTGTATACGGCGGTGACCGTGCTACCCTGTAACTCCAGCACGATTCTACCACTATCGTGCACAAATTGGGTAGTGGTAAGGAATCCACAGGTCGTGCAATGCAGGAGAGAAAGCCATCGTGGCGAACGCAGGGAGTGACGCTTCGATAAACGGGCGGAGGCATCGTCATGCAAAATGCATTCCTGTCAAAACCCATTCTACCCGATGCGTCGGTCATGAGGTTGGACGAAATCGGGCTGTATACGCTCGGCTATGCCTATCGAGGACAGCCGGAACAGCTGTTCCCCACGGGTTGGAGCGGATTCTTTGAGGAGCGTACAGGCGTCGCCTGCCAACCTGCGGGCGTGGTCAACGGGAAGCAGGCGTTTCTGCTACACTGCCCCTGGCGCGGTGGCACGGGCGTCGCCTTCCAGACCTTCACCTTCCAGCTGCCCAGGGCAAAGAGTGCGTTCCTGCGCGGATTCACCGCCATGCGCCCCGACATCGTGGATAGATCGGATGGGACGACCTTCCGGATCTTCGTGAACGGCAAGAAGGTGATGGAAGAGCATCGAGCGGACGCACAATGGAAGCCATTCCACATTGACCTCTCGCCGTACATCGGACAGACGGTGACCATCCGATTTGAAACCGACCCGGGCCCCAGAGACAACCCCTCTTTCGACTTCTCGTTGTGGGCGGAGCGCGAGCTGGTGCTGGAGGGGTACCAGCCCAGAATCATCCAGCGTCCGGCACCGCCCCTTTTGAAACTGTCCAATCTCTACTCTGCGCCCAACGGCACGGTGGCTCCGCGCAGTGCGTTCGCCCACAAAAACACGGTGGAGATGCGGGGGGACATCGCAGTGTTCCGATACCAGGGTGGTGACGGCGTGCTGGAGTATCGCTGGCGCAAGCCATCCCCCAATGGCTCGAACCCGCTGGGCGAGTGGAGCCTGTGGGCACAGATGAAAGGCGACACCCCAGTGCAGGTTCCTCTGGCGAGCGCCGCCAGCTTGCAATGGGTGGTGGAATACCCCACCAGCAGCGCGCAGTGGCAGCAGCGCGGCGACTCGGTGGTGTGCACCCGACGCTACGTGGTGGGCAGAGCGGGCGTGACTGTGCGCATCACGGCGCGCCTCTTCCACAAAAGCCTCATCCTCACTCTGGAGGCAGATCGCCCCGGCGTGACACGGTTCGATGCAGGCGGCTGGGGGCCCGTGCTTCGACGCAAGCAGGTCACCACGCCCTACTACGGAGGCCAGGTGTTCTATCTCCCCGCCGAGAACCTGTTCGTAAACGCCCAGCTGGACTGGACACATAGCCACGCCACCAGCCACGACGGCTTACGGGCGCACTACGGTGTGTTGACCGATGGCAGCCGCAATCCCCTGCGCGAGCGCGTGGTGTTCACTGCCGCGTGGCACGCTGCTGAAGTGCTTCCCAACATCCCCAACCCGCCTTCGCCCTTCCTGAAGCAGGTGGGTGATAAGATAGTGCTGGATATCTGGGGCGGGCGGTTCGTGGATATCGCCCGTGACTTCGAGCGGCTGAAAGAGTATGGCATCGACAGGTGTATCGCGCTCATCCACGTGTGGCAGCGCAGCGGTTACGACAATGCCTTGCCCATGCACATTCCCGCCATGGCGGAACTGGGCGGCGACGAAGGCATGAAGGTGCTGGTGCAAACGGGGGTAAAGCTGGGCTATCTCGTCGCCTTGCACGAAAACTACGTGGATTACTACCCCAACTACGACCACTACGATGACGACGACATCGCTCTGGATTCGCAGGGCAACAAACAACTGGCATGGTACAACCCAGGCACCAAGATACAATCCTTTGCGGTGAAGCCCAACGCCATCCTGCGCCTCGCCGCTACCCAGTCCCCCGAAATCCACCGTCGCTACGGCACCAACGCCTGTTATCTGGACGTACATTCGGCGGTTCCGCCCTGGTTCCACGTGGACATGCGGGCGGGCGAGGAGGGAGCAGGCATGTTCCGGCGCGTGTGGGAGGTGCACCGCGCGCTGTGGGAGTACGAACGCAAGACGCACGGCGGTCCCGTCTTCGGCGAGGGCAATAACCACTGGTACTGGAGCGGCTGTCTGGACGGTGTGGAGGCGCAGTTCGGCACCGGCTGGAGCGGGGGGCAGGGATTGCACGCCCCGCTGGCGGTGGATTTTGACCTGTTGAAGATACACCCCCTGCAGTTCAATCACGGCATGGGCTACTATGAACGCTGGTGGAGCGATGCCAAATGGGGTAGCGTACCTCCCATGATCGTGATGGACCAGTACCGGATGCAAGAGGTAGCGTACGGGCACGCGGGGTTCCTCGGCGGCGCGGTGTGGAACCTGATACCCTACGCCTGGCTGGAACACCACTTGTTGACGCCCGTGATGGCGCGATACGCCACCGCCAGGCCTTTGCAGATAGAGTATCATGTGGACGGCAGATGGGTGGACAGTACCACTGCTGCCAAAGCGGGCAACTGGCAGCGTGTGCGTGTGCGCTACGACAGCGGGTTGACCGTGGTGGCAAATAGTGCAAAGGAGCCCTTGCGTACCGGCACCGTCACTTTACCGCAGTTTGGCTGGCTGGCAACGGGAGCGGGAGTGACCGCCTATACCGCCTTGCGACAGGGCGTGGTGGTAGATCACGCGGAAACCGCCGACAGCCTGTTTGCCAACGCCCGACATTTCGAGCACTGGAACATAAGCGGAATCAAACGCATCCGACCGGAGGTAGCGCATTTCGAGCAGATAGGCACGCGCGCCTTCCGCGTCACCTACCGCTGGCGGGTCAATGATACGCTGGATAGGGATTACTTCTGCTTCGTGCATTTCAGCCAGCCCCCACCGGAACCCTGGGACGAGGGCATCAAGTTCCAGCAAGACCATCCCCTGCCCAAGCCGACCAGTCGGTGGAGACGAGGCGAAGAGGTAATGGATGGCGGATATACTGTGACCGTGCCCGAAGGCATCCCCGATGGTGATTATCAGTGGACCATCGGCTTGTATGCGCCGGGCGGAGGCGGGCGCGTGAATCTGGAGGGTGAGGTGGACCGTCACGGACGTGTTTTGCTGGGCGTACTGCAGGTGAGCGACGGAGGAAAGACCATCCGCTTCGTGCCCGAAAGTAACACGGGTGAGTATCGGCTGGCACTGTACCGCAGTCACCTCAACGAAGAGGGAAAGGTGATAGACTTCGGGGCGGTGCGCACCAACGGCAGCGTGCTGATTCGCCGACAAGGGCCAGGCTGGTCGTTGATTGTCTACCCACGCGAGGGTGATTTTGTGATAGACCTGAACGCCTCCCGATTCCCCATGCCCCAATGGGTGCGCTGCGTAGACGGCGATGTGCCTGCGGTGCAACCGGTGCGGCAAGGTGGATGGTGGCGCTTGCGCCTGAGCGGGGCACGGATGTATTATTGGGAGTGAGGGGAGGATTGTCCCGGTGAAACAGGCGTTCCTCTGGCAAATCGGCGTGGCTGATGGAGACTACCGCGAGTTCGCGCTGGCAGGGCGACACACCGAATATCTTCGGCTCTTCCCCGACGATGTGCAATTTCGGGTGGGGCAAAGCGACCCCGGCAGAAACTGGAGCTACATCCACCCCGGCCCCGCCGACGTCTGGGCGGGTTCGCGCCAGCATCCGTTTCGCATCCTTTTCCCGCTCAACGAGGTGCCAGAGGGCGTCTGTCGTTTCACGCTTCATCTGGTGAACACACACTATTCCGTTCCGCCCCTGCTGGAGGTTCGCATTAACGACCACTACTCGTGCCGGTTCCGTTTGCCAGCGGGCGGCAATGATGCTTCTTTGACCGACCCCAACGCCGGACGCAAGCACACGCTCTCTTTCCTCTTTTCTCGCAGCCACCTGCAGGCGGGAGAAAACGTTATCACCCTGACCGTGCTGGAAGGCAGCTGGTTGCTCTACGATGCCCTCACACTGGAAGCAGGGCTGGCACTGCCGGAAAGGCCGATGCTGACCGACCTCTCTGCCGAGACAACGATGCTCTTCCGCCGCGTGAACGGTGACCTCAAGCAGGCGGTGCGGGTGCGGCTGAACAATACCGGACTGGAAGGCGAAGTGGAGGCAGGTGTTGAGGGAATCGGCGATAGCACTCAGCGGATTACGCTGAGGCCGGGGGAGAATGCTTTTCACCTGCTCATTCCTCCGCCAGAGCAGCCGCGAAAGCTTCGCCTGTTCTTGCGAGCCGTCGACAAAGAGTGGGCTATCGAGTTTGAGGGGCGCCCTGGACGACGTTGGAAGCTCTTTGTGGCTCCTTCCAGTCATACCGATATCGGTTACACCGATTGGCAGGAGCGGGTGTTTCAGCGGCACAACGAAAACACTCTGCTCGCTTGTCGCATCTGCGACGAGAACCCACACTTCAAGTGGAACCTCGAGGTGGCTTACCAGGCGTTCCTCTTTCGCCAGAAGCATCCTCTGGTGTTCCGGCAGAAGCTGGTTCCCCGTATCCGCGAAGGGCGCATCGGCTTACAGGGGCTTTACCTGAATATGCTTACCGGCTTGTGTTCCGGCGAGGAGATGGTACGGGTCGTCACGCGAGCACAGGCGCTGGCGCGCTCCTGCGGGCTTGGAGCGGTACAGGCGGCGAACCTCACCGATGTGCCCACATCGATAGGTACCCTGCCGATGTTTCTTGCGCAAGCAGGAGTGCGCTATTTCGCTGAAGCGGTGAACCTGTACCACGCGCCCGTCTTTT
>JBMFOT010000083.1:0-11919 GCA_049969495.1 Armatimonadota bacterium
CCCCTCCCTGCGCCACGCACGCCAGCTGACTGCCAGAAGGAACAATGTGATTGCCGCGGGGAGCACCGCCCCCCACCACAGCTGTTGTGCGAAGAAGCTCATGATTTTCTCCTGTTTACCTGCCCGCCTCGACACTGAGGGTGATGCGCACTTCGTCACCCAAGGCAGGCAGTCCGTAGCGGATACCAAATTCGCTACGCCGGATGGTAAAGGTGGTCTCAAAGCCGATGATTTCCTTCCCCTGCGGGTTCCTGCCTTTGCCGGTAAGGGTGACGTTGACGGTGAGGGGACGGGTGACTCCGCGCATCGTCAGATTGCCCTTCACCTGGAAGGTGTTGGCATTCACCCGACGCACCTCGGTGCTTTTGAATGTAATAGTGGGGAACTGCCGAGCGTTCAGAAAGTCTGGGCTGCGCAGGTGATTATCGCGCTGCTCGTTGGCGGTGTAGACGCTGTTAGCATCTACCTCAATCGCAACCGAGCTACGTGCAGGGTTGCGCTCATCCACGGTGATAGAGCCGGTGACTTGGTTGAAACGACCATAGACGTACGCGGTGTCCATGTGCTTGACCCGAAACACCAGCGAGGTGTGTACGGGGTCAATCTGGTAGGTCTGTGCAGCAACAGGCTGTGCCCATAGCGTGCCGAACAAACCCGCGACCAGGATCAACAGGCTGAATCGTGTGTGCATGGTCTCATCCTCCTCCTTCTACTAGATGTATGTCTTCGCGCGCCTCGCGCGCGGTGACTGCCTGAGGGGCTGACGGCTCTCCAGCTAGCGAACGCAATAACTGCTCACCGAAAATCTGCACTGCCTCTTTTCGCAGGCGAAAGTAGTGGTGTTGACCCTGTTTGCGCATCTCTACCAGCCCGGCGTTCACGAGCATATTCAGGTGATGCGAAACAGTAGCCTGAGCAATCGGAAACATCTCTGCCACCTTCCCGCACGAGACCTCTTCGTGTGCGGCTATCGCCTTCAGGATGGCAAAGCGCGTTGGGTCGGCAATCGCCTTGGCTATGCGCACCAGTGCTGAGTCGTCCATTTCTAAAGCCTGTTTGGTCTATAAGATATTCATCTATGCTTCTATACATCTATATAGCTGCAAAAAGTTCCCAGGATGGTCCAACGGATGCATTATGTATCCTCAGAGGGTATAATTAGTATGGATAAATGTTTGAGCCTGATGCGCTTGTCTCCCTGTGCCAATCAGGAGGTGGAAAATGCACACGAAGCATGTGGTAGTGCTCGGCGCAGGGTTCGGTGGTTTGAGTGCGGTAAGACATCTCGTGCGCGACCCGAGCGTGCGGGTGACCTTGATAGACAGAAACAACTATCACCTGTTCCAGCCTCTGTTGTACCAGGTGGCAATCGCCGGTCTGGAGGCTCCTCAGATCGCCTGGCCTATCCGCGCAGTGTTACGCCGCTACCCCAATGCCCGTTTTCTGATGGGCAACGTGGATTCGGTAGACCCGGTAGATAAACGGGTATGGGTAGACGGCAAGTCCGTGTCTTACGATTACCTGGTGGTGTCGCTCGGGAGTACTTCGCACGATTACGGGATCCCGGGCGTGCGTGAGTACGCTGTCTCGCTGAAGTCGCTGGGTGATGCCATGGCCATTCGGGACAGGATACTCAGCGCAATGGAGGAGGCTGTGAGCACGCTAAGCTCAGCACGTCGGCAAGCGCTGCTTACCTTTGTTGTCGTCGGTGGGGGACCGACAGGGGTCGAGTTGGCTGGTGCGCTAGCGGAGCTGAAAAGGCATGTGCTGGCGCGCGACTACCCAGAGATTGCGCCCGACGAGATACGTATCGTGCTTGTCGAGGCGAGCGAACGCCTGCTTGGTCACCTCTCTCCGGCGTCTTCTGCCTACAGCCGGCGCACGCTGGAGCAGATGGGAGTGAAGGTCCTGCTGAGCAGTACGGTGTCGGAGGTAACCCCCTTTGGAGTATGTCTAGAGAACGGCACCTTCATCTCCAGCTATCTGGTCATCTGGACAGCGGGGGTCAGGGGAGCAAATCTGCCTGGCTTACCGGGGGAACGCAATGGACGTATCCCGACCACACCGGATACACAGCTACCTCACCTATGAGTTCGCCGTGCGCGTGATTCACCGCAGACAGCACTTCCCCTACCCATCCGGGGAAGAAATGCCTTCGGAGATGGCTCCGCTCGTTCATCTTCCCGAATAATGGGGCGTTGCTCGTACCCACTGCACGGGAGGACAGGTTACCCTGTCCTCCCGCATCTGAGGTGTGCTAGTCAGCACGCATGGGGTCGTATAGCTTTCTTATGCTAAGATGTATCCGTCAACAGGACGTGATGGTCATCTCCAGCGGGATGTGTGAACCCTTGTCGTTCTCTCACCTTCCGCCTCTTGAGCCGCTGCGTGTTGTTGACCACAATCACCCTACGGGAAGGAGAGCAATTTACATGCACACGGTACGTGTAGTGCTGGCATTGTGCGCGCTGGTTGTCTGCAGCGGCAACTTGCTGGCGCAACAGCCTTTCGCCTATCAGGGGATGCTCAAGGCATCCGGCAGCACCAGCGGCACTGGTGTAGTCGGCTTTGCCACCGCTAGCAGTGGTACCACCGTCGGCGTGTGGGGTAGCAGCAACAGCAGCTCCGGCACGGGTGTATTGGGTTATGCAGCCGCCACGTTCGGCATCACTTACGGTGTGCGAGGACAGAGCAACAGCAGCTCGGGCAAGGGCGTATCCGGTACTGCCACTGCCGCCAGTGGCAGTACCTACGGCGTGTACGGTCAGAGCGCCAGCACCTCTGGCACGGGCGTAACGGGCTGGGCAACCGCCGCCAGCGGCACCACCTACGGCGTGTATGGTGAGAGCAGTAGCTCCAGCGGCTTCGGCGTTTTCTCGCAGGGCAGATTTGCCGCCTCTGGAACCAAGGCGTTCCAGATTGACCATCCGCTGAACCCCGAAAACGCCTTCCTGAACCACTACAGCGCAGAGGGTCCCGAACCGTACAACCTCTACCGGGGTAACGTTGTCACCGACGCGCAGGGTTACGCCACTGTGCAGCTGCCCGACTACTTTGAAAGCATCAATCGCGATCCCACTTATCACCTTACGGTGATCGACAGCAGCAACGACTTCGTGCTGGCGAAAGTGGTGCGAGAAATTCAAAACAACCAGTTCGTCATCCGCACGAGCAAGCCATTTGTGAAGGTCTCCTGGCGCGTGGAAGCTATCCGCAACGACCGCTGGGTGCAGGAGTACGGCTACCAGACGACTCAGGAGAAAGAGGACGCCATCAAGGGCAAATACCTGAATCCGGAACTGTACGGTCAGCCAAAGGAGCTGGGCATCCACTACCATCCCGAACCGGAGCGCGAGGTGGCTCCTGTTGAGCAGGTGAGGCAGTGAGACCTATCCCCCCTTCCCCCGTATACGGGGGGGAAGGGGGCGAACGATGCGAGGCTCCCCCCCCTCCTCGCAGGAGAGGGGAGGGGGGGAGAGGTTGAAGAGGTACACAAAAGAGAAAGGAGAAACGAAACATGAAACGCACCATCGTTATTCTGGCACTGACAACCTTCATGCTGGCTAACGCCTTCGCCCAATCGGGAGGAGACTACGACCTCTCATGGAGCGTCATCTCAGGCGGAGGCGTCACCTTCAGCACCGGAGGCAACTTCTCGCTGGGCAGCACCATCGGGCAACCGGTGGCGTTGGGAGCCAGCCCCCTGCACACCGGAGGCAATTTTGACCTCACCGACGGCTTCTGGTTTGTGCGCTACACCACGCTCAGCGGGGTGGTGAACCTGCTCAGTTTCGGGGGCAACCCTGCCAGCATACCGGTGGAGTTGCAGATACGTGCACCGGGCAGTCTCAGCCCGTTGCAGGTGCACACGCTGGCGTTGAGCGCATCGGGGGCGTATTCGCTGGTGGCTCCGTTAGATGGGGTGTATGACCTGTCGGCGAAGGCGTCACACTGGCTGAGGCAGACGCTGGCGAGTGTGTCCATCGCGGGTGGTGGTGTGGCGCATTTTTCGCTGGTGAACGGGGACATCGATGGGGACAACGAGGTGACGCTGTTTGACTTCGGTGCGCTGGTGTCGGCGTTTGGGAGCATGCCCGGTGATAGCAACTGGAACCCGGAGGCGGATTTAGATGGGGATGAGGAGGTGACGCTGTTTGACTTCGGGGTGCTGGTGAGCAACTTCGGCGCGATTGGAGATGACTAGCCTGCGCTTTCGCCTGTGCCTTCAACGGCGTGGAAGAGGGTTAACATGCTGCCGTTTCGCAGCCTCGCTCCCCTTGCCCAATCGCCTGCGCTCATGCGGGGGCGGCTTTCGGGCTGCACCTCCAGTAGCCGTAACGCCGTACCTCCACCGCAGGCAACCGTCACCGACTCTTTCTCCACCCGCAGCACCGTGCCGGGCAGCTGGTCGGTCTGTTCGTCGGCGGGAAGGCACTTCCACACCTTCACCCATTTCTCGTTCCAGAAGAAGCCTGCGCCCGGCTTGGGCGACACGGCCCGCACGCGGCACCATGTTTGGTGCGCGCTCTCTTCCCAGTGGATGAAGCTGTGTTCGCGGGTAATCGGCGGGGCGTAGGTGGCAAGGGAATGGTCTTGCGGCCGGGGGGTGACGGTACCTTGTTCCAGCGCGTGCAGGGTTTCTATCAACAGTTGCGCGCCCTGTTCCGCTAATTTCGCCTCCAGCGTACCTGCGTCATCATCGGGCAGGATGGGACAGGCGCGTTGCGAGAGGATAGGTCCGGTGTCCAGCGTGGGTTCCATCTGCATGATGGTTACGCCCGTTTCGGTTTCGCCGTTCAGGATGGCGTGCTGGATGGGCGCGGCGCCGCGATATTTGGGCAGCAGGGAAGCGTGCACGTTGATTGCCCATCCGCTGGATGGCATCTCCAGCAGCGCTTTGGGCAGAATCTGCCCAAACGCCGCCACCACTATCACGTCCGGTAAGAGGGCGCGTGCCTGTTCCAGAAAGTGGGGACGGCGCACCTTTTCAGGCGTCCACACCGTGAGTCCCTGCTCTTCGGCGGCCCGGCGCACGGGGGTGGGCTGTAAACGCAAGTGCCTGCCGGTAGGGCGGTCGGGCTGGGTGACCACTACCGGCAGCTCGTAGCCCGCCTTCAGCAAGGCAAGTAAAGAAGGCACGGCGAACTCGCTCGTGCCGAAGAAGAGCACCCGTCGCATCATTTGCCTACGGCGACCGCTTCTCGCTCCTTCTCCTTTTCCTCTTCTGTCGCCCAACGGAGGGTAGCGGGGTCGGCGCGATCGATGAAGAGAATACCGTCCAGATGGTCTACCTCGTGTTGAATCACCCGCGCGGTGAGACCGTCTGCCTTGAATTTAATGCTCTTTCCCTGCAGGTTGACCGCTTTCACCCATATCGTTTGTGCACGGCGTACGTTGCCAATCAGCCCGGGCAGGGAGAGGCATCCCTCCGGCGGTTCTATCTGCTCGCCGGCCATCTTGAGGATGACGGGGTTGATGAGCGCATGCACCTGCGGGTTTTTCTCATCGGACATATCGGTATAGAGTAGAAGCCGGATGGACACCCCCACCTGTGGCGCGGCGAGACCGATACCGTTGGCGTCCAGCATCGCCTTGCGCATCAGGGAAACCAGCTGGCGTATTTCGGGTGTAATACGTTTGACCGGCTCCGCCACCTGGCGCAGGATGGGGTCCGGGTATTTTACTATCGGGTCGCCTTCCGCTCGCGGAAAGGGCGGTATTTCCATCGCCATCGTCAGCGTACCTCCGCGAGTATTATACCCTGTCTGCCGCCGTTTGCACGCTGTCCATCATCCCATCTTCCATGCCCATCATGCGCGGTGGCGCACCGGTGTTCCCGTCCGCAAGCTTGGGCAGGTATACCGGCGTGCCGAACTTCGGTGAGGCGTACGGCAAGTGGGTGCTGCCACGCGCCAGAATGTGCAGGTAGTTCGCGCTATCGCCCTCGTACGGCTCGCCGTGATTCCAGGGAACCCACGAGCGGGCGTTGCAGTAGTGGCACACATAGGCGCGACGAAAACGGTCTGGCGTGCGGTTCGGATAGGAGCGGTGCAGGATGTGCCCATGAAAGAAGAGCACGTCGCCCGGCTGCATCGGCGCGGGAATAGGGTCGGGATACTTGCGCACCACTTTGGTCAATGTGTTTACTTCGTCGTCGAGGTGGCTGACGTTTTCCACCTCAAACAGGTCATCGAACGCGCCGTCGGCGTGCATCAGTCCGTAGGGGTGAATCGGGGGATAGATAGGCTCGCAGTGTGAGCCGGGGATGACCCACAGGCAGCCGTTTTGCTCGTCGGCGGCGTCCAGCGCCATCCACGCGCCGATGAGGGTGTCGGGGTAGGTGGTGATGTAGTAGGCATCCTGATGCCAGCCCTGTCCGCCCAGTCCGGGCGGGTTGAAGAAGAGCATACTCTGCAGAGCGAGCACGTCGGGACCGATTAACGCCTCCAGCACATCCAGCACGCGCGGATGCAACAGCCCCCATTCCGCCGTGGCGTCGATACGGTGCAGCTGATGCACGCGCGTTTGCGTTTTGAACACTGCTTCGAGAGGAGCCTTGTCCGGCTGGTCTGATACCGGTGGGGGCTGGCGTCGGCTTTCCGCCCAGTCCAGCAACCTCCGCACATCCTCCTGAGGAAGCAAGCCCTCTACTTTCAGGAAACCGTGCCTCTGGTAATGCACATACTCTTCGACCTTCACGCGATACCTGTCTGCTCGTTCCACCGCTTTAGGGATGTATGCCATCTCATCGCCTCCTCGCGGTTGTTTAGCTTCGTTCATAGTATAATGTACCTTCTGTGCGAATGCAAGCAACGGTCAAGCCTGTGCGCCCGATGAGGGTACCTTCAGGGCACTTCTTCGAACCCTTGACAACCTGCACGCCCTGTTTTATGCTATCAGCGGCGTTATGTAGCAGGAGGTATCCCGTATGCCCACCGTGTGGGTAATCTGTCCTGACACAGTGTTGCGGGAAAGAGTGTTGCGGTCTTTGCGCGACGGCGAGGAGATGAGCGTGTGTGTGAAGCCATGCGTTGCGGACGCGGTGGTAGCGGTGCCTCCCGTCTTGACGCCGGCTCAGGTAGAGGCGTTGCAGGCGTATGTGGAGACGGGCAGTGTGCGCGGGGCGGCGCGTCGTCGCCATTGTGCTGAGCAGACCATCCGCCGTCATCTGGCGAATGCGCGGCTGCGGGTTGGTGCGCAGAACGTGGCGCAGTTAGTGTATATCGCGTGCCTGCTAGGGTTATTAAACGCTCCGTCTAGTACAAATTGGGTACAAAAATGGCAAAATTTAGGTATTGACGCGGGGGGGGGACAGAGTAGAATAAGGTTAGAATACTCTCAAAGGAGGACCCTCGCAATGACGAAACGATTAAGCCGTGTATGCATTTTGGCTAGCGCATTCGCCGTAGTAACTACCTGGGTGCTCCCTGGTTTAGCTGCACCAGGATACTTGGATCCTGTACCGCCACCTGGACATCCCCCAGCGAACAACCATCATCCGGCAGACACCTGCAACCCCAGCTATATTGCAGAATGCCGAACTACTGGTTGTGTTACCTATTCAGGACAGCTCTGCTTCTGGGTGTATGTTTCGATCAATGGGGTTGCCACTCGGGTTCGTGTTTGCATACCCAACAACAAGAGCTATCGTTTCATCTCGTCCGGCAACCACTGGCCCCGTTGCTACTTGAAACAAAACCCCAAGCAGCCAGATTGCTACTACCACTGGAAGTCCTGCGGATACTGGGTAACCTACAACGTGCCGGGGTGTGGAGGGCCTGCGCAGATACTAGAAGACGGATATATACAGGGGTGTGATCCCTAATTGTGGAAGGGGGGCTGTCAACAGTGCGGCGCTGGCGGATTGGAATAGCAATAATCACAGCTGCTATAGCTGCGGGTGGATGGACGATATGGACGCACATACAGTCACAATGGCGTCCCCGGTATGTGCACCCAATCTGCAGTGCCGAGCAAGTGCTCCAGCTCCGTTCGCTTGCGCGACAGTCCCCCCCTTCCCCCTCTAGCGCGATGCGGCTTATTCGGTCGGCGGAGTCCAACCGATGCCGTCTAAGGACATTGCACGTGCGGGTAAAAACCCATCAGCTGTTTTACCCTGCTTACGTCAGTCACGTGCAGGAGCAGCGTGCCATGTTGAGGATACTGGAAAAGGTTGAAGCCCCTTCAGGGAGCGTGCTTACTGGCGCAACGCGCACTGACAAACCATTAGTGGATTGGTCCACCGCGGAGTGGTGGATTGACGTAGAAAAAAGCTGGGTAAGAGTAAAGAGGCACGAAGCGGGTTATCAGGCTAAGTTAGCCAACAGTGCTTTTGGCGACGTTGCAGAGGCAGGGTGCGGAATGGAACGGCTCATCAAAGTGTACAGTACAGGTTATCTCGGTTACACGCATCGTGTCGTTGTCGCCCCCCCAACGAAGGAGGTTATCGAAGTACTGTTCTTGGAGTGCGACAGCGAATGGCTTCTATTGCTGGCGATGCATCTCCAACCCCCTTTAGTGCCGCCGGGGAAGCAGCCCTCTTTTTGGGAATATGTTTTCGGTGGTTGCCATCATGGCGGCAAAAGGCTCAGTGCTTCGTTCATACCGACCGCTCAAGGTACCGCTACAGCACCATGGGGAGAGCGCTGTTATGTTGTTTCGATGCAGCGTAAGGACGCACCTGCCAATGAACGGGTATGGTTGTGGTTCAGTATCCCCAAGGACCTGATTTGTGTGCGGGCAGTGTGGGTGGGTGAGGATAGCATCAAAGTGTGGGACGCTGACAAATGGCAATATTCGAACGGAGTATGGTTCCCCACCTCTGGTAAGTTCGAGGAGTATTTTAGTCTTGCCCAAACAGGTGACAGACGGGTTTCATCAGGTTATATCCTGGCAAGAGAGTCCTCCTTTACCGTGGAACCGTCTGCTATCAATACGCCAATGCCCGAGAAACTGTTTACCGTACCCTTCCCCTCCAGTGCTTGGGTAGATGACCACTTTCGCAACCAACTCTATCCCTACGGGAAGCCATCGGTTACGAAACATCCCCAAAGAGTGCTTGCACTGGGGGCGCTGGCAGTGACAGGTATACTCTCTTATGTGGTGTGGAAAATGCATCAGAGGAGGCGACGTCGCCTGTGAGGAAACCTCCTCCGGCCTTCTTAACAATAGCTGCAGCGATTGTGGGGACTGGAGGCGCGTTATGGTACCGGCAGTGGCGAGATGCGCTGTATGAGGAGGCGACGCTTGTTGCCAGAAAAGATGTAGGCATCGTTCTTGGAAGGGCTCCCGTGCATGTCGAATGGAGCTTTCGAAACACGGATGAAGTCTCATGGCATATTGTCTCCTCTCAGCAATCTTGTGGATGTACTCAGATACATTTGAACCAGACTGTTATTCCACCGGGGGGTGTCCTTTTAGTTAACACCACCGTAGACCTGCCGATCGGCGTAACCCCTGAGGACCCCGAGAGATCTTTTGAACAGCGAGTGATACTACCTTTCACAGTGAGGGCGGCAAACAAAACATATCGCCTGGTTGGTGTCGTTGAAGGAAAGAGGATTTGTCCACTTGTACAAGGACCGAGTTTCTTAGTGGTAGAATTCCAGGAGCCGTCGGGCTTTAGGCGATACTGCTGGCAGATCCACTCCCAGGTGGAAGGCAAGATTCTCGCAGTACAGTGCACTTTGCCGCAGGATTACGTTTCTGTCAGTCTGGAACATGGTTCTCTCTGTCTCATCGTGCGTTCATCGAAGAAAGAAGAAAGTTATGAGGGCAATTTAAAAGTCTACCACAAGATAACCCGTACGGAGTTGTTGAGAATACCGATTGTGATTCGCGTATTCAGGGAGTGGGGCAGGTAAGCATGTCATGAAACGAGTGGTCCTGCGTACGGAAATATGGGAAATCCTGCTGTATGCCTTCGTATTGACGATGTGTGCTCCAAATACCTTTATCAGTCGTCCTGTGGAGTATACCTTTCAGCATTTGTGCCGTGTGCTCGATCTGGATTGCTCATCTCCTATCAGAGAACCCTCGGCTACACTGGCTTACTGGACAGGCATGCCGCTGATGTTCGGCTTACTGATGATGGCAATAAGTCAGAGCGCACAGAATGGCAAAGTCAAATCTCTGGTAAATGCTGTGGTGCTGTTTGCTCTGCTGTTCATCAGCGATTGGTTCCTGTCGACGGAACCCTTTTTCCGCTACTCCAACAAGGCGTGGGCGCCTTATGTATTTGCAACATTCCTGCTGGTAGCGCTTTTGGCTGATGCTCGCCAAGCACATCGCCTCATGATATGGGCGCTGGTGGTCGCTTCTGTTGAATCCTGTTATGCGGTGGTCGCCCACCTAACAGGGCAACCAGAATTTGTCACGCCACATTTTGGCAGGAGAGCAGGCGGTTCTTTTCACACAACTCAACCTAACACGCTCTATCCGTTATCTATGTTGGCAGTGCCTGTTGCTATGGCGTATGCGTTACACGCACCAAACAAAGCCTCCAGGATTTTTTATCTCGCTTGTACTGGCATAAACATTGCCGCTTTGGTATTTACCTTTAGCCGAGCAGGGTGGTTAGGGCTATCTCTGGCATGTCTATTCTTAAGCTGGGTCGAACGCAGGTGGTTTCACTCCAGCAGGGTCTCAGCAGCGCTTCTTATCCTCGCTTTCGTTCTTCTCGTAAGCACAGCACTCGTTAGAACGCAAGGCAGGTTAATAGGAAACAGGGAGGATAGAGCTGCGCGAGGACGTATCGCTATCTGGAAGGTAGCGCTTATGTGCGTGAAAGCCCACCCTGTACTAGGTAGCGGAATCGGAACATACCGTTTGCAACAGTCGCAGCATATGACAGACGAACTGCTCCGTTATGGTCCTGCTAATGAAGAAGCTAAGAACCTGTTATTAAGCATTCTTGCAGACACCGGTCTGGTGGGATTGCTATTGTGGGGCAATGTATGGATGCGATGCGCAGTGCTTTGCCAACAGTGTTTTCACAGAGATGCTTCTTCTCGTACAATGCTCATTGGCTCAGGTGCCTCTTACGTTGCTCTACATGTGGCAGGGCTCTTCGACACGCCAATACTGCATACTGCGCGTGTGCCGTCAACGCTCTTCGCTTTTTTGCTGTTGGGATGCCTGTGTGCCACTTTTTATGGAGAACTACCGAAGGAGCGGTTGGAGACGCCGGCGTTTCGGGCAAAAGTGCGCAACTCTAAGTGGCTCTTTGTACTGCTGGTCATGTTGGCATTAGGTGCAGTCATACCGTTCATTTTGCTTACAGTTCGTAAGGCTGCCCCAGGTATGAGCGTTCTAAGGTCTAAAAACTACGTTGTGTCCAGCCATTCAGAGCGGGAGGTTTTCATCACCGATATCCCCGCCCACTTGATCCACCTCCTCATCGCCTCCGAAGATGGCAACTTCTACCGGCATCACGGCGTGGACTGGCAAGCCCTGCACCGCGCCCTCCGCGTCAACCTCCGAAGCCTCTCTTACAAACAGGGAGGCTCCACCATCACCATGCAAACCGCACGCTACCTCTTCTTGGGTAAAGAGAAGAGCCTCTCACGCAAAATCGCCGAAATCCTGCTCGCCTTAGAGATGGAAAAGCACCTCTCCAAAGAGCGGATCCTGGAGTTGTATCTCAACAGCGCGCGTTTTGGCTTGGGTGCGGAGGACATCGGCACGGCGTGTCGGGTGTATTTCGGCAAGAAGCCCAGCGAGTTGACGTTGGCGGAGGCGGCGTTTTTGGCAGGGGTGTTGCCGGAGCCACCGAGCAGACGGGAGGAGTTGACCCCCGAGAAGGTGGAGCGTTGCAAGCGGCGGGCGTTGAGCCGTTTGGCGTACTTTTTCCCCACAAAGTATTCGCCCCAGCAGATAGAGCGGGCGATGGGGGAGAAGGTGGTGTTCGTGTGGGAGAGG
>JBMFOT010000084.1:0-11820 GCA_049969495.1 Armatimonadota bacterium
CCCAGGATTACGACGAAACCCTGTGGTGGCAGGCGTTTCCCGGCTGCTACACCGACCCCAACACAGGGCAAACGGTCAACCAGCTGTATTTCCCCGACCAGCTCTATCCCTATGTGAAGAGCGCGGCGCTGTTCAAAGAGCCGGACTTCAGTGGTTATCCCTGGCTGGCGTACTGTTGCTTCGCGCCCTCGCCCAACGTGCCGAGCCTCGAAGACTACCACCTGGGCTACGGTTACAACGAACTGCTAATGGGCGGCGCCCTGCGCTTCGGCGGCTGGCCACTGGCGGCAATTAACGAACCCGCCGAAATCGGCGTGCTGGCAGACGGTTACATGCCCTGGAATACCTTCATCGGTTACTATCTGGACGCAGGCGACGGCATCAGGCGCACCTACTGGCTGAGCAGCGACCAGCAAACATGGTTCTACGGTCCGCCACGCCACAACAGCGGTGCCAACTTTATGTTTGCTGATGGACATGCCAAATGGGCGCGGGTGACCCTGACCAGAGAAAGCCCGGTGTTCTGGGGTTACTACAAGGTGCGTATCCACCCGACCGAACCCTGACGACAGAGGAGAGCAGAGCTCATGAAAAAAGAGGTTTCGCCCGCAGTAGCCGCGATAATCGTCGTGGCGATTGTGGCGGTAGTTGCATTCGTATACTGGTGGGGCACGCGCAACGAACCGAAGCTTCCGCCCGCGCCGCCGTCGGGTCCTATCGTGTTACCCCCCAGCCAGCAAGGACGCCCAATGCCCGGAGGGGTGGTCTCCGGCCCTGTGCAGACCGCTCCCTCCTCGGGACGGTAACCTCTCAAGCCCCTCTTCCCAAAGAGGGGCTTTTTTGTGTCTGCTCTGGCAAAATCTTGCAAAACCAGCATATCCTTTGGTATAATGCTAACTGCCGTTACCCGTCTGTGATACCTGCTCCTGCTTCTTGTTGCCATCCGGTCATCACGGACGTCGTGTGCGCTCCAGCGGGAGCGACTCATTACTTTGAAAGGAGGTGAGGTAATGAGCCGTTTAACGCAAGGACGTAACGTCGCGTTCGTGAGCACCTATCCACCTGTGCAATGCGGGATTGCCACCTTCACCCGGGATTTAGCCAATGCAGCGGAGCTCTATGGGTGGACGACGCTGGTTGTCGCCATCGATAGGGGCGAGGTAGACTATACCGACCAGCGGGTGATATGGCGAATTCGCCGGGACCATGTGTCGGACTATGAGCAAGCTGCGCGGTTCCTGAACAAGCTGCAGCCTGCTGCCGTTAGCCTGCAGCATGAGTACGGCTTGTTTGCGGGTGAGATGGGTGAAGAGGTGTTGCGCTTTGTGCGCACACTGCGGGTACCCTTGTTTGTCACTCTGCACACAGTAGACCCCCAACCGCGCGACATCATGAAGCGCATCCTGCGAGAGCTGGTTACCCACGCACAGGGTGTGATGGTGATGTCGCATACGGCGATACGGTTGCTCAAACAGGTGTATCATGTGCCCACCCATCACGTGCACATGATCCCGCATGGCGCACCCGATGTACCTTTCACCAGCACCGACATCGCCAAAAGCAAACTGGGCTTACAGGGCAAGAAGGTGATTTCCACCTTTGGGCTGATTAGCCGCGGAAAGGGCATCGAGGATGTCATCGTTGCCATGCAAGAGGTGGTGTCACGACACCAGGATGCGCTGTATCTGGTTCTCGGTCAAACCCATCCCAACGTGCGGGCTTACGAAGGCGAGAGCTACCGCGAGTCATTGATCGCGCTAGTAGAACGGCTGGGGTTGCAAAACAACGTGCGCTTTGTCAACAGCTACCTGACGCAGGAGACGCTGTTGCGTTATCTCGCCGCCACCGATATATACATCACACCCTACCCCAATCCGGGGCAAATTTCCAGTGGCACGCTGACCTATGCGCTGGCGTGCGGATGCGCGGTGGTATCTACGCCCTACCTGTACGCGCAGGAACTGCTCGCGGATGGCAGGGGCGAGCTGGTGCCGTTCCGCAGCCCGCAGTCTATCGCCAGCACGCTGAACAAACTGCTCAGCGACGACAGGTACCGCGAGCAGTTGCGCTATCGGGCATACCATTACAGCCGGCACATGACGTGGCCTGCAGTGGGGGCGCAGTTCAGCCAGTGGCTTGTACGAACAACGCTTGCCTACCATGCAACGGACGTGCACTATGCGGGGCACTACCTGTCGCCAGCGTTCGCGCCGGGTGGTGAGACCGCTCAATCCACGCAATCCACAACCACGCCGGAGCGGTTGCCCGATGCGGTTTGACTATCTGCACACATTGCTCGGTCCGCTGGGGGTGTGGCAGCACGCGAATCTGCGCACCCCTGCTCCCGAGCATGGCTACTCGATAGACGACCAGGCGCGTGCGCTCATCGTGGCAACGCTGGCGAAAGAGCAGATGCCCCCCGCCCTGCAGGGTGCTCTGTGTGACCGTTGCATGCGTTATCTTCGCAGCGCGTTCCTGCCCAACGGCAGGGTGCGCAACTTTCGCTCTGCACAGGGCAGATGGCTGGAATCCGTCGGCAGCGATGACGCGCTGGGGCGCACACTCTGGGCGCTGTACATCTGGGCAAAACACCACCCGTCGGACCACGCTGCCCGCAACATGATACAACGCATGGAGCGCGCGATGATGGAGGTGCACTCGCCTCGTGCGCTGGCGTTCGCGGCGCTGGAAACCGAGAATGTTGACCTGCTGCGCCGCGTGTTGAGCAAACTACTGGCGGGGTACCGGCATTACAGCGACCGCGAATGGCATTGGTTTGAGCCGGTGGTGACCTATGAAAACGCAAGGCTATCGCAGGGGCTATTTGTGGCGGCGCACCGGCTACATCATGCAGAAGGGATCGAAGTTGCCCACACCACCTTACGCTGGCTCATCGGGCATACCTTCAGTGATGGACACTTCCGCCCTATTGGCAACCACGGCTGGCTGGTGAAAGGAGGCACGCCCGCCCGCTGGGACCAGCAACCGGTGGATGCAGGCGCGATGGTAGAAGCCTGTACCACCGCTTACCTGCTTTCACAGGAACCGTTCTATCGCGAAAAGGCAGTGCTCGCCTACGAGTGGTATCTGGGCGAAAACGACCACGGGTTAAAGGTGTACGAGCCCGAAACCGGCTTCTGCCACGACGCCCTGACACCACACGGACTGAACCTCAACGGCGGTGCGGAGTCTATTCTCTCGTATATGCTGGCGCATCTCACCCTGCGCAGACACGGAGTGCTGCCGTTGTAGTGGTGCGTCACATCCTGTCCATTAAAGGTCAAGACTCCTGCCGAGCGGTGAGTATCTGCGTCCAGCCCGCTGTGGTGTCGGTGGTGCGCAGAATGTCAATAGCCACCAGTTTGCCTTCGGAAGCCAGTTTGACGAGGTTCGGTAGTTCTCCACGTTATTTAGGAGCCCAGCAACGCCGTCGGGTTGCAGTATTCCTCCATGAGGCTTATAATGAAACTGTGAATGCCATGAAAAGGAGTAGCATTGCATGCGTGCGATTGTCAAAAAACGCCCCGAACCCGGCGGCGAGATAATAGATATACCCGACCCATCCACAATACCTCCGGGTTATGTGCTTGTTCAACCACGAGCCTGGTCTATCTGCGGCACCGACGTACACATCTGGCACTGGGACCACTGGGCAGCGCACCGTATCCATCTTCCCCGCATCTTAGGGCACGAGTTCGCCGGTGAGGTGATTGCCGTTGGCGAGGGAGTCAGGGAACGCAAAGTAGGTGACTTCGTTGCCAGCGAGTCGCACATCGTCTGCGGAACTTGCTATCAGTGCCGGCACGGGCAGGCGCACGTCTGCCGCAACACGCGCATTCTGGGCATCGACACCGACGGCGTGTGGGCGGAACTGGTGGTCATCCCGGAGGCAAACGCCCGCCCTACCCCACCCCAGATTCCGGTAGAGGTCGCCGCCATCCAGGACCCGCTGGGCAACGCGGTACACGCCGCGCTGGCGGGACCGCTGGAAGGACGTACGGTAGCGGTGCTCGGGTGCGGACCGCTTGGGCTGTTTAGCGTGGGCATCGCCAGAGCCTGCCACGCCAGCACGGTGTTCGCGGTGGAAAAACATCCTTACCGCCTGCAGCTGGCAGAACAAATGGGTGCAGATGTGCTGCTGGACCCCGCCAAAGAGGATATCGAAAAAGCGGTGATGGCGCGCACGAAGGGCGAAGGCGTCGACGTGGTGCTGGAGATGTCCGGCGCTCCTGCTGCGGTAAAAGCGGGCTTTCGCATCGCCCGCCCCGGTGGTAGAGTCACTTTGATGGGCATCCCCGCCGACCCAATTACGGTGGATTTCGCAGAGGACGTGATATTTAAAGGGCTGGAAGTGCAGGGCATCGTTGGACGGCGGCTATACCAGACATGGGAGCAGATGCAGGAACTACTTACCTCGGGCAGGCTGGACGTGCGCCCGGTGATTACCCACGCGATGGGGTTCTCGGAAATCGGCAAGGCGATGGAGCTGATCGATACCGGCAAGTGCGGGAAGGTGATCCTTCGCCCTGACTAGCAGATGGACACTCAAGCAGGCGAAGCGGATTCCTGCTCCATCGCAGAGATAATGGCGTCGGTGATTTCGGTGGTGGTGGCAGTGCCACCCAGGTCGCGGGTCAGCACTTTGCCTTCGCTCAAGACTCGATACACGCCCCGGCGCACCCGCTCCGCCGCCTCCTGCTCACCCTGGTCCTCCAGCATCATCGCTGCGCAGAAGATAAGCGCTATCGGGTTAGCGAGGTTACGCCCGGCGATGTCGGGGGCGGAGCCGTGTACCGCCTCGTACACCACGATGCCGTCCTCACCAACGTTTGCACTGGGCGTTAATCCTAACCCTCCTACCAGCCCGGCGCACAAGTCGGAAATAATATCACCGTACAGGTTCTCCATGACCATCACGTCGAACCGTTCGGGGCGCGTAACCAGTTGCATACAGGTATTGTCCACAATCAGCTCTTCGTATTCAATCTGCGGATAGTCTCGCGCCACCCTCCGACAACACTCGAGAAACAGCCCGTCGCTGAGCTTCATGATGTTTGCCTTGTGAACCGCCGTCACCTTCTTGCGCCCATGCTTCACCGCGTACTCGAAGGCGAACCGGGCGATTCGCAGGCTGGCGCGCTCGGTGATAACCTTCAGGCTTTCCACCACCCCCGGCACCACAATGTGCTCCAGACCGGAGTACAGGTCCTCGCTGTTTTCGCGGATGACCACCAGGTCCACATCCTCATAGCGCGTGCGAACACCCGGCAGATTTTTGGCAGGGCGCACGTTGGCGAACAGGTTCAACCGCTTGCGCAGCATTACATTCGGACTGCTGTAGCCTGTGCCAATCGGGGTGGTAATGGGCCCCTTGAGCGCAACGCGGGTTCTCAATACGGAGTTAAACACTTCATCGGGCAGCGGTGTACCGTACTTGTTCATCACT
This sequence comes from Armatimonadota bacterium, assembly GCA_049969495.1. Lineage (GTDB taxonomy): Bacteria > Armatimonadota > HRBIN16 > HRBIN16 > HRBIN16 > HRBIN16. The sequence goes on from JBMFOT010000084.1 coordinate 5,447, forward strand.
TCGGTGCCCGCTTCGAACCGCTCCCACTGCACCGGCACACCTGTCGCCTCCACCACGCGTACCGCCGCTTCCACTACCTCGGGTCCTATGCCATCTCCGGGGATAAGCGTCACGGTTAGCATCAGTGAGCACCTCCGCTCTAATTGCGCGAAACCACCTTCTCTTCGGGGCGGAAGGGATGAACCGCCGTCGCCACCGACTTTTCCGCCGCTTTCAGAAGCAGTCTATCTATCTCCTCTTCCAGCAACGTCAGCCCTGCCTCCAGACGTTGCACCACATCGTCTATCTCCAGTAGCTTCTGCTTCTGTATCAGGGGAACCTGGAGGATGGCGCCGATGGTGTTGGCTAAGATGCGGGGATTGTGAGGAAGTTCTACCACAAAATGCCTGCCGCCCTCCGGGCTGAATAGAAGGCGTACGTACTGCTCCAACCGGTCGGTAGCGCGATGCACTACAGGTAGGGTGCGCTGTTCACAACCATCGTATACATCGGGCAGAAGCATGACCTTCGCTACCAGGAACGGTTCATGCTGGATAATCTCCACGATGCGGAAACGTTGCTCGCCGACTGTCCAGAGGTTCATGCTGCCGTCGGGCAGGTTTTGAAGGGCGGTAATGCGGGCAAGAGTGCCCCATTGATAGGGTACTGCCGGTCCACCCACCTCTTTGCCTTCCCGGATAAGCACCACGCCAAACTGCCGGTCCTGCTCCAGCACCATGCGCATCATCTGGCGGTAGCGCTCCTCAAAGACATGCAGGGGCAATGGCATCCCCGGAAACAAGACAGCATGTAACGGAAACAGCGGCAACGTCACCAGCGGTTCCATGCGAAAACTCCCCAGTAGCTAAATTGCCCGCATTTGATGTTTTTCATGCATAGAGTGTACCCTGCGACGCTCATCCAGTGCAAGGGGTGCAGCAGACATGCCCCAAAAGCATGAGACTAAGTGGTCTATCAAAGCCCATTCTTGAGGAGAGCAAGGCTCCCGCCGACGTGAAGATTCACGCTTCACAGCGTATCAGTACTGGTCCAAATCCTTGAACAGGGAGGCAAAGTATTCAGCGTACTGATGCTCTACGGCGGCAAAGGCGAGGTCTATTGCCAGCGTCCACAGTAGGATGATGGCGTCATCGCGGGGCATTTCCAGCACGCGGGCGAAGAAATCCTTGATAATCTCCTCGTAGGTGGTGCCGGTTTCATGGATTTCGAACCGCTGCCCCGGTAGCCTGCTTGTCATCTCCTGCATCTGCAGTCTGTCCAAAAACTCGCGCACGTTAGCAGGGGTAGCATGCTCCAGATGGTCACCGAACTCACGATAAACCAGTTCCTTAAATGTCTGCAGGTCCACGCCGCATAATCCCCTTCAAAAGGCTATCTGCGTATTAGAGTATAACACGTCGCCCCACTATTCGCAACGGGGGAGGCGTCGCCAGCGAGGGGCGGTGAGCTTGCGCCAGATATACCCCAAACGGGTGTGCCAGTTTGGCGCACGGTAAAGGTCCAGCAGGCGGATGCCCAGGTAGTGCAGATAGGGACGCTTGCACATCTCAAATAGCAGACGCAGGCTGAGCGGCATGGGCAGGAATCGCAGTGTCTCCACGATATGCTGCGGAACCGGTATCTGGAGGTACTTTGCCACATCGTGCAGGGCAAGATGCACCGGGCGCGTCGTGCCGAACTCATAGGCTTCTACCACCACATCGTGCCATGATTGCACCTGTGACACCAGCAACGCCACGTCTACTAGCCACTTGAGCCCCTGTCCGCAGTGATGATAGTAAAAATGGGCGCACAGATAATTCAGGTGCGCCGAAGTATGGAGTACAGGCATCTCGTCTACGCCCGCTCCGCAGGCGGAGACCACCTTCTGCCAGACTACCTGCCGCGAGCGTGGATAGAAGCCCGGTATGTCCAGGTGTGCCTCCGCCCGAAACATCAACGAGCCTTCCTGACGAGTGAACGAGGTTTCCGCACGGTAACGCTCGCCAAACTGCTTGCCGGCGATGTCCTCATCTTCCTCTTGCCAACCCAGTTGCTGCATCACCGGCTTCAGGATGTTTGCGTCATCGGGGTGTACCAGCAGGTCGATATCTTTCATCGCCCTCATGCCCATGTCCGGGTAAACCGTCGCCAGCAGAGCCGCGCCCTTCACCACCGCGAACCGCACCCCCGCGCTCCTCAGCGCAGGGACGATTTGCGCCAGCTTCTGCATATACAGCACGTTAGCTGCCAGCTGGTTCTGATAGTCAGAGCGTAAAATATCCCGAACCGCGGCAGGAACGTCACCCGGCAGAAGGGTATACAGCAACCCCGACACGCCGTGCAGACGAGCCTCCTCGGCGAGCACTTCCCACCGCTTGTCGTCCATCGCCTGCCAGGAAAAAGTGTTACCCTGACACCATGTACCTACCGCCTGATGCAGCAGGGCGCAGCAATCACTATCAGCACCTCCAGAGAACATGTCTCCTCTCACCTTGTGCCTCTAAATCTCACCGGGTTTCACCACGCCGATCTCCTTGCCATCGGGGCGCACGTTCAAACCACCGAAGCGCAGGATCACCACGCTGGAAGCGTCTCGTAACGGAGTGCGCACGGTGATGGTGCGGTTGACAAAGTCGATACGCTCCAGAATACCTATCGCCAAACACTCCCCTTCTGCGTCCAGCAGACCCAGCAACAGCTTAACAAAGCGGTGTACCCCTGCCGTCGTCACATGCGCGACGCGGAAGGTTTCTTCCACAATCACCAGTGCGCGCTCGTCCACCACCTTGTCGGTAATCACGAACAGATGCTCCGCGGTGCGCTCCGCCCAGAACACGCGCGAACGCAGGGTTTCCTGCAGGAAGTGGATTTCGTTCCACTCGAGCGGTGCGCCGGTGTTGAACCATGTGCCCTCGCAGGCGACATCGGACAGAGCGAATGTGTGCAGACGAGCATCTTGAAAGTAGCGAAAGAAGCGCATCACCCGCCGTTGCTGGCGCATCTCGGGCGACTTCAGCACGACGGTCTCCGGCACGGGCAGACGGATAAGACGCAGTTTGCGCCGCTCCAGTGGACGCAGAAGGTGCTCCAGCTCGTCCTTGCGCTGAATCGCGACCACAAACTGCGGGCGCACCGCTTCCACCTTCGCGCACTTCAGGCGACGCGCCGCCGCACCGTTGACGAAGCCGGTAGTATCCACGATGATCGATTCGGCTCCCGCATCCTGAGCTTTCGCTACCATCGCGCGCACGCCGTTTACCGTCTCCAGCATCCTTCCACGCGGCGTGTTCGAACCGACAAAATAGATTGCCAGCGGCACAACCGCATGCAACGTGGGCACCGGCACTTCCACCAGCCCCACGCCGATGGTGGTAGGCGGTCCAATCTCCGATTGCCCCACATCGGCGTCTACCACAGCCACGCGGATACCATGGGCGAGCTGGCGGTTCGTCAGCAGCGCGGTGAAAGTGGTCTTGCCCACATCCCGCGCCCCTAACACCATCACACGTGCCCGCTGCGCTGCCAGCGTTTGCAATGCTTGCTCCCATTCGGCGTTTTGCTTTTGCGGCTCGCTCATTATTCTGCCCTTATTACACCGGCGTGGCGGACAATAACATCTCTATCCACTATATATTAACCGCTTAATTGTGCTCGATGCAACCTGTTTAACTTGCCAGCGCCCAGAATGTAGCCGCAGCCTTCAGGCTGCGTTCACCTTGCTACATCGGGCAGTTGGCTACGGCCTGCCCTTTTCGGTATAATCTCAGCAGCATTGACCTGCGAGGCTGAGCGGAATGAAGCGGTCCACATGGTTGGCTATCTCCGGGGCAACAGTGCTGATAGCAGCGCTGCTGGTGATGTGGCGTATCGCGGCAACGCCTACCCCGCCCGAAGAGCAAGTGGTACGAAATCGGCTGGAGGAAATCCGCCAGGCGATAGAAGGGCGTGACCTTAACACGCTGATGGATGCCATCTCCAGCGATTTCGATGCCTTTGGCTATTCACCCGAACGGCTGCGCATCGAATTGGCGTCGGCGTTTCGTCGCGGTATCCGTCCGCATGTGCGCTACACTGCCCCCGTCATTAACATTATCGGCAAAGAGGCAACGGTCAGTATGCGCGTGGAGGCGTGGTGGGAAGAACAGGGCCTGGTCAGCCGCCATGAGCCGACGGATATCCAGGTGAAACTGCGCAAGGAGCCTGCTCGCAAGTGGCTGGTATTCCCCACCGAAAAGTGGCGCGTGATCGATATCGAGGGGATAAGCATCAATGGGCTGGAATAGCAAGGCGGAATACACAAAGGTAGACTATCAGGTGCACACCTTCCTGTCGCACGATGGGCGCGCGACGATGCTGGAACACTGCGCCCGTGCGATGGCTTTGGGACTGGACGAAATCGGCTTCACCGAGCACAAGGATTTTGACCCCAACGACCCCGTGGTGGAATACTTCGACTACGACCTGTTCATGGACGAAATTGCCTATGTGCGCGACCTGTTCAGGGGAAGACTACGCATCCGCGCGGGCGTGGAGATAGACTATCAGCAGTGGTTCGAGCCGGACGTGCGCGTGTGGCTCAGTCAGTACCCATTCGACTACGTGCTGGGGTGCGTGCATTACGTGGATGCCCGAATGCTGATGACCGACGACTACGTGGAGCGTTTTCCCACCGCACGCGAGGCATACACCCGCTATTACGAGGAAGTTCTGCACTCGGTGGAGAGTGGCTTAATCGATATCGTGGGGCATCTGGAGTATGCCAAGCGGCGCGGTGTGCCCCGCTTCGGCACGTTTGACCCGCAGCCTTATCGCGACCTGCTGTTCACGCTGTTTGACCTGATGGTGGAAAAAGGCACGGTGCTGGAGATAAACACCGCCGGTCTGCGACAGGACGTCCGCGACTTTTACCCCTGCCGACAGACGCTTCAGTGGTACTACAAACGCGGCGGCAGGTTGATTACCTTCGGCTCCGACGCCCACCACCCCGACGAACTGGCGCACTATCTGCTGGATGCGGTGCGCATGGCATGGGACATCGGCTTTCGCGAGGTAGCGGTGTTCGAGAAACGACAGATGAGCTTGCTTCCGTTGTGTAAGGGGAAGAAGTAGTCTACCCCGCCTGCCCCACCGCTGCCGGAGCGCGCACCACCAGCACCTCGCAGGGCGCTTTCTGCAGCACGGTGGTCAGCAAGCCGTTCGCCGCCGACATATCGCCCGGCGTGATTCCTAATACCAGTTGGCTCGCCCTCTCCTGTTCCGCCGCGGTGAGGATGCCCCGCGCCAGGTCGCGACAGCGTTCCACGCGCTTCTCCACCTTCACGCGGGCGCGGCGAGCCATCTCCTCCAGCTCGGTCAGGGTACGATGCGCGGTCTCTTCTTGTTCAGGCATGGGGGTGGTGAGAGCCAACTTCTGGGGCACCAGCAGAATGTACACGATGTGCAGAACCGCGTGCTGGTCTTTGGTCATATGCAGGGCGTGCTGGGCGGCATACGGCGCGTTCATCCCCTCCCAAACGGGCAACAGCACGATTTTCTCGGCGGGGGCTTCTGGGGTTTCGTACGCGCTGGGCAGTCCCAGTGAGGCGCGCGCCTGCGCCATCGTGCAGGCAACGGGTAACTGCGAGCGCACCCCCGGCACCCGACGGAGTACCTCCATCACATGCTCGGGGATGTCGCACAGCACAATACGCGCTCCGTGCTTCTGGATGTACGCCTGCGCGTCGGCGAAGGTCTCCGCGCCCTCTTCCGTGCACTCGGTAATGCCGGAGCAGTTGATGATAATACCCGCCGGGTTTCGCTTCAGCAGCAGGTTCGCCGCCGCCTTAATCGTTTGCCAGTGGTTTTTAGTCAGCGCACCCAGCAGGTTGACCATATCGTTGCGTGCTTCTACAATCATGCCTCATCGCCTCTGCAGAACGTTCTGCATCTCTTATTATACGCCTTTTGTGATAAGAAGCGTTTAAGACCCTCACAACCTCCACAGCCGACCGAAGTCCACCTCTATCTGGCACTCGCCGAGGTCAAAACGCCACGTTCCCTCGTGCAGAGTCGCCCGCAGATGGTACTCTCCGTCCTGCAGCTCCATCACTTCCGCTTGCAGGAGGTCGGGGTTGATCAACACGTAGTATTTGACTCCTTGTGAGGCGTAAAGTTCCGCTTTCACCACGCGGTCTTTCTGCTCGGTAGAGGGTGAGAGCACCTCAAAAATGAGCACCGGTGGTCTATCCAGATACGCCTCGGTGGTCACCTCGCCGCATACCACCATGTTATCGGGCTGCACCACCGTATCTTCCGAGATTTTCCAGTCCACCGGCAACACCCCCCGGCAGCGTTCGCATCCCTCCAATGCGCGACCGAGCTCCTCTGCGATACGGTGAGAAATGCGCTGATGC
>JBMFOT010000085.1:0-11475 GCA_049969495.1 Armatimonadota bacterium
CTCATGGTCGCCAGTTTCTTACACCTGCATCGGGGACTGCACTTGCGCTCCATCACGAAGGAGGTGTTTGATGAGCGGGCGCTTGCTGTCCATCGCAACATGGGCTTTCGCCTTCTGGGCAACCCGGGAAGTTCGCATACTCAGGCGCGGAGACCGACACCCCTTCTGATAGGCGCCGACCGTGATGATATGCGCGCAGCACCCGGTGGCACGTTTCTATGGCACCTTTTCTCACACCAACAGCCTGCACTGCATTTGCGCCGGGAGCAGATGGAGCTGTTACAGTTGGGTCACCTGCTGGAGATAGAAGATGAAGATATCTGCGCGATACTCCGTATGAGGAATGTTCAGTGCGTGTGGTTGCGGTGGCATCGGCTGTACACTGCTTTTGAGCAAGCAGATATGATGTCTCGGTACCGGAGCAGGAACAACAGAAGAGCTAGGCTGTTGCAGGCAGTGCGGCGCCAGCCGAATGTAGCTGCCCCCTTGCTTATTGGGCGGCGTTTGTACAATAACCCGGCACTGGCAAGACAGTTCACCATTCCGTGCGGAGGGGTTTGACTTGTTTAGCACGGATGTGCAGCATGCCATGTTGGAACGCCATGCCCCCGCCCAGGACAAGCGATTGGATGCTCGCAGGGATGACAGGGTAAAATAGAGAGGTGCCCCACACAAAGAGGCAAGAGAAGGTGTCCAACATGGTATTGGGGACAAAATGCCCATCCGCCGAACAGTTCCTGCACTGGCTGAATAGCTCACCTAACCCCCTAGTCCCCTTCTCTGCGAGGGAAGGGGGAACGCCCCTCTCCTCGTGGGAGAGGGGATGGGGTTGAGGTAAGACAATGGGGGGCGAGAACGCCTCTCTCTCCGCGCGCTACAACCAACCTCACAACAGTTCTCGAACACCCTCAGAGGGGAATTGGTTTTTGCAGGGCAAATTGTTTCGAATGGGGGTCGCCCGGTTTGGAAGAGTGTGTTTCCGGGTGAGGATAAAAACTCAATGGCAAATTTTCCTTCTTAGAAAGCAGACTTTGTGGTAAAATATACTTGTATACGTGAAAAATAGAGCGGTTGCCCATGCGTGACGTGATACGACAGAAGATCTTGGATGGCATCCATGCGGAGATCCCCTCACTGACGCCGCGTGACGTGCATCTGCCTCAGGTAGCGGGCAAAGCCATTGCGGTGGTAGGAATGCGTCGAGTGGGGAAAACCACCTTTCTGTGGCAAGTGTTGAGCGAACGGTTAAGGGCAGGATTTGCCCGCGACGCTTTGCTCTTTTTCAGCTTTGAGGATGAGCGGCTGATAGAGATGCAGACCGCAGACCTGCAGATGCTGGTGGAGGAGTATTATCTGCTCTATCCTCAGAAGCGTGATCGGGAGAGAGTGGTATTCTTTCTGGATGAGATTCAGATAGTGTCGGGGTGGGAAACTTTCGTGCGCCGGCTGATGGATACGGAAAAGGTAGAAGTGTTCCTTTCGGGTTCGTCGGCACGCCTGCTATCGCGGGAGGTCGCTACCAGTATGCGTGGGCGCGCGATGGAGGTATGTCTGTATCCTTTTAGCTTCAGAGAATACCTGCGCCATCATGGTTGTGAACCGAAGCAATCTGTGACGCGCTTACCTAAAGGGGAGCGTTCCTTGCTCCAGAACCGGCTCGAAGCGTACCTGCAAGAAGGTGGGTTTCCAGAGGCGCAGGGAGTGCCTCCCAGAGACCGTGCCCAGTTGCTTCGTGGTTATGTAGACCTGGTGCTTCTCAGAGATGTTATCGAGCGTTATGACGTTTCCCACCCCGTGGCACTGCGCTGGATGGTCAGGTCTCTGCTCGCAAACCCTGCGGGGATGTTCAGCGTAAACAAGATGTATAACGACTTGCGCTCACAGGGTATTGCCGTCGGTAAGGACAGGGTTTATGCCTACCTGTCCTATCTGGAGGATGCGTTTCTGGTGCGCATCATACCGGTAGCAGCTGCTTCAGAGCGACAGAAGATGGTGAACCCGCGCAAGGTATATCCTGTCGATCCCGCGTTGATACCGCTGTACGACCGCAGCGGGCGTGCCAATATCGGACACGCGCTGGAAACCTGTGTGCTGCTGGAGCTGGTGCGACGTGGCGCTGAGGTGTATTACGTGCGCACGCCCAGTGGATATGAGGTAGATTTTCTCGCGCGCTACTGGGACGGGCGTGAAGAACTGGTGCAGGTTTGCGCTGACCTGACGGATACTCAAACTGCCGAGCGAGAGGTTCGTGCTCTGGTCGAGGCATCGCAGTTATATCCCCACGCTCAGCCGCTGCTGATAACCCTGTACCCCGCTGCGCACACCCTGCCCGATGGGGTTACGGTTCAGACAGCTCTGGACTGGTTTCTGCAGGGGGAAGACTCTGCGTAGAGTGCTCCTCCGGCTGTTGCCACGCCTCGAACGCCACGATAGCCGCCGCCACCACCACGTTCAACGACTTGCCTTTGCCTGCCATCGGGATAAACACCGCTCCGTCGCACATCGCCAGCACCTTGTTGTACACGCCGTTCACCTCGTTACCAACGACGAAGCAGACCTTTTCGGGATAGGAATAATCTTTGTAATGCTTGGCGTCCTCGGCGATTTCTATCGCCACCAGGTGATAGCCTTCCAGCTTCAGGCGGGCGACCGCCTCCTCGTGGTGCTCAAAATACCGGAAGGGGATGCGTCGATGGTGTCCCATGGAGGTGACGTGAATCTGTGGATGCGGGGGCAGGGGTGTGTGCCCCGTCATAATCAGCTCCCTGGCGCCCACTGCATCCGCCACGCGAAACATCCCCCCCACGTTATACGGGTCGTCCCAGTCCTGCAGCAGGAAGGCGATGGTCATCTCCCTGCCGTATTCGGCGGCATATCGCTCGTGCAGGCGACGGATGGCGGTTTTGGAGCGTAAGGTTTTGCCTGGCATCGCTCACCCCCTTGCTGTCAGAGATACCTTCTCCATATTCCTTGAGTGCTGAGGAGGTTCCTTTGTCGTGTCTACGCAGTGCCCGATCAGATGGAGACCTTGCCCTCCAGTAACGCCCAGCTCGCCATACTACGGGCGTAGTAGCTGCCGCATTCGGGTTCGTTGAACGGGTTGCGGTTTGCGCCGTTGTGCCTGCCGCGAACGGCGTTGACCACTGCCTCTGCCTCCTTGCCCAATCCGTAATCCAGCAACAGCACCGCGAACTGGTACTCAAAGCCCGTCATGCACTCACCCCAGTAGGGGATGGGCTGTTCGGGGCGGTCGCCGTCGGGCCAGGTGCAAATCAGCGTGCCGCTCTCGTCGGCGGTGGCGAAGGTGCGCATGTTGTTGTAATGGTCGCGGAAGTGACGACGGAAGTTGTATCGGAAGATATGCTCCAGCGCGGTGCGAATATGATAGCGGTCGAGCAAATCGCCCAGCCCCGCGCGGTTGGCTTTGTACTGCCCCACCAGCTGGTCAATGAGACAGCCGTTGCCCACCTGAAAGCGCGGGTTAGGGTTGCGGTATTCCTCACTGAGGGCGGTCATCGGCGCAGCATCCCCCGCAGGGGGCTGTATCTTCTGCACATAGTAGCGCCCGTTGTACAGGTGCGAATCCACCCACTGGCTGCCCTTCTGGCGCAGTTCGCGGCAGGTGCTGGCGAACAGGTCATCTCCCATGCGAGATGCCATCTTCTCCATCGCCGCCAGCGCGGCAAGATACCACACCGTGCACATCGGGTTGGGTCCCACGAACTCCACGTCATAGGTGTTGTGCTGTACGCCTTCCATCACACCGTCCTTGTCAGCATCCCAGCCACCCGGCACCCAGCAGAACTCGATGAGCGATTTGATGGCGGGATACCACTGCTTGAGCCACTCGTCGCCATCCTTTTGCCACTGCATCGCGCAACGCACCACCAGCCCCATCTGCCCATCTGCCGCCGCAGCTTGCCAGGTGGGGTTTTTCACCGGCAGGCTCAAGCGGAATCGGTGTGCACCAGGGGTCGTGATACCATATCGCAGGTGGCTCTCTATCATGCTGCGGTGCAGGTCGGGGAAGAGAGAGATGGTGGCTTGCTCGTAATTCCACACATGGGTGCAGGAGCCGGAACAGCAGCCGTTGGTGCTTGCGCATCCCTCGAAGCCGACGAATGTGCCGTCCTCCAGCCGGAAGCAGGTGTGCGAACGCAAAGCGGTGAGGTTGAACAGAGCGGCTTCTTTGAAACTGTGCGGGATATCCAGATTCACCACCCGGTTGACGAATTGAACGGTGCGTTCGCGCAGTTCCGCCAGCTGGGGGATGACCTTTCTGGCAACATCGGTGGCGTCGGTAAACTGGGTGGCATAGTAGTTGCGCACGATGGGCGTCTCGCCCTGCTGACCACTCCACCAGCCGACCTCTGCGAGGTGGCGATAGGGGAAGTGCCAGCATATCAGCAAGCGTACCTGTTGTACCTCGTGTGCCTTCAGTTTCAGCAGGATGGACAGGGAGCTATCCCAGGTGTCCTGTGGGCTGGGAGGGCAGGGTTTGTCGGGTTCGTCGTCCGCGATGTAGCCTTTTTCCAGCAACTCGTCAATGATACCCAGCGCTTCGCCGTTCCAAGGACGGTCGCGAAATCGCCATCGCCGCGCCACACGCACGTCCTGCGCATCGGAGAGGAATACCATTGTGCCGAAACGTGGGTTTGCCTCCTCACGGGTTTTGGCGAATCGCATTCCGTGCCAGCCCGCTACTTGCTCGTGCTCCGTGATGTTATCCTTGAGGTCGCCGCCCAGCCCATCGAAGCCCACAAAGTTGCTCATGAGCAGTGTGAGAGACGCTTCCAGCGGCTGAGCGGTACGGTTTGCCAGCGTGATGGTGAGCACGCCCATTGGCAGGCTGGACGCCCACGTATCGCCGGGTATCAGCGGGTTGAAGGCTTCTATCGCCACGGCGACGGGCGTGTATTCATCTTCCAGCAATGCCCTGCCAAAGGGATATGTGGCTTCAAAGCCTCCGGGCTTCATGCGGGGGATGCCTGCCAGCACCTGCGGTGCGCCGAAATCGGAGGATAACCCTTCGGTGAGGTCGCCCTCCAGCACGCGCAGTTTTGCTTCCTTGCCCTGCCGCGTCCACAGCATCAGGTGGGCGTACATCGGCCGCCAGCCGCGATGGGGACGGCTCATCAGCTGCCAATCGGTGAGTTGCCCCTTTCCACCCAGGCAGAAGAATCCCGTGCCGATTCCGCCCACAGGCATAGCGATTTCGCGCAGATGTTGAGCATCGTAGGTGGAGAGTATGGGCCAGTCTGGTTTGGGAATATTCATGGCTTTCTCCTAGCACCTCCACAGCAAGCGCACCTGCGACAGGGGGAAAGGCTCGGCTTTGAGAAGTACGCGCTTGCGCTGCGTCATTCCACCCGGGCTTTGCGCACACGCTCTAACAGTTCTATCTGCACGCCTAGCTGATTTCGGGCGTCAAAGTAAGCATACTGTCCTTCCCCCATATCGCCGCGCTGAATCACGGGGATGCCATGCTGTTTGAGAAACTCCGCGCTGGTTTGCATGTCTTCCGTCCAGAAAGCGATATGGTGCACCGATTCGCCGTTTTTGTCCAGCGCTTCCTTCCACGTGCTGGGCTCGCCGACCGGTTCTATCAGCTCCAGCTGCACCTGTCCCAGATTGAAGAATGCCAGTTTCGCCTGGGCATTGCTGGGCTGTCCCCGGTAGGTCATGTTCACCTCGTTGCCTGGCTGCGTGGTGATGACGTTCGGTATCGGTTGTCCCAATATCCGCGACCACCGCTCGCAGGCTTCTTCGATGTTGTGAACCACAATAGCGATTTGCGCGACGGTGGTGCTTCCCAGATTGTTCGCCGACATAGACCTCTCCTTCGGTTCGGTTTGGTTATCGATTCGGAAGGGATGCCGTTGAAACCTGCTGGGTATTCTACGGACGTATCTGCGAGGGTAGCAAGGTCACTACGGCTCACAGACCACCCGCATCCCTACGAACGGCGCGTCGGTCAGCCACCACTTGCTCTTCGGGTTCTGGGGGTCATTCATCTGCCAGTCCGGTGTGTACTTCTTGCGGGCGGCGGGATGCACTTTGTCCGGCTCATCGTAGTATGAACCGCCGCGCACAACAGGTACATCGTCATCCATCGGCTGGCACCATTCTGCCACGTTGCCCAGCATGTCATGAATGCCCCACGCATTGGGTTGCTTGGTTCCTACTTTATGCGTCTTGTCGTCCGAGTTGCCCCAGTGCCAGGCGAGCTTGTCCAGCAGCTCGCCGTCGGTTATCGGACCGGCAGGCAGAACCCCCGCACGGCAGGCGTACTCCCACTCCGCCTCGGTAGGCAGGCGGTACCTCTTGCCGGTCTTCGCGGAGAGCCACTCGCAGTACTTTTGCGCGGCAAGGTAGCTCATGCTGATAGCGGGATAGCCTTTGTGTCCAAAGCCTCTGTCTACCGCGCCGTATGGTTTGCTGGGGCGGGAGATGGCATCTGCACCCCCCGTCTTCTGGGTATCGGGAGCGTCCAGTTTATGCACAAACACGTCGAACTCGTCCCACGTGACCTCCGTCTTGCCGATGTAGAAGGGTCTGATGGTTACCTCTTTCGGTTTGCCTGTTTTGGGGTCGGTGATAGTATACGTCGCACCGGGCACGGGAATCATGTCGAACTTCACCACCGTGCCCGGAATGGTTTCGGTGTAAGCGGTTAGCGGTTTGGCGGTGGGCTTAGCTGGTGGTGGTTGTTTCATCCGCGCAAACCCTGTTGTCAGCAATGCCATGCAGGTAACGACGATGCTCACGTGGAAAAACGTCGCTATGGAAGGGGGTGTGCAACTTCTCATGATGTTCCGCTTTATCCTCCGTCTCTGTTTGCTGATATGGAGTGCGTGCGTTCTCAGCGCGTTACGCCTGAATGCAACGCCTCTGCACCGCTATCAGTATAGCCAGATAGCGATGGGAGTGCAAGTGACTATCACCGTCTATACACCCGATCAGGCGACCGCCGAACGCGCTTGCTCTGCCGCTTTTGAACGCATCGCTGATCTGGAGCAGATGTTGAGCGACTACCGCCCCGATAGCGAACTGATGCGCTTGTGCGCAAAGGCAGGGGGACCACCGGTGCGCGTGAGCGAGGAGCTCTATTTTGTATTGAAGCGCGCGGTGGAGCTCTCGCGGCGCACCGAGGGCGCGTTTGATGTGACGGTCGGTCCCTTTGTGCAGCTGTGGCGACGTGCCCGGCGCACGGGGCAGTTTCCGACAGAGGAAGAACTGCAGGAGGCGAAAGGGCGTGTGGGCTACGAGAAGATGGTGCTGAACGACGCGGAGCGCATGGTGCAACTGCTGGTGCCCGGTATGAGGCTGGATTTGGGTGGTATCGCCAAGGGCTACGCGCTGGACCAGGCGTTGCAGGTACTGCAACGGTACGGTATCCGTCACGCCTTGCTGGAGGCAGGTGGCGACATCGTGGCAGGGCTGGCTCCACCGGGAACCGCTGGTTGGCGCATCGAGGTGGCGAACGCCTCGCCGGAGAGGCGGTGGGTATACCTTGCGCTGGGGGCTATTTCCTCCTCAGGAGACACCGAGCAGTACGTGGAGTATCAAGGCAAACGCTACTCACACATCGTCGACCCGCGTACCGGTTGGGGCTTGAGCACGCGCGTGGCGGCGACCGTCATCGCCCGCGACGGTATCACCTCCGACAGCCTGGCGACCGCGTTATGCGTGCTGGGCAAGGAGCGGGGAATGCGCTTGATCCGGGCGGTGCCGGGCGCAAGGGCATATATCAGGGAAGTGATGGACAAGATAATTTCTGATGGCATCTCTAACGATGGCAGCCTTGGCTTCATACCAGCTCACCCCCGTCCGCAAACGATAAACCTCCAGTCGCAAGAAGGCCCGCAAAGCCAAAAGCACATGCCGAAGGATGGAAACCGCCTTTCGCACCTGCGCCTTTTCCACCCCAGTGCATTGCTTCAACCCACGATGATACACCTCGATTCCCCACCCCGCCTTCTCCAACTCTTTCCGTTTCGTCTCCGTTATCTTCAGGTCATTGGTCGCCCAGTATTCCGCGTCCCCTTCTTGAGAGACCGTCCGAAACACTTTGACGAACCCAAAGTCCCGAAGATACACCATCCTCCCCTCCGCTTTCGTCTTCCCTCCTTGAGGCTTGTCATAAACCCGCAAATCACACGCAATCAGGGCTTGCCCATCCGTCCAGAGCAAGGTCAAGAGGGCAATCCCCTTCACCACCCGCTGATGCTTCCCGCTAAAGTGGTAGGTGACCAACTCCATCTTTTGGGCGTAGGGTTTGTCCATGGTGGGGTCATCCAGAACCAGAAGCCCCCTTTTAAGGTCCACAAATTCTTTCGCCTCCTGCCACAACGCCTGTGTGTCGGGAGGCTGTCTTTGAAGCAGTCGGGTGAAGGCATCGTGGTCGGGGGCTTTTTCCCCCTCCGGCTGACACCTTGCCGCCTCGGTGCAAGTGAAGACTTTTGAGCGGCGATGAGAAAGTGGATGTAGTCTATGTCAGTGCACTTGGGTGGGTTCAGGCAATCACCTCCCCTTGACAGGCTTTCCTTTTTGTGTTACAAGGATAGTGTGAAAAGGGGGGTCGCAGTCAACTGCGTAACTCCTAATTTGCATCGATTCCTTCTTGCATTGGGGGAGCGAGGCTCCTGCCGAGTGTCCTGGCGAGCGGTAGCGAAGCCATCCCCCTCGGTAGGGCAGGAGATTGCTTCGGTCGCTGCGCTCCCTCGCAAGGACACATGCGTCGTGCGGGGAGAGAACACCGATCAAGATTGAGGATGCAAGGCTACTAGACTGTGCAGTTAACTCGGGTGAAAGTGCACTTTCGGATCGCAACTTTGCGGGGCATCAAAAGGGCAAAAAACCCCCTTGATAGGCTTTCCTTTTTGTGTTACAAAGATAGCGTGAAAAGGGGGGGTCGCAGTCAACTGCGTAACTCCTAATCTTCTATACCAAAGGAGGGTGTGGACGTGCGAAAAGTTTGGTTGACGGTTTTGGCGGTGCTGGCTATGGCGGTGAGCGTGTATGCGGGCACTGTGACACCCCAGTTGCATGCAGACACTGCCCCGAACGTGTTCGGTTCACCGAACTGGGGACCCTGGTGGGCTCAGGCTAAAGCTGACGTAGCGGCGGGCACGTTCATCAACATGCGCAGCGGAGCCCACCCCGGCACCACGTATTTCGAGCCGGAAGAGGAAATCGTGTACAGCACGATGGACCTGGGCAAACGACTACACTGGATTTATTGGGTGCCCGGTAAAACCATCGACGACCTGGAGCAGTGCAACTTCCAAGTCAACTGGATGGTGGACTGGGAAGGTATCAACTATGTGTATAACTGGACCACTTACAGTTTGGAAGTTGCCAACTTAGCAGGCGGCATACCGACCAATGGCTGGATACAGCCATCTAGCTGGATCAACTACGACAAGGATAACGATGGGAACCCTGATGGCGTCATCGGCACATTCGGCTTTGCCTGGTGGGCGACGGACAATGAAGCTTTGCCCTACGATACCAACAATAAATGGTGGGATGAGGTAGATGCCAATGACGTTGCCGCCCTGGCTGCTCAGGTGCGCCAGTATCAAACCCATGCCACTGGTTACCTTCGCTGGGATTGTGGACAAGGATGGGAATATCAGCTGCTCCAGCTGAACGTTGTCCCCGAGCCCGGCACGGTGGTGTTGTGGCTGAGTGGCTTTGCCGTGCCCGCGTTTGCCTTGTGGCGCCGACGCAAGTAGTGCTTCCTTTTCGAAATCAGGAACCCCCGCGAACCGCTCGCGGGGGTTTTTCACATCCACACATCTGGTGGAGGCGGAGGGACTCGAACCCTCGTCCAGAGTGATTTGCCCCAGGCGTCTACGAGCGTAGCCATCGTTTTGCTTCTCGCTCTCAGGTACGCCCGATGGCAGGCTTACCCTCGAGCCAGTTCACCCTGCGCTTTCGCCCAAACGGCGGTGAACGTTTCCGTTCAGGCTAGCCGGCATAACACACGCCCACATCCGCCTCGGCCGGCAGGAGGCGGCAGGACGGCTGCCTGCTTAATTAGGCAGCGAGAGCGTACTGAGGAGTCGCTCTTATTTTTTTGCCGCTTTTTTACGAGGCCAACGGCACCTCGGCTCGCAGCCTGAGCGCGCCTCTACCCTGTCGACGCCAATCGCCCCCACGGGTAGCCACTATTATTATACACCATCATATGCCGTTTTGTTTCATTGTGACTGTGCGAATCCGAACATATCCCTCAACCACTCATCGGCCGGCTGTGTACCGTACTCGCTAATCTGGAACGCCTCGGCGAACTCGTATTGCCCGCTCGGTGCAACTCGTGGCCGGCTCCTCTCTGCAGCCGCTTTTGCGCTGCGGGCGTCACGGTGCATCCATGCGGTCACCCATTCACGCATCTGTTCGCGCGTGAGGGGCAGGGGAGACATTCCCATCGTGTAGGGTATCCATTCGGCGAACTGTGATTCGTGCAGACACACCATGCTGATTTTGGTTTGTATCACAGGCTCTATATTCACCACCACGTCGGCGCGGAAGGGCACCGGTTCGGTGAAGTCATCGTGCCAGTACATAATGACCGGCATGCGCCTCAGGGCAGGCACATCGGCGCACACCAGCGGCACGGTGAGCAGATACGCCGCATCCAGCACCAGCTGGGCGGTAACGCGGTGGTCGCGGTGGTAGTCGTTGGGGCGGTTGACAAGAATCAGGTCGGGACCTCTGCCCGGCTCGCCAAAGGAGCGGATAGCGCGTATCATGGAGGAGGTGGTTTCATGGGTGACAACCACTCCGCCGTCGGGCGCGCCCAGACATTGAAACTCTGCGCCGATGAGTGCAGCGGCGCGTTCCGCCTCCGCCATGCGACGCTCCACCAGCAAACGGGGGTTCTCGGCGTACTCCTGCTGAAAGTGCCCTTTGCTGCCGTCGGTGACACTGAGAAATCGCACCACATCTCCTCGCTGTCGCATGAGAGCAAGGGTTCCCCCCACACTGCCTTCTACATCGTCGGGATGTGCACCGATAGCGAGAACGTGTCGCATCCTGCCCTCCTTTGTCGCCGCATTGCCTCCTCGATTCGCGTAAACAGGGTTGCTTACCTTCTGAGGTGGGGGATTGGCATTCGGCGATTGCAGGAATCGCTCTGGCGAGACGCGAAGGAACAAGTAATCCGCGTCTTTGGGAGGTGGAAAGATGAAAAAGGAGATTAGCCCTGTCACCGCTGCCATCGTGATAGTTGTGGTGGTGGTGATACTGGGGATTATCGGGTGGCGCTATTTCTTTGCGGAACCTGCTGTAGTGCCTATTCCGCCTGGTGGGCGGATTCCCGTGGGCGGACCGGGGATGCCTCCTCCGGGCATGGCTCCTGGACGACAACCGGGGGCAATGACTCCAGGAGCACCGCAGGCACAGCCAGGTGCACCTGCTGCTCCACAGCGCCCTTCTGAGCGGTATTAGTGTTTCGGATAGCGGGGG
>JBMFOT010000086.1:0-11238 GCA_049969495.1 Armatimonadota bacterium
GCAGGGTGAAGGATAACAGCGTTGGACAAGTATGTTGCCTTTCTACAAATCAGGTTGCCCGACGCCCCGCACGCGAAAGATGGTTCCGGTTGCGCCTGCGAAGCGGTCGGCTGGTGCTGGTGTGGAACCGCCTGCACCCCGAAGGGCGGGTGTGGGAAAAGTCAGACTGGAAACAGCACACCGAGTTTCCCTCTTCGTGGCATCGCGAGGAGCTTTCCGTTGCCTTCTCGGAAGACGATGGCAAGACGTGGACTAAGCCTATCACCTTCGCCAAACAGCGCGGGGGGCAGCTGAGCTACCCGTACCTCTTCGAACGCCGACCGGGCGAGCTGTGGATAATTGCAGGCTTCGCCTTCCAGAAGTTCTGGGAAGAGCCTTTGCCCCTGCGCCTGAAGGTGGACGAAGAGCAGCTAATACGCGAGACGAAACGGTTGGTACCATCATTTTGAGGTAATGCCCTCGGTTGCGTGTAGCCACAGAAAGCTTCTATCCGTAAAATCGCTTGGGTGCCTGGCACGAGGAGCGCAGGTTGCAGGAGACTCCGACGAGCACTTCATATACAAGATTCAAAAGTCCAGCAGGAGGGTACCAACACGATGCGTTATCTGGCTCTCATCGCCTTACTGGGCTGCTTGCCGCTCTCTGCTCAGCAGAACGTCACCGGTCCCGTCACCATCTATGATACCACCTACGAGCGCGTAGACGCCGGGCCACCTTTCACCGAAGCGCCCCGTCAGGAAGAGAACTGGCAACCACCCGCCCCTTTGCCTGCGGAACGAAAGGCTGGTTTCATCCCCTTCACACGCCTAGAGCCGTTCGATATCAAACCCTGGAGCATACCCAGAGACAGCGAACGGATTCGGGAACTGCGCTGTAGTGTGGCGCGTGGGGAAACCACCGCGCTCTGGTTTGCGGTGCACGCCATGGAGCCCTTGAGAGGTGTGCATATCGACGAGCACGCCAGACGCGCGGAAGCCGCCAACGCGCCACAGCCTGCGGTGGAGATACGGTATGCACACTTCTGGGCGCAGCGCACCGACTGGCGTGGACGCACCTATTATGTCACGCCGGAGCTGCTATTGCCCATGCGGGACGGCAAGGCGCAGTTTCCTGCGAGAGGAGGCACGCTGGAGTGGCGACCGTTGGACGTACCTCAGGGTGAGTGCCGCCTGTTCTGGATCAAAGTGCGAACTCTGCCGGATTGCCGTCCGGGTACATACACCAGCACCCTCGTCATCCAGTCAGAGAACAGAGAGGCTCTCCGGATACCGCTGCAGATTCGTGTCTATCCCTTCCGCTTGAATAAACCGATTGATAAGCGCTGGCTGCTATACAGTGATAGCCATCTGCTGGGCAATATGTCCGACGATAAACTGCAGGCTCTACTGCGAGAAGTCGCCGAACACGGCATCGATGGACTGACGGAGCTACCTATCGGAGAGATCGACCTCTCCGACCTGAAGCAGGGAAGAGTGCGCTATAACCCAGCTTCCTTGCTGCGCTGGCATCGGCTGATGCGTCAGGCTGGTCTGCGCGGACCACATACCATCGGCACGTTCATCGAGGATCAGGTGCCTGGACGGCTGGGCATCGAGGCGGACGTGAACCGCGAATGGACGCCCCCTGTGCGCGAGGCGATGCGCCAAATCGCCCGAACAGTCATTCAGAAGCTCCAGCCGTACCGTATCCCCTGGATGTTCTATGGCTGGGACGAACCCGGTCCCGAGACCATCCGGGCGCTGGAACAATACCGCACCTGGCGAGAGGCAGGTGCAGACACCTACGTTACCTTCTACCAACGGGGAACCTACGACGCCGCCGCTCAGTGGTTGACCCATCCCTGCTTCTCTGTCGGACTGGTTGCCTCCAGGCAAACCGCCCGGTGGGCTGAAGAGCAGTGTCGGGCACGTGGGCAAAAGTTCTTCTGGTACGGTAGCGGCTGTTACTTGGGACAGGAGGGGCGCATGTTCCCCAACCGGTATCTGGCGGGATGGCTGTTCTGGAAGACGAAGGCGGATGGGCAGGTGTCGTGGACGTTCGTCCGCCCCCATGAAGACCCGTTCAACGACTTCGACGGCGCCGCTGTCAACAGCGTGGAACCCAAAGACCAATGCACCGTGTATCCCGAGCTTGCCTCGCCGAACGACTACAAAAGCATCCAGCGTATCATCCCCACTATCCAGTGGGAAGCGCTGCGCGAGGGCATCAACGACTATCGCTATCTGGCAACCCTGCGCAACATAATCGCCTACGCGCGGCAGGTTGCTCCACACCCGAAGGGAAACCAATGGGCACGGGAACTGCTGCAAACCGCCGACGAGTGCGAGCGCACCCTGAAAGCAGTAGAGGAGAGCGTGCCCTGGCTGAACGAGGTGGGCAGGGCAGGCTGCACCAATGCCAGCCTGCAAGAAACGCGGATGATAGTCGGCAGGTGTATCGAGAAGCTGGTGCTGCTACTGAAAGGCGAGCGCGTCGCTCCACCTAAACCGGTGCAATCGGTCACCCTGCATGTGCATATTGTACCGCCCGTCTCCTATCCTGTGTCCCCCACCTACCTGCCCGTGCTCCAGTTACCGCGCTGGAAACAGCCTCCTGCTATCGACGGCAAGATGAATGAACCGGTCTGGGACAATGCCGCGGTCGCCTCCTCGTTCTACGAGAGCCAGACCAGCGTACCGATGCCCGAGAACCTGAAGACACAGGCGATGCTGGCTTTCGACGGCAGCGCGCTGTACATCGGTTTCCGGTGCCGCGCCCCGCACCCCGAAAGGCTCGTGGCTGACCAGACCCGCCGCGACGCCGAGGGCATCTGGCTGGATGAAGGCGTGGAGATATTCCTCGCCTCGCCCGATGCTCCCGAGCGTTATGCCCATTTCATCATCAACGCACGAGGCGTTGTGTACGACGAGCTCGGCTTCAATGCGGGCTGGAACACCGAAGTGCAGGTTGCTACGCACACCGATTCGGAAGGCTGGACGGCGGAAGTGGCCATCCCGTGGCGCTCCCTTCCCTTTGCGGTCAATCTGAACCAGACGGGCAAACCGCTACTGCGGCTGAACCTCGGGCGCAACCACAAGGAGCGCGGCGAAGCAGGCGTCAGCCACTGGGCTTGGTCGCCCACCTTTGGCTGGTTCCATAACCCACAGCGATTCGGCATCGCAGCGCTCCATCAGGGTGACATTTTGGTGCGGGAGGTCATTCCACCAGCCTATGTGAACGACTCCCCGGTGCAGATCACACTGGCTAACCTCGGAGAACGGGAACAGCAGGTAGAGGCGGATGGGCAGCGCGTGACACTGCCACCCAAAGGGAGTCGCCATCTGACCATCCCGTCCAGCACAGCGCCGGGCGAGCATCTCTACCTCATTCACCTGCGCTGGCAGAACGGGCAACTGGAACTGCCCGTAGCCTATTCTATCCCTCACCCCATCCAGGTGGTGAAGCGGGTGGCCGTCGCGGCAGGAGCCGAAGCATTTTTGACCATCGCCCTTGCCCTGCGCCAGACAGAGGAACGAGAAGTGCAGGTGCGCGTGTGGGATGCGCATGGCTGGGATGAAACCTCTTTCCCCGCTGGGCGCGACTTTACCCTGCGACTGCACCACATCAAACGGGACAGGCTTTCGGTCGAATTCGCCCTGGGAGATTCTTCCTCCCGGTGGATGGATTCCGCTGTTCTCTATGTGCTGCCTGCACCGGTAGAAGGGAAGAAATTCACACCCCGAAAGACCGGTAAAACACAATAAGCCACATGGCAAACCACACCGAGCAGACTATCTCGATTACCCCCAGCACTATCGCCTTGAATCCGTGCTCCTGCGGGATCACGAGCGTGCGTATCGCCGCAGGCAAGTATGCCGCCGCCAGCAGAGGCTGAAGCAGTATGGACAGAACCGCAGGCACTGCCACTGCATACGCTATCGCCAGCATCTTCAACAGCCGGTTGCGTCGCTCACGGATAAGCGACTTGACATGTAACGCAGTGCCGAAGAAGTATAGCAAACACAACGCCCATAAAAGCCATGCCTGCTTATCCCAGTATCCCCTGCCCGCCACGTACGCTGCTACCACCGCCAGGTTCAACCCCGCCATCGCCACCAGGTCATTGAACAGGTGTCGCTCATCGCGCCGTCGGGCGAACCAGGCGTTCACCACGAATCCTGCCAGAGCAACCAAAGCCACCCACACCAGCTGAGGACGCATCACCAACAGAGGCACCCCGAATACAGCGGCAATCACCCCATAACCGATTGCCCACCTCAACCATTCGGCTCTTTGAGAGGGATAACGCAGCGACTGCAACAGAGGATAGGAGGCGAGGTAGGCAAACAACACCGCACCCACAAGCAGCAGCTGAGACGGGTGCCAGGGCGTGCTTGCCAGTCCTATCGCTAAAGGCACCAGCCACATCATCCACGCGCCATGCTCGTGCGGTATCACCACTCTCTGCTGCGCCTTCATCGCTGAGATAATTATACCTCAATATCCTGAATTTGAACACCCCATGAACTTCCCGTACCGTTGCGGGTCAGGGAAGAAAGCACCTCCTCCGATAGAGTTATTGGAATGAACGCGCAGACCGCCCTAGAACTGGAAGTAGCTTCTCCTATCCCTTTGGGACGCTACAGGCTGTATCATTACGAGGACGGCACTTTCTGGCTAGCGTTGGTGCAAAACAAAGAGGAAGTGCCGCTGCTGGGCGTTCACGCACCCTTGCCCCCTATTGAACTCAGAACCGCTCACGAGAGGCACTCCCTCTTCGTGCGAAACTGCAGCGTACAGAAGGGAGAGGTTGCTCTGTGGGACGAGCGACTGATAGACGATATACCGGTTCGCTGGGAAATCCTCCTGCACGAAGAGAGCGAGGGGGATCTGATCCTGCAGATGCATTTCCTGAGCTACGGCTCACTGCAGGCAGAAGTGCAGTTTTTATGCAATTTTACCGCCGAGAACACATACATAAAGCGGTTTTTGTGCCCCCATCCCTCCGTGTTGCTGACCATGCCGCGCTGCGCACTTTCGGTGATTACTCTGCAACCGGCATACCCGGGTTGCATGCAAGTGGAAGAAGGCGATCGTCTGGTGTGGACGCTTCCCGCCGCTAATTTGCACCAGCAGGTGCTACACCTGCGTCTCCACCCCGAAAGGGCGGTGGATAGAGAGCACGCCGCCATCCAGCACATAGAGCACAGAACACGACTGTTCCCCGTGGAGGCACATCCTCTGCCGTTGCTCAAGCTCAGAGCTTCGGCACAAAATGCGGTGGCATTGCTGCAGAAACCGGAGTGGCAATCTCGCTTCGCCGAGGACCAGGTGGTGCTGCGCATCGCGCCGAACGAGCGCAGATTCAGCGTGTTTACTCTCGCCGCAGCAAAAGCGCTGCTGGACTGGAACCGTTTCTCCGGCGACGAATCGGCTCTCTGGATAGCGCGCCTTGCCCTCAATAGTGCGATGGAGTTTCAGGTGGTGAACGCGCAAAGTAACAACAGCGGTGCGTGCTGGGACGTCGTGGATGAAAACAAGCAGGGTTCCGACATCACGGGTCATCAGCGGTTCAATCTCTATCGCAACGCCCGCGTGCTGCAGCACCTGCTTCTGCTGCACCGTGACACCGGTTCCGAGCTGTGCGTTCGTGTGGCGCTCAACGGTATTTCATGGCTGCTGCTGAAACGCGGCGCTACGGGCACTTACGATGGCGCAGCGGTGCTACCAAACGGTACCGTGCAGGACGACGGCGGCAAAGGCATCATGGGGGCGATTGTTTCTGTGATGTGTGCCGCGTACGGTCTCACCGAAACCGAGGCGTATATGCACGCGGCGAACCGGTTGGCGGAGTATCTCCTGCACGATAGCTGCATGCCTCTGTCGCCCGGCTCGGTGCTGCCCCCCGAACTCCTGCCCGACCTGCGTAATGACGTGTTCGCCGCTTCCAGCGCCATAGAGGGCCTGGCACGCCTCTATCGTGCCTACCCACGCGAATCGCTACGGGAAGGCGCGCTGCAAATGATGCAATGGCTGCGCCTGTGGCAGCTGAACGCCGCGATGGACGGTCTCGGAGAAAACGGCGAGGTGCTTGCAGGAGACGGCAATTTCAAAGGCTTCGTCGACGCCAGCGTTGAGGCAGCAAGAGGCGCACTGTGGGCGTTTTCCCTGCAGCAGGATGCCCGTTGGTTCGCATACGCTACCCGCGCTCTGCACGCTGCGGCAGGCTACCTGGACCCGCTGGCTGGCTTCCCTGGCGCAAAGCTGGCTTATCCCGACCATATCCACGCGCTGGCAGCGTTCGTACGCGCTTACCTGCACTGGTTGTTGTCCATTCCCGCGCTCGCGCCGGGGGTGGAGTGCGATCAGGATTTGCTGGTGTGTCGCACCGGCAATCGCATCTTTGTGCCGGAACCCAGCCTGTGGCGCTCTATCCGTGTGCAGGCGCGTGGGCTGATAGACTGGGTAGCCCTGGCTTGCCCCGCTACACACGACATCTTGCTGGCGGTGCTGACTGACGGTAGTAGCGGCGCGGCGCTGGTGGAGGCGGGAGAACACCGACGTCTGGCGACCGACTTGATGGACGGAAGCACCGGCGCGACGTATCCTCTGCACACCGTGCCGGGAATCGGAAGCGTCGGCGTGTACATCCTGCAAGCATAAACAAATTTCGCGTTGTCACCGCGTTCTGATTCTGCTATAATTCGGCGTTGGACGAGGAAAGGAGGGCGGCTTCGAGGTGGACGACCAGTTGCATCTGGGCGAGGACGAAAACATGCTGGCGCTGCGCCGTGCGTGGGACCGCGCCATGCATACCCTGGCGAACCGCGTGAACAAGCCCTCATTCGAATCGTGGTTCAAAAGCATGAAACCGGTCTCTTTCGACGGCGAGCGGGTCACTCTGGGAGCACCCAGCCCCTTTGCCTGCGAGTGGGTAAGCAAGCGCTATGGCAACCTGGTGCGCGAGGTGCTCTCCCAGCACCTGGGCAAGATGGTGGAAGTCACCATCGTCCATGTGCCTCCAGAGAAGCGCCCCGTGCTCGGAGAAGCGCCGACAGAGGAGCCTACCCCCGCACAGAGAGAACCAACTGTTGCCCTGGAGCCGGAGCCGCCTTCGTTTGAAAAACCGGTGCTGAACCCCAAGTACACTTTCGAAAACTTCGTGGTAGGCAACTCAAATCGGCTCGCACAGGCTGGGGCGATGTCGGTGGCGCGTGCGCCCGGACAGAGCTATAACCCCCTGTTCATCTACGGCGGAGCCGGTTTAGGCAAAACGCATCTGATGCACGCCATTGGACACTACGTGCTACAAGCACACCCTCGCCTGCGCGTTGCCTATCTCTCCGGAGAGACTTTCGCCCAGCAGTACATCACCGCCCTGCGCGAACACCGCATCGAGGCGTTCCGCCAGAAGTACCGCAATGTGGACGTATGGCTGGTGGACGACATCCAGTTCATCGCGGGCAAGGAACATACCAAAGAGGAGTTCTTTCACACCTTCAACACGCTGTACCAAATGGGCAGGCAGGTGGTGTTCGCCAGCGACCGCCCTCCACGGGAACTGCACACCATGGATGACCGCCTGCGTTCCCGCTTTGAGGCGGGGCTGATTGCGGACATCGCGCCGCCGGAGTTTGAAACTCGTGTAGCTATTTTGCAAAAACGTGCACAGATCGAAGGAATCCAGGTACCCGACCAGGTCATCTACCACATCGCCTACGCGGTGGAGGGCAACGTGCGCACACTGGAAGGGGTGCTGATCTCTATCGCAGCGAGGGCATCGGTACACGGCAAGCCTATCACCTTGCAGCTCGCCAGCGAGGTGCTGGCGCGTCATTACGTGGACGAGAAGCAGGTACACGCCATACCGTCCGAGCAGGCGGTACTGCAAGCAGTCTGCCAGCGATTCGGGTTGACCACGCAGGATATTCTGGGCGACCAGCGCAGTCGCGAGGTGCTGATGGCACGCCAGATAGCGATGTACCTGCTGCGCGAGAAGGCGCAGCTCCCGCTTCAGCAAATCGGGCAGATGTTCGGCAAAAACCATTCCACAGTGCTACATGCCTGCAACCGCGTCAAGACCAGCCTCAACAAGGACAAGGAGATCACCAGCATCATCTGCGATTTGAACACAGTGCTGGGTAACTAAAGGTTGGTCATTGTTGAAATCTTTGCTGGAAATGTTCAAAACTTTGTTGAAAACTCCCCTCGAATTGTTGAAAACCCGCTTCGATTGTTGAAAACTTTGTTGAAAACTTCCCCACCTTCAGCCTGTCTTGCAATGCTATCAACAATGTGTACAGGTTTTGAACATAGTTTTGAACATTTCATTGTTGAAATCTTTGCTATTTAAGTTGAAACCCATCAGACGAATAAAAATATATGAGAGACAGATATTATGTAATAAGAGACGAAATCGCGCGTAAAATTAACAAATTATAATGACGACGGTAGAAAACCATACCGAGTTTTCAACAATTTCAACAGGTACATTATAAATATAAAGGGGGAGTGTTCATTCACATTGTTCAAAACCTGTATAGAGAGACAGAGATTCGCACCTTGTTGCCGCTCTGTGTGGAGGGCGGGGCTCCTGCCGAGCCGTTACTTGTCCCGCTATTTGCGATGACCCGCAAAGGCAACGGCGGAGCGCACCCCCCACTCTGCGTATCACTCCATGCTCACTGCCGACTGGCTGAATATACTTCGCACCGGTGCGGGCATTGGGTTGTCTGCTCCTTTCACCGACCGCCAGATAATTTCGCTGAAGAGCAGGTCATCCACGCGGTCTTCTGCGCTCAGGTCCATTGCCAGCGATTCGCGCCAGCCCCAGGCGTTCGCCGGGTTCTTTTCGTTCAGGTCCCAGCGCGCCGGTCGGCATTTATAAGGTGTGAAGTCGGGCTTGTCGGTGAAGCAACGGTACATCGGCATGGCGGCAGCGTCGAACTGGCTCAACGGCTCCAGTCCCAGAATCAGCTCCATTGTGCGCAGCATCGAACAGGTGGTGTATAGCGTGCTGTCCACACTGCGTCGCTTCACGTATGGCGAAATCACCAGAGCGACGCTACGGTGGGCATCCACATGGTCGGGACCGTTCTGGGCGTCATCCTCCAACACGAAGATTGCCATCTCTTTCCAGTACCGGCTGTTGCTCAGCGCTTCCACCAGCGTGCCCAGCGCAAGGTCATTCTCCGCCACCATCGCGCGAGGAGTGGGCTTGCCCGGGCGGGTACCATAGGTGTGATCGTTGGGCAAGCGCATAATGATAAAGCGCGGCAGGTCGCCGTTCTTTTCGTACTCACGAAACTCGGTCAGGAACTGTTCAACACGCTGCATGTCGGGGATGTCCAGATTGTACGGGCTGAAGATAGGGCTGAAGCGTCCCTCCAGAGATGGCACGTTGGCGCGAAGTGTGCCGTCGGGGTTCTGGGAAACGAACTCTGCATAAGAACGGTAGCTCACCCCCGCCCGCTTGCAGGCGTCCCAGATAAAACCGGCATCAGGGTAGGTGATGGGGTTTGTTCCTTCGTAGTCGTAGCCGTGTCCATGCCCGCCATAGCCGTAGGGCCAGATTTTCTCCACGTAGTCGGTGGCATAGGCAGCGGTAGACCAGTTATGTCCATCCGCCGACACCTCCGCATCCACGTAGAAGTTGTCCAGCAGCACGAACTCCCTTGCGAGGGCGTGGTGATTTGGGGTTATCTCCTCGCCGAAGATGCAGAGATTCGGATCGCCGTTGCCCTCAGGTATGTCGCCGAACACCTGGTCGTAGGTGCGGTTCTCCTTGATGATGTAGATGACATATTTGATGGGGCTGGGGTCGCCGATTTTCGCAGGGATGACCTTTGGCAGTTTAGAGGGCGCACGGGTCAGCAGACTGTCCTTGTAGGGCATCAGCTCGCGCACGCGCTGCGTATACCGGCGCAGGGTCTGGGTATCGGGCACAGGCACAAACTGCACGGTACTGCGCAGGATGCTACCGATGTATTCACGCTGCGGGTTGGCTTTCGGGGTAACACCCTTCGAGTTCAGCACGTAGACCGTGCTAT
This sequence comes from Armatimonadota bacterium, assembly GCA_049969495.1. Lineage (GTDB taxonomy): Bacteria > Armatimonadota > HRBIN16 > HRBIN16 > HRBIN16 > HRBIN16. Next base: position 10,029 of record JBMFOT010000086.1, read on the forward strand.
CATCGGGGGCGACACGCACGCCAGCCGGATACCATCCCGCCGGAATGAAGCCCAGCACTCTGCTTTCCTCGCCGGACACGTCCACCACTGCCACACTGTAGTTATCCGCATTGGCGACATACAGCCTTTTGCCATCTGGAGAAAGCGCGAGACTGTTCGGTGTGGAGCCGGCGGGCGCACGAGGCGACAGTGCCACATTGATCTGCTCTATCGCCCTGCGCTGCGCCACATCGATAACCGTTACCGTATTGTTGTTCGCGCACGCCACAAACAGTCGCTTGCCGTCGTGGCTGAAGGTCATTTCGTTCGGGTGCGTGCCGGTGGGTATCTGCGCCACGCTTTGCCATGTACTCGTGTCGAACAGCTCCACCGACGCCATTCCCCATCGGCTCACCGCCAGCAAACCGCCGTCGGGCGAGACCGCAACTCCGTAGGGTGAACCCTGCACGCTCAGCTTGCGCAACAGCCTGCGCTCCTGAATGTCCAGCACCGCCACGCCGTTGCCCTTCATCAGCGCGGCGTACAGCAGTTTGTCGTCCGGACTGACCGCCACCTGGGCGACGAACTGTACGGAGGTTTCGCCCTCCGGCTTCACCGAGACGTTTCCGTCCTCGATGAGCCGTGCCACCCCTGCACGGAACACCCGCACCACATCGTCGGAGCCGCCGGAGACGTACACGTGGCGCCCGTCGTTGCTCCAGCAGATGCCTACCCATCCTTTGACGATGGGCAGCTGGTGCAGGATGCGGCGGTTGGGAGCGTCGATCAACATCACCGAGTGTTTGGGCACGCCGCAGTGCAACACTGCCAGACGCATTCCGTTTGGCGATTGCGCTATGCCCAGCGCTCCCACGTCGATCTCCACCTGCTCTCCCACAGGATGAATGCGCCATCCGTTGGGCAGGAGCACCTCACCGGAAGTTTTTTTGCCGGGCAGTTCGCCCTTTGGCTGCGCCCACAGGGGGGCGATGAGGGCAAGCAGTAAACCTAGCGTCCACCACCGGAAACAACGGTTCATCGTCGAAGACCTCCTTGCTTTGCTGAAACATCTTTCGCCATAACAAAAAAGCCTTTCCTTCACGGGAAAGGCTAAACCACTACCTCACGGCAGGGACTGCCAGGCTTAATCTTCCTCTATGGTAAACCGGAACATGAGGTTGTTGTATTGTTGCCCGTTCCACACGGTGGAATGCGTCTGCCCCAGATAGTC
>JBMFOT010000087.1:0-11173 GCA_049969495.1 Armatimonadota bacterium
TGCTTTCATGCCGTCCTCGGCGGTGATGGACGGTGGTTGTCCCGCCTGCACGCTGTCCACGAAGTGCTTTATCTCCAGCATGTAAGGGTCTTCCGCCAGCGGGCTTTCGGGTACTGCTACGCCGCCGCCTCCACCGCCCGCGTCCTGCTTTGCTACCGTCAACGGCATAGCGAAGCGGCTGTCGAAGGCTATCATGCCCGCGTCGCCCGCGATTTCGAAGTCCACCTTGAAGCCGCCGGGGTCCGCCCAGTTCGCTTCTACGTGCGCTATCGCGCCGCTCTTCAAGCGCAGGGTAATCAGCGCGTAGTCGATGTGGTCCAGCCCCTTGAAGGTCAGTGCTTTGGCAAACACGCGCTCCACCTCGCCGAACGTCCAGCGCAGCCAGTCGAAGTCGTGGATGACCATATCCAGGATGGGACCACCGCTCTGCTCGAAATCGGCGTACCAGTCGTTGGCGGCACGGGGATAGGGGCCGCCACGTCGCGTGCGAATTGCCGCCGGTGTGCCCACTGCGCCCGCCAACACCAGGTCGCGCGCTTGTTTGAACTCGGGGAAGAAGCGCAGCACCTGCGCGGGCATCAAAGTCACCCCCGCTTTATCGGCAGCTTCGATCATCTGCTCGCACTGTTGCAGGGTGCGCCCCAGTGGCTTCTCGCACAGGATATGTTTGCCTGCGCTCGCCGCCCGCAGCACCAGCTCCAGATGGGTGGGGGTGGGGGTGCAGATGTCCACCATGTCTACCTGTTCCAGCAGCGCTTCGTAGCTGTCGAACGCCTGCACGCCAAACTGCGATGCGACACGCCGGGCAGCATCGACGATGGCGTCGGTAAAACCAATCAGTCGGGCGTTGGGCAGTTTGGTGTAGGCGGACGCATGGGTGCGTCCCATTGTGCCCACGCCCACGATACCCACTCGCAGCATCTCTTCACCTCCTTCAGGGTTGCTTGAAAACCGCTTTGAGGCTCTCTGCAATATGCCTCAAGCCGAGCTCGGGGTAGTTCGGGTAGCCCTCTACCTCGGCGGTGATATAACTGTCATACCCCACCTGCTTCAGCGCATCGTTCACCTTCGCCCAGGGCACATTGCCTTGCAGAGGGTTGCAGAAACCGCTGATATTGCCGATGTGCGTCTTGAAGTCCTTCACGTGCACGCGATAGATGCGCCTGCCGAGAATCCGGATCCACTGTTCGGGATAGCCCATCACCAGCACGTTGCCCGCGTCGAAGTACACGCCCGCATACGGACTGCCCAGCTCGTCCACGAACTGTCGCATTTCCAGCGGGCTGAGAAGGAACTTGTTCCAGACATTTTCCACGCCGATACGCACGCCCAACCGCTCTGCCTCCGGCAGCAGCTCGCGCAGCGCTTTATGGGCGCGTTCGTACGCTTCGTCATAGGCGGTTTCTTCGTTCACCAATCCGGGCACGACCAGAATGGTGTCCACTCCCAGCCAGCTGGCAATCTGCAGCTGCTTGCGAACCGCTTGCATCCCCTTCTCGCGCACGGCGGGGTCTGGACTGGTGAGCGGATACCGCCAGCCCAGCCCCGTGGAGAGGCTGGACAGCTCTACGCCGATACGCTGAGCAGATTCGGCGAGCGCACGCACTTCGGACTCTTTCGCCTCGAAGCCAAGCGTGCCGTCTTCCGCCATATTGAACTCGATACTGTCGAACCCGGCTTCTTTCGCCGCCTTGAGGCACTGCTCAAACGACCACTCGCCGGGCATTGTCCATCGGTTGATGCCGATTTTCATCGGGGGAGTGCCTCCTTCGTTGGAGATATCGAAGAGTATGTTCGCCATTGGGAAAGAGTTTCCTCTGGAGGTTCTCACCAGCCGGTGGAGGCTCTGGTGTGCGAGTAGATTCAAGCGAGACTTTACACGAGGCAAATCACAGGCTTGCGGACGAATATAACGGAGGCGTATAATTTTGGTATAGCAGCGTGCACAAAGCATTGCTACAGGAGGGGCATCATGACGAGCTTAGAGCAAGCGATTATGCGAGAAATTGCCGACCTTCCCGAAGCGCGGTTGCCCGATGTGCTCGCCTTTATTCGTTATCTTAAACTGACTCTTGCAGAGGAGCCGGAGATCGAAGAGAGATTCGAAAAAGCTCTTCGTTCGATGCGAGCCAGGGCAGAAAAGATGGACCTCATGGAGGGGGATATTGAGAGCGAGGTGCGTGCTGTGAGAGAGGGGCATGCGAGTCGTACTTGACACAAATATCTTCGTCTCCGCTTTACTGGGCGGGCGTTTGGGCGCCATCGTGGATGAGTGGAGAACAGGCAAGTTTACGTTGGTAGTCAGCGAACCCATCGTACGAGAGTATGTGGCTGTGCTTCAACGTCCAAAGTTCGGCATTGCTGCCGAAGAACTCACCGCAACGATTGACTACCTGTTCAAGAAAGCGGAATTTGTATCGCCTACGCAGGCAATAGATGCTGTACATGACGACCCGAGCGATAACAAGTTCCTTGAGGCTGCTGTTGAGGGAAAGGCAGATTTCATCGTTAGCGGAGACGCCCATCTGTTAGCTCTCGGAACGTTCCGTGATATTGCTATCGTAAGTGGACGAGACTTCATTGACAGGATAGGAGCCAGTTAATGCCCCCCGCAGCTATTACACTCGGTTGACGCCGATTTTCGAGTGCCTCCTCCCGCTTTGTCATGCTGAGCGTCAGCGAAGCATCTCGTCCTGTTTGTCATGCTGCACGCAGTGAAGCCTCTCTGAGATTCTTCGCTCCGCTCAGAATGACAGGGAAACCAGCCCATCGTGTCATGCTGAGCGTGAGCGAAGAATCTCGAATGTCCGGTCTTTACCACGCATACGCCTCTGGTGCAGGGCCGCCCGGACCGGGGAAGATTTCGTCCAGCTTCTTCAGCACTTCCTCACTCAGTTGAATCTCTAGGCAGCGCATGGTCTCGTCCAGCTGCTGCATCGTGCGGGGACCGATAATCGGCGCGGTAACTGCGGGCTGGTGCAATAGCCACGCCAGCGCGACGTTCGCCGGCGATTCGCCCAGCTCCTTGCACAGGTTCTCCCATGCTTCCAGTTTGTCGCGCATCTGCTCGATACGCTTCTGGATGCCTTCGGAGGCGCGTCGTCCTTCTTGCACGCCCTGCAACACTCCGCCCAGCAGTCCGCCAGCCAGCGGGCTCCACGGGATAATGCCGATGCCGTACGCCTGGCAGGCAGGGATGACCTCTAGCTCGATCATGCGGGCAGTGAGGTTATACAGGCTCTGTTCGGACACCAACCCCATGAAGTGGCGCTGTTTGGCAATTTCCTGGGCTTGCGTGATATGCCATCCAGCGAAGTTGCTGCTACCTACATACAGTATCTTGCCCTCGCGATACAACTGCTCCATCGCCTGCCATACCTCTTCCCAGGGGCAGTCGCGGTCGACGTGATGCATCTGGTAGAGGTCGATATAGTCTGTCTGCAGGCGACGCAGGCTGTCCTCGCAAGCGCGTTTGATATGCAGGATGGACAGGCGCGACTCGTTGGGCCAGTTGCCCATGGGGTTGTACACTTTGGTGGCGATGACCACTTTCTCCCGTCGCCCGCCGCCTTTAGCGAACCATCGTCCGATAATCTGCTCGGTGATGCCCTCGCCCAGCTTCCAGCCGTACACGTTGGCGGTGTCAAAGAAGTTGATGCCCAGTTCGAGGGCGCGGTCCATAATCGCATGGCTGTCTTCTTCACTGGTGACCGGACCAAAGTTCATCGTACCGAGGCAGAGGCGGCTAACACGTAAACCGGAACGTCCCAGACGGACATACTGCATCGGTAGTACCCCCTTTCTTCCCCGGCTTAGTTTTCATATAACTTCGCGATAGACACTCGCCATTCCTGCCGAGCGGTGCTACTCCGCCGGATTCATCAGCGCGTAGCTCTCGCCCGCAGCGGATACCAGCGCCCAGGTCACCCCCACATTGACTCCCGCCACCAGCAGTGCATTGAGCCAGAGCGGCATATCCACTGCGAAGGCAAACACCACTACCAGCACCGTAGGCAGTGCCGTGACCAGGATCGCGGGGAATATCAGCAGGTTCAACAGGACACGCTGTACGTAGTCACACGGGTCGGGATTGATGAGGGAGACCATTATCACACACAGATTCAAAGGTATAACAAGGGATATGCCCACCACGTAATGATAGGTCAAGAGGCGAGTATGGTTTGGCAGCAGAGCACAACACATCACCCAGTACACCGTCAAAAAGAGGAACAACAGTAACGCGGTGGGGAGCACCTCCATCAGCACCACCTGCCGCGCGGGGAAGGGGAGTGATTTGGTCAGTTCCGCCCGTTTCAGCGCGTTGCTTATCCAGGCTTGCGAGAGAGTCAGCACGAAAAAGGCTCCCGAGTAGTGCAATGTGATCAGCATCGCGGGGTCCAGCGGAAGGTCTTTATGGGACAAGACGTTAACGAGAGTTATCATCGCAACTCCCAGAAACATCAGGGACACCGAGAACAGTAAGTAACTTCCCATTCGGGTTAGAAGGATGCCGTTGCACCATAGCAACGCCCAGACGCCCTGTGGCGTCCAGCGTTTAAACGGAGACCATCGTCGCGCTTGTCTGCGTCCTTGCGCGCGTTGGGTCACGAAATCCTGCGCCAGCATCAACGGGTTCTGACGTCGTGCCCTGTACGCTATCGTCAGGGAGGCCACCCTCGCGCCCAGGTCGTAAAGCCACTCTTCTTGCCTCGCCAGTAAGAGAAAAGCCCCAGCCGCGACGCTTCCCCAGATGACAAAACCTGCGGTGACGTAAGGAGACCATCCACGATAAAACGCTACCGCCGCCTCCGCCAGCCCCCGCAGGGGTAGCAGTGGGATAGCAACGGCGGGGTCGTACAGCACATGCCATACGACCGCCTGCATCATATCCTCCCCAGCCGCATACGCCCGGTAGCTGTGCCAGCCCACCTGGATGCCCAGTAATCCCAAAACCGTCCAGAAAGCAAGCCTCAGACGCGCGCGAAAGCCTTCGCTCTGCTCGTCCTTCAAGAGGATAAGCATACCGATGGCCAGCAGTCCCAGAAAAGCCAGCAGGTACATCGCCGGGTATGCCCATACCGCCCCTGATTGCATCTTCTGCTGCCCTGCGGCTATGCTTGCGATTAACTCGTTTCCCACACCAAGCACAACCATAACCAGCGCGAACAGCACGAAGATGCTGGTTGCTACTCCCCGCGTCACCAGCAGAAAAAGAAACACCCCCAGCCTGCGCAGAGGAGAAGGGAACAAAAAGTGCTCGTCTGCCGGACCGACAATGGGCATTGTGGAGTACCAGGGCGACAGAGCAGTCCACAGCATGGACAGGTGTATCAGCATAATGAGCGCAATCAACTCGTCGGTGGGCATAAAAGGGTTGGCAAGCGACTTATCGACAGAGTGTCCGACGACAAGGCTCATCGCGATGGGGAAACCCATGCAAACGAGGAGCAGCATGAAGATAACCGCCCGTACCGGATGGCGCAGGGTACGACGGATACTATTGACCAGAAGTCGCCATGTCAGAAACCACAGCGCTCGCATCTTTTGCCTCCTCGGTCAGGCGCAGGAACACCTGCTCCAGCGTACTGTCCGCCATCTGCGCCTGTGTTTGCAGTTCCACCAGCGTACCCTCCGCCAGTTTACGCCCTGCCTGCATGATAATCACCCGGTCACACAGCCGTTCGGCGGTGTCCAGCTGGTGTGTACTGACAAGGATGGCGCATCCTTCATCGCGCAGGCGTTGCAGCTCGCTCTTCAGCTCATGCTGCCCTTTGGGGTCAATGCCGATGAGCGGTTCGTCACACAGGAACACCTTTGCGTTGTGTACAAAGGCACATGCCACCGCCAGCTTCTGCCTCATGCCCTTGGAGAGGGTTGCCACCAGCTCGTGTTCCTTCTCCTTCAGGTCAAAGCGATGGAGCAACTCCTCAATGCGCTCGCGGAAGGTGTCCATCGTGCCGTAGCACATTGCCACAAACTGGATATGCTCGCGCACAGTGAGCAGCTCGTAGGGGTTGGGCACTTCGGGGATAAACGCCATCAGCCGCTTCGCCTGTTGTTCCTGTCTGGCGAGGTCGTAGCCCCCTACGACGATTTGACCAGCATCTGGGCGCAGGATACCGCAGATACAACGCAGGGTGGTGGTTTTGCCTGCACCATTGGGCCCGAGCAAGCCCACTATCTCGCCCGCCTGTACGTGCAGGCTCAATCCGTTCACCGCCCGCACGCTCCGAAAAGATTTGTACAGATTGGTAACCTCAAGCATCGTGTTCTGCCAACCCTGGTGGCTGTCACGATTCACTGCCTTCTGGAGGGCAAGGCTCCTGCCGAGCCGTTGCGCTACGCCGGTTTTCGGCTCACCAGCCGGTCGCGCCGTTAGGTGAGGGAGCAAACTCCGATATGTTGAATCCTCTGTGCGTATCCACTGAATCGTTCGCTCATCCCTGTAGTAACTTTAACCGTTCGGAACCTGTCTTCCTTTTTGAAGTTGGCGGACGGTAAGCATTTTGCTATAGTTCGGTATGTGCTCTTGCTTTATAGTGCTTGCAGGGTGTGTTGCGGTTTGCGCACAGAAAGGAGGCATCTATGTCCCGCACCCTGCTGGATCGCCTGCGCGGACGTATCGTTCGCGTGCAGCGTCAATATGGCATGAGCTGTGAGGAAGCGACCGATGTCGTGTGCGAATCGCTTACCGCATGCCTTTGCTGTTTGCGTGCCCAGCATCCCGACGAGCTTGCCGACGGTTTGCTAAGTCACTTGAGGCCCGGCTTTCTGGATACGGTAATCCGAAAACGGGTTGCCGACCATTATCGGCGTCAGAGATGCGAACAGCCCTGATGCTGGCGCTGGCGAATCTGATAGTGTTGCCCATCACCGCAAACAGCGTCGTACCCGTCGCGTGGGAGGGACAGCGAAGTGAAGGTTGTGGGTGCGGAGAAGGCGTAGATAGGCAGATAGCGATGCACCACAAGGACGGTTTGCGCTTGACACCATCATCCGTGGACTGCAGAGGGTGCCGCAAGACTTACAACGACCCCAATAACAGTTGGTGTATCGCCAGTCTACCTTGTGCGACGAATCCTGTAACTTACAGGATGGTGGTCCGCAACAAATGCTGGTATAACTGTGGGGATGGAAATACGTATGTCGCCTGCGGCCAATGGACATCGACCAATCTATGCTGTGCGCCTGGGCAGTATTCGGAGCCACCATGTGACAATACAGGCGAGATCCTGTGTGAGACAGTAACTCCGGGTAGTTGTCCATAGTGGTCTGCCAAACTCGCCCCGTTGCAAAGCCTGCGCAATGGCGCGGCAGGGGCATCCCAGCGCAGAATCCGAGAAGGAGGACACTGAAATGGCTCGCATGAAACGAACGGCATTCACCGTGCTGGAGCTGCTCATCGTCATCGCGATTATCGCGTTGATCGCGGCTCTGCTGTTCCCACTGTTCGCGAGCGCGCGCAAGAAGGCGCGTGAAACGCAGTGCATGAACAATCTGCACCAGGTATACGTCGCGTGGAGCTTGTATACCAGTGACTACCAAGACACCGCACCGATAGCACTTGACTTTATCCTGCCATACGTCAAGGATCGGGCGGTGCTGGTGTGCCCGTTGGATCAGTATGGTGGTTTTAACACCGATGCGACTGCGCATGCACAAACCCCCATCAGCTACGACTACAAAGGGTTGATGTTCGGCAATGATCCCCTGCCCAAACCGCTTCAGAGTATCCGTGCTATCCGCGAAAAGGATCCCAACTTTGGGTTCCTGTTTTGCTATCTACATGGACGCTTAATCTATCCCGGCTTGCCTCATCCGACAGAACATGCCTTCTGTGGAAAGGTACTGCGAGTGAGGCGAGACGGTTCCATTCAGGCCAAAGACGTACCGATACGTAAGATCAGTACAGGCGCGGGTTCAGGTAAAGAGGGGCGCTGTGCATGGGAATTGCTAACCGATTTACCTATGCCACCTGATCATGGGAGGGACGGCGGTCCTGAAGAGATTTGCCAGGGTACTATCGTGTGTACCCGGTAGGAGAGGAGGAGAACAACCGATGCGGAGTGTGCATTGGCTTGCTGCAGTGCTAGCAGGCGTCGTCACATTCCTACTGCGCAAGCACGCTCAACTCGTTCTAGATGGCGCATTGTATCTGGTGTGGACGCCTCCTCTGCCTCCCGGCGTGCACATTGTGATGTTTACCACAACGCAGGAGATGTGGAACGCTATATTGCGCTGGTGGCAGCAAACCACGTGGGTGGGGTGGTTGTGGTTGATCGCATGCGGCGCCGCATCGGGGGCGTTGTTACGCGCACGTTTGGAGGCTAAGGAGGGAAGCATTCTGGAAAGCGCGTGGCTGATCCCGGGTTTGGCGATCGCCGCCTTAATCGTTGCGGATTACCAGCCAGCTACGCTCTGGAGCCTGATACACGTGCCGGAGGTTAGGTTATGGGCATTATTGCTGTTGATCGGGCTTGTGTTCGCTGTGAACCTCGTTTGGGCGGCGCTACTGGAGAGACTTATTTTGTTCCTCGACAGGAGGATACCGGAATGGCTTGCGTAAAACGAACCGCCTTCACCGTGCTGGAGCTGCTCATCGTCATCGCAATGATCGCAGTGAGCAGGGACGGTGTCTGTGGGAGCTGTTGACCGACCTGCCTGTGCCACCCGACTACGGAAAGGGCGGAGGGCTTGAGAAAATTTGCCAGGGAACCATCCTCTGCGCTCGATGAGAGCCTGCCGATTACCTGCGCCCCTTGACGACCCATGCCCGCACGCGATACACTCAAGGTATGAGACACCGAAAGATACATGTGGGCATCGGCGGCGCGTCGGGCTATGCAGGAGGCGAGCTCGTTCGCCTGCTGTTACAGCATCCCGACGTGCAGATTACCTATCTGAGCTCGCACACCTACGCGGGCAAATCCATCAGCACCGCCTTCCCCGGATTCGCCGCGCACCACCTGCCGCCGTTGGAAGAGTTCGACGTGCAACGCGCCGCGCAGAAGGCGGACATCCTCTTTCTGGCGGGCGAGACGGGTTTTGCCATGCAAGTCGCCAAGCCCTTGCTGGAGGCGGGCGTGCGCCTGATTGACCTCTCCGCCGACTTCCGCCTGCACGACCCCGCCGTCTACGCGCAGTGGTATAAGCGCGAGCACTCCGCGATAGACCTGCTGGACGAGGCGGTATACGGCTTGCCGGAGCTGGTTGCGCACAGCCATCTACGCGAGGCGAGGCTGGTGGCGAACCCGGGCTGTTATCCTACTGCCGCCGCGCTCGCACTGGCTCCGGTGCTGGCGCAGGGCTGGGTGGAACCCGACTCGCTGGTGATAGACGCTAAATCGGGTGTGTCGGGCGCGGGCAGGTCTAAGTTCGGGCTGGACTACCACTTCGCCGAGTTGAATGAAAGTATGCGCGCCTACGGCGTGCCCACCCACCGCCACACGCCGGAGATAGAGCAGATGCTGTCGGAGGTGGCAGGCAGGCAGATTGCCGTTACCTTCACGCCCCACCTGATACCCGTCACGCGCGGTATCCTGTGCACCGCGTACGCCCGGCTGTCGCGCCCCATCCCCGCGCAGGAGCTGACCTTGCACTACCGCCGGTTCTACCAGGACAAAACCTTCGTGGTGGTGCGCGAGGCGGGCGATTTCCCCGCCACCAAACACGTTGCGGGCACGAACTACTGCCATCTCAGTCTGACGGTAGACGAGCGCACGGGGAGGCTGGTGGTTACCAGCGTGATAGATAATCTGGTGAAGGGCGCAGCAGGACAGGCAGTGCAGAACATGAACCTGATGCTGGGGCTGGTGGAGTCGCGCGGGCTGGAACTGCCGCCGGTATTTCCTTAGCAGGTGAGGCGCCCGGAGGGCGAGGCTCCTGCCGAGCCGTTTCGCGCTCGCCCTCCCCAGGTTGTCAGCTGCGTTCACTCGTACGTTGTGGCGATGCGCACCAGTTCCGCTTCGTTCAACAGTATCATCCGCCGCCCGAAGAAATCGATGTAACCATCCCGGCGGAAGCGGTTGAGAATGAGCGTCGCGGTTTCGCGCGTAGTGCCCGACAGACTGGCGATTTCGTGGTGCGTCAGACGGATATTGAGCGCGATTTTGCCGGCGATAATATCGGTGCGATAGCGGTCAAACAGCCACAAAATGGTCTTTGCCATACGTTGAGGCACTTCCAGCGCTACCAGCTCCGCTGCCTTCTGCTCCATCGCGCGTCGCCGGTCCGCCATGATGTACAATACCAGCTGCTTGATCTCATCGTCTTCCTGCATCCAGCGCTGAAAGGTCTCGACCGGCACCACGTACAGCTCGGTGTCCTCATGTGCTTCAGCGGTGTTCACTCGCGTTGAGGGGAAGAACAGCGCCATCTCGCCGAACATCTCGCCGGGGTCAAACAGCGCCAGAGAAATCTCTTTGCCTGCGGGAGATTGGCGGTAGACTCGCACGCGCCCCTCCTTGACGACGTACACCTCATTTTCGGGGTCGCCGGGTTCAAAGACGGGGTCGCGACGGCGTACAAACCGTTCCTGCGCTTCCTGCTCCAGCTTGCGGGCAATGCGTCCGTCCAGAGCGGAAAGCACATCGATGCGCTGCATAAAGTCTTTCGCCAGGTTTTGTTCCATAGGTTCACACCTTCCAGAATGTATCTCAATCTACAGTTAGTATACCGCAAGTTTGGGCAAAATTGTACCATTTTTACATAATTTCACTCGCCTTCCACCGCCTCGACCGTGTTTTTTCTCGAAATTTACTGTGGGGTTTTCACAACCTGTTGACTTTTTCAGGGGAATCCTCTATCCTGTAAAGTGCATTACCCTGCTTGCAGTGCACTAAACTAAACGAAAGGGAGGCAGTAAAAGTGAAACTGGTTATGCGCTTGACTTTAGCTGTTCTGGTTTCCGCAGCACTGGCGTCTACCACACTGGCTGACCTGCTGGTATGCAGTATCAATGGCGACCGCATCCTTCGCTTCAGTGAAACCGATGGCGCGTATCTGGGTGACTTCGTTCCCGTAGGAACCGGCGGGTTGAACGAGCCGCAGGGGATGGAGTACGGTCCTGACGGCAATCTATACGTGTGCAGTAACGACCAGCACGCGGTGCTGCGCTTTGATGGGCAGACAGGGGCGTTTATCGACGCCTTTGTGCCGCCTGGAAGCGGTGGAC
>JBMFOT010000088.1:0-11114 GCA_049969495.1 Armatimonadota bacterium
GTACGACGGTTGCACACTCTGTATAGAACTGCTGGCGGAACGGAGCAGTTCTCCGACAAAATGCAGAAACACCAGATTCCTGCTACCGTTCTCGTAGTGTCCGACTACCTGTACCGCTCGCTCCAGTGCATCAACCGGAGACATCGATAGCACCTCACGGGAGTGAACCCGTTTCTGGCATATCAGCACCAGGTCCATGTCGATCGCCTGCTTGTTACGGATATGCGGGTTAACACGGTATTCGCTCTGCACAGGGAAATAATCCGCGATGTGGAATCCTGCAGAAGTTACCGCCTCAAAGATTGTCCACCAAGCTTGACGCTTGCTGTGATGAAAGGTGAAGATAAGCCTGCCCGTGTCTTTCAGCACGCGATGACATTCCCTGAATACCTGTGTCAGCAACCTCTGGTAATCCGCGTGGTCTTTGCCCATGTCCTTGTTGACGATAGCCTCCCGTTCAGTCGGAGCAAGATCATGCTCAAAATGGGGGTGGTTCACCAGTCTGGATAACCAGACGTAGAAGAAGTTGGATAGCTCCGAGTAGTGCACATTGTCATAATAGGGCGGGTCGGTGACTACCAGGTCTACAGAGCCGTCCGGTATCTCCGGCAGATGTGACGAGTCGCGACAAAGCAGCCACGCCCCTCTATCGGTCTGCAAGAGTTCCTCGTAAGAGGTAACAAACCGGGCGAGAATCTGCTCGCCCTCTACCGCAACAGTAACGACCTGCCCGGTTGCATCCTTGAATTTCTCGAACGGTTTCATACAGTATGCCTTGGCGTTCTCGTATCGCTTGTAGCAGTTAACAAAAGTACCCGCTCCTTCCTCAAACGCCCCCCATACCGCATTCTCCACGGGGGTAGTCGTTAAGGGCATCGCGTGGTAATTGAAAAGATGGTGCAGCTTACGATGGGGATAGTTATAAGGTGTCATCATATTGTTATACTCAAGCATATTGGACAAAATGGTAAAGAAGCAATTCCGGTATTCCTCCTCTTCGATAGCCCGTATCCCCTCAATGAGGTAGTTCAGCGAAACAATCTGGCGAGGGTGAAATAGCTCATGGTAATACCGGTAACCATGTTGTATCCACCGACGTGAAGACGCCCCCTTCGGAATCTGCTGGCAAGGCAAGGTCAGTGTATCCTTTCGTGAGTGGTACTCCTTTGTAACCTGCTCGATGATTTGCCTGTCCTCTTCATCAGGGGACTTGTAAAGACGTTTTCTACAGCGCGTGCACCAGTACTCGATAGCAACAAGTACCTCGTGCAGCTTACCGCCGGCGCGGATGGTTTCCAAAAGAGAGATACCCTCTCTCTCGCAGTGTGGGCACCGGTAAACTCCTTCGTTGTAATGCCCCGCGTATGGGTCGAACTGCTCCGAGCAGCGGGGACAGCGTGCTGGCTGTGTTCCTCCCCATTCGAAAAGGCTCAGACATGAGGGGCAAAATACCGTCGCAGGGTTAATCGGGGATAGTGGGCGGTTGCGGCTGGCGCCTTCATTGAGTAGGACGCGCTTGTGGAGAAGTACATCCTTGCCACAATATTTGCACTTGACAGTGCGAACCCAAAACGCATATAGCGTATCTGCAAGCTGCTGACAGTGGACACAGCGTGTTCGGTACAGACCTTTAATGCGTTCCCCAGCTTCCTTCTCGAGGCGATGGAAGTAGCGGCGCAGCCTACTGAGGTCGATAGACTTTAGGCTCTCGCGTACAATCCAGTATGCAACAGGGTTAATATCGCATCCGATAACCTTTGCGCCCATACGATTGGCTTCGACAAGCGTTGTACCTCCCCCCATGAAGGGGTCAAAAATAACCAGATTGCTCAGGTCGTGCGCCCTGAAGTAGGAAGAATGCGTGGATAGATTGCCGTAACGGTCCACCTCGAACAGTGATGCTGTGGATTCAGGTTGGGCAGCCAATAGGAGGATGGAGCGAAACAGTGTTCCCGGACGACGCGCCCACCACTTGTGAATCGAGTAGATTGGGCGATAGTACTGCCTCTTACCTGTTTCGTCTTGAGCCAGCTTGCTGATCGCTTGCTCGATAATCAGGTTGGGTACAAAACGCTTATGAACCTCATTCATCGGTAATCCATGTATCGGGCTCCCAGAAGGGACAGGGTTCTTGTGGTTGGGGAATCGCATCATATCCTCGCTCCTTATAGAACGGTTCGAAAGTTTGGCTAAAGGGGAACTCAAGGCTGAACTCGCGTTCCTTCTCAATGCGCAAATTCATAGAGTGACCCTATTGTGAAAGGGTACCCCCGTACATATTCTACACAACCACCTGCATCCCGTTCTATCCCTCCGTCACCACCCCAACCGCGTCGCGGATGGTGTACGTTCCATCTAAGGTTATCTCGAACCCGCGCGCTTTCAACGCTCTGGCATCGCGACGGGGCAACATCACGCGCGAGAAGCCCAGCCGTTGCGCCTCGCGCACGCGCTGTTCGGTGTGGATAACCGAGCGTACCTCGCCCGCCAGACCTAACTCGCCGAAAACCACCATGTCGGGCAGAAGCGGTCGATCCTTCAGGCTGCTAACCACCGCTAGCGCGATGGCAAGGTCGGCGGCTGGCTCGCGCACGACTATCCCGCCCGCCGCATTCACAAACACATCCTTGTCGCTGAGGCGCACGCCCGCACGCTTCTCCAGCACCGCCAGCACCATGTTCACCCGGTTGTAATCCAGACCGGTCACCTGTCGACGCGGCTGGCTGAGATAGGAGTGTGTCACCAGCGCCTGCACCTCTACCAGCAACGGGCGCGTGCCCTCCATCACTGCGGTCACCACCGAGCCGGGGCTGTGCGAGGCACGCTCGGAAAGCAGCCACTCGGAGGGGTTCTGCACGGCTACCAGCCCCTGTTCACGCATCTCGAACAACGCCACCTCATCGGTACTGCCGAAGCGGTTTTTGGTCGCACGCAGGATACGGTAGTTCAGATGAGGGTCGCCCTCGAAAGTGAGCACCGTATCTACCAGATGCTCCAGCGCCTTCGGACCCGCCAGCGCGCCCTCTTTCGTTACGTGCCCCACCAGAAAGACGGCGATACCCTGCTCCTTCGCCACCCGCTGCAGCGCCACACCACATGCCCGTACCTGCGCTACCGTGCCCGGCGCGCTTTCCAGTTCGCCGGTTTGCGTGGTCTGTATCGAGTCGATGATGACGAGCGCGGGTTGCAAACTGCCGATGTGCGCCAGTATCGCCTCCAGATTGGTCTCCGCCAGCACATACAGGTTTGCTCCGGTCACCCCCAGCCGTTTGGCACGCAACTTCATCTGGTGCGCGCTCTCCTCGCCGGAAACATACAGCACCGGCTGCTCGTGGCTGAGGATGTCCGCCACCTGGGTGAGCAGGGTGGACTTGCCTACGCCGGGGTCACCTCCCAGCAGCACCAGTGAGCCGGGCACAATGCCCCCGCCCAGCACGCGATCCAGCTCCCCCATGCCGGTGGAGAGGCGCGGCAATGCCTCCGCCGATACTTCCGCCAGACGAACAGGTTGAGCGCCGGTGACAGGAGCTTGTCGCGCTGGCGGGCGCTTCGGAGCGGGCGCAACCACCTCTTCCACAAGGCTATTCCACTCGCCGCACTCCGGGCATCGCCCCATCCACTTGGGCGATTCGTGCCCGCACTGCTGGCAAACGTAACGAGAGGTTGCTTTAGGCATAGTATTCTCCTACCATCGTCCCTTTCGGGACGCGACGGAGCGCGTCCCTCCAAACGCTTAAACATCCTGTCACGCACAATTTACCATCTTCTCGATGGCTGTGCGGAGCCGGTGCAGACCTTCGTCCGCCTCATCCCGCTTCAGGTTCAGCGGAGGCAGCAGGCGGATGGTGTTTTCGCCCGTAGCGTTCACCACCACACCTTCCTGCAGGGCGGTACGCACTACCTCCCGCGCCACAGGCTTCGCCAGGTCAAAGCCGATCATCAGCCCTGCGCCGCGTATTTCGGTGACAGGAAGAGACTCGCGCCACGAGGCAATCTCACCGCGTAGATACTCGCCCATCGTCCGCGCGTTGTTCAGCATTCCCTCTTCTTCTATCGCCTCTATCGCCGCCAGAGCCGCCGAAGCGATGAGAGGTCCTCCTGCAAAGGTGGAGCCGTGGTCGCCTTTCTCGAAAACGTTCGCGGCGGCGCCATGAGCCATACACGCGCCGATGGGCAACCCGCCACCCAGCGCTTTGGCGACGGTGAGAATGTCCGGCTTCACACCCAGCTGTTGCCACATAAACCAGGTGCCTGTGCGCCCCATGCCGGTCTGTACCTCGTCGAAAATGAGAAATGCCCCCACCTCATCGCAGAGTTTGCGAGCGGTACGAAGGAAATCCACGCTCAGCGGGTAAACCCCGCTCTCGCCCTGAATCGGCTCCACGATGACCGCACAGGTTTTGTTGGTCACTGCTTCGCGCAGAGCGGAAGCATCGTTGCGCGGCACAATGCGCACACCGGGTACCAGCGGCTCGTAGGGCTTCTGGTACTTCGCTTGCGCCGTCACCGACAGCGTGCCGAACAGCCTGCCGTGAAACGCCCCTTCTACCGCCACGATTTCAACGGCATGAGGCTCTTTGCGCTTGCCCCATTTGCGGGCGATTTTGAGGGCGCACTCGTTCGCCTCCGCCCCGCTGTTGCAGAAGAAGAGTTTTTCCATACCCGCAATCGCGGTGAGCTTTTGCGCCAGACGGAACTGGGGTTCCGTGTAGAACAGGTTGCTGACGTGCAGGAGCTTCTCTGCCTGTTGTTGGATGGCGTGCACCACGCGAGGATGGCAGTGCCCTACTGCATCTACCGCGATGCCGCCTAAAAAATCGATATACTCCTTACCCGCTGCGTCCCATAACCTTGCCCCACAGCCCTTCACGAACACCACCGGCTGGCGGGCGTAGGTGGACATGACGCATTGTTCGTCTATGGTCTGTAACTCTTCCAGAAGACTCTTTCCTTCCATCTCCCACCTCGCTTCCTTGATGTGATTAGTGTATCGTATTCGTGCCCCTTTGGGCAAGGAGAAACGCCAGTTCGATGACACACCCTACAATCGCCGTGATTTACAGTGGGCGCAACGGTGTTTTGTCTGTGGCTTCATCTTCATCTACGACCGCGTCTTGTGGAACCCTAACCGAATGCGCTATCGTGTGGACGAACTGATAGAGCAGGTGGACAGGGAGTTCGGCGGCTTCGATGAGGAACTGTTGCTTTCCTGAGCGCACCTTGAAGCCTCCTCCCCCAGAATGTTATAATGCCCTCAGAGAGCCTGTGCATTAGGTGAGGAAGTGTACATGATTGACCCCAAAGTGTACCGCGAAATGGGCTTGAACGACCAGGAGTACCAGCGCATTGTGCAGCTACTTGGTCGGGAGCCGACCTATACCGAACTGGGCATGTTCGCCGTCATGTGGTCGGAGCACTGCGGCTACAAATACTCGCGCCCTATCCTGCGACGGTTTCGCGAGTATCGCCAAGCGGTGGAGAGCGGTGGGCTGGAGAACGCCGGTGTGGTAGACATCGGCGACGGCTGGGGCATCGTGATGAAAGTAGAGAGCCACAACCATCCCTCCGCTGTGGAACCGTTCCAGGGCGCGGCAACGGGCGTAGGCGGCATCCTGCGCGACATCTTCACCATGGGCGCACGCCCTATCGCCATTCTGGACAGCTTGCGCTTTGGCCCGCTGGACGACGCCCGGAACCGCTATCTGTTTACCCACGTGGTGGGCGGCATCTCGTGGTACGGCAACTGTGTGGGCGTGCCGACCGTTGCGGGCGAGGTGTATTTCCACCGTTGCTACTCAGGCAACCCGCTGGTGAACGCGATGGCAGTAGGCATTGTGCGCATCGATAAGATCGCTCGTGCGCGTGCAGAAGGTGTGGGCAACCCGGTGCTCTACGTCGGTTCCAGTACAGGGCGCGACGGCATCCACGGTGCCACCTTTGCCAGTGAGGAGTTAAGCGAGGATTCGGAAGCCAGACGCCCCAACGTGCAGATGGGCGACCCCTTCGCGGAAAAACTGCTTATCGAAGCCACCCTCGAAGCGCTCGCCACCGGCGACATCGTGGGCATTCAGGACATGGGTGCAGCGGGGCTTACCTGCTCCACCAGCGAGACCGCCTTCAAAGGTGGTACAGGTATGGAGATAGACGTGCTGAGGGTACCCCGCCGTGAGGAGGGCATGACACCCTACGAGGTAATGCTCTCCGAATCGCAGGAGCGAATGCTATGCATCGTCAAGAAGGGGCGCGAAGAGGCGGTCGCCAGCATCTTCCGTAAGTGGGGGCTGAACGCGGTCGTTATCGGGCATGTCACCGACGACGGTATCCTGCGCGTGAAGGAGGGCGACCAGGTGGCTGCCGAGTTTCCCGCCGCCTTCCTCACCGACGCCTGCCCAACCTACACGCTGAAGGCGGAGGAACCCGCCACCATCGCCCGCCTGCGCGAGTTTGACCCCCTGCAGCTGCCCGAGCCGGAGGATTGCAACCGGGTGCTGTTGGGGTTGCTTGCCTCGCCCTCTATCGCCAGCAAGCGGTGGGTGTACGAACAATACGACCACATGGTGCAGACCCAAACCGTTTACCTTCCCGGCGGCGACGCGGCGGTGTTGCGCCTGCGCGGCACAGGAGGCAAAGGCATCGCTCTGAAAATCGACGGCAACGGACGATACTGTTATCTGGACCCCTTCGTGGGCGGGATGCACACCGTCGCCGAGTGCGCACGCAACATCTCCTGCACGGGCGCGAAACCGCTGGCAGTGACCGACTGCCTGAACTTCGCCAACCCGGAACGTCCCGAAATCTTCTGGCAGTTCGAGCAAGCAGTAGACGGTATTGCCACCGCCTGCGAGGTGCTGGAGACGCCGGTGATTTCGGGCAACGTGTCGTTCTACAACGAAACGCCCGACGGCGCGGTGTTCCCCACCCCGACTATCGGTATGGTGGGGTTGCTGGAGGACGTGAGCCTGCATTGTAAGGCGGGCTTCCAGCAGGCAGGTGACGTAGTGGCATTATTGATACCCGAAGGCTGGCGCGACCCACTGCAGGGGCTGGGCGGCAGCGAGTATCTGGCGGTCGTGCATGATATCGAGGCGGGTGCGCCCCCAGCGTTGGATATCGAGGCGGAGAAGCGGCTGCAGGCGTGCGTGCGCGAGGCGATTGCGCAACGGCTATTGCACAGCGCGCACGACTGCTCCGACGGCGGACTGGCGGTAGCGGTAGCCGAATGTTGCATGATGGGCAATCTGGGGGCAGATATCGCCCTCTCCACCGATGAACGCACCGACGCCGC
The DNA here is from genome assembly GCA_049969495.1 of Armatimonadota bacterium. Lineage (GTDB taxonomy): Bacteria > Armatimonadota > HRBIN16 > HRBIN16 > HRBIN16 > HRBIN16. Next base: position 7,286 of record JBMFOT010000088.1, read on the forward strand.
GCTGTTTGGCGAAACCGCCTCACGTATCGTGGTCTCCCTGCCTGCAGAGAACCTGCTACGCCTGCAGGAAATAGCGAAAGCACACGGCATTTCGTGCGTAGAGCTGGGCGCGGCCATCTCGGAGAGAACCTTGCGCATCGGCGTCAACGACAACACGCGCATCGACCTGCCTCTGGATGTGCTAGTGGATGCCTACGAGGGTGCCATCCCACGAGCACTCCGTACGGAGGGAGGAACTTAGGTAACTTCCGATCTGTCACGACCAGAACAATCACGCCTGACGAACTACTGGCAGAGGGAGGTAACACGTTCTAGTGGATGAGCAAGAATTTTCGTGGGAATGGCAGCCAATAGCGCAAAACTTGCAGGAGCATGGCTTGCGCTTTTATCCCCGGTCGATTCGTCGGGGAGGGGAAACGCTCATTGGCTTCGCAAAGCGTGAGGAACAGGGGTTCGTGGTGTGCCAGCAGCTGCTCCCTGTAGAGGAACCCGTTACTGTGCTGAAGGTCGGAGACCTCAACCTGTATCCTGTGGACTGGCAGAACTACCTCGCCTTGCGCGATCTGCTTTCGCTGTCTCCCACCCCTTGCGACAAACCGGCTTCCTTCGGCACGGGCGACAGGCTGGGCATGGTTACCGCCGCGCACCTGCAGGCGCTCCACCGTTACGATGTCTTTCCCGTGATCGCCCAGCAATCCCCGCGTGAGCTGGTGCGAACAGGGCGCGATTTCCGCGAGGTGCTGCTCAGCGCGGTGTGCGGCGTGCTGGAGACGGGCTACACGGGCAAGTTCGGCGCGGACGCCGACCACATCAAACACGAACAGCAACTGCTGCAGGCGGTAGAAGCCGGCTACAGCATGTATACTATCGACCTCAGCGACCACCTGCGCGACGTCACCCGCCTTACCCAGCCGGAAATCGTGGACAAGATGCGTGCTCTGTCGCCGCTGAGCCAGACTATCATCCGCGATCATGCCCACATGCATCTCCGAACGGAGGACGGCGAGCAGTACGTACTGGAGGCAGAAAGGCTGGTGCAGTCCGCTATCACCTTTGAAGAGGCAGCGCAGCGGGCGGTTCGCTTCTACATGATGCTGAAGGAACATCTCACGGAGTTCGATTTCGAGGTCTCCATCGACGAGAGCACGCGAGTTACCACTCCAGAGGACCATCTTTACGTGGTGGAGTACCTGCGGCGTAGCGGGGTACAGCTGTGGAGCCTCGCCCCCCGTTGGCCGGGCGAGTTTCAAAAGGGGGTAGACTACGCAGGCGATACTGCAGAGCTGGAAAGAGCGCTGCACCTGCACGCGGCACTGTGTCGGGAGCTGCAGGGTTATCGCTTGAGTCTGCACTCCGGCAGCGATAAGTTCAGCATCTATCACCTCTTCCGCGAGGCGACAGGCGGCAACTTCCATGTGAAGACCTCCGGTACCAGCTGGCTGCAGGCTGTGCGGTTGATCGCTCAGACCGACGCTCGCCTTTTCACCGAGCTGTACCGCCTGTGCCTGTTGCACCTAGAGGAAAGCAGGCAGGCGTATCATGTGAGTATCTCTGCCAGACAGCTGCCCCCGATGCCTCCTGCGGACTTAAACGCCTTCCTCGCCCACCCCTCGGTGCGCCAGCTGTTCCATATCTCTTACGGCGTGTTGCTGGAGGAGGCGGGCGGCGCAATCCGCGACCTGCTCACCACCCATGAGCAGGAACATTACCGCCTCGTCACCGAACATATCGAGCGACATCTGCAGGCACTGAGGTGAGGCGTTTGGGACTGCGTATCGCCATCGTGAACTCCAGCAGCTTCGGCAAGTACTTCCCGGAGCATATCGAACGCCTGAAGGCTCTGGGAGAGGTAGCGCGCTTCGATTTCCCAGCAATTATCGACGGCAGATCGCTGGCGGAGGCGTTGCTGGGTTATAACGTCATCATCGCCAGCGTCAAGCCATACTTCTCGAGCGAGTTTTTCCAGTACAAAGACCACACCCTGCTGATAGCCCGTCACGGCATCGGTGTGGACAACATCCACCTGCCCAGCGCGGCGGAGAAGGGTGTTGTGGTTACGAAGGTTACCCCTTGGGTGGAACGGGAAGCGGTCGCGGAGCTGGCGGTGGCGTTACTGCTGGACATCCTGCGCCTGACGCACGAGGCAAGGCGGGCGGTGTATAAAAGCCGCTGGGCAGAACGGGCGCGGTTCGTGGGCTTCGAAATCAAGCACAAAACGGTGGGCATTATCGGCATCGGCAACATCGGCAGTCGGGTGGCGGAAATACTGCGCCACGGATTCGGCGCGAACACTATCGCCTACGACCCCTACCTGTCGCCCGAAACGGTGCGCAGCCGCGCCGCCGAGCCGGTGGAGCTGGATGACCTGCTGCAGCGGTCCGACATTATCTCCCTCAACGCCTCGCTGAACGAAGGCAATTACCACATGCTCTCGCATCGCGAGTTCGCTCTGATGAAGCAAGGCGTCTTTCTGGTGAATACCGCACGAGGCGAACTGATAGACGAAGACGCATTGATAGTGGCTCTTGAAACGGGCAAGGTGGCAGCAATCGGCATGGACGTGGTGGAGGGCGAGCCGATAGACGGTGAGCACCGCCTGCTGAAGTACCCCAATGTGCTCGTTGTGCCCCACATCGCCGCTTACACACGCGAGTCGCTGCGCCTGATGGGCGAGAAGGTGGTACAGGATGTAGAGCGGGTGGCGCGAGGCGAGACGCCGGAGAACGTGGTGGTTCCATAACCGATAGTGCAGCACGCCTGCCTCCTGTGCTATAATGAGAGCGAGGTGATGCCCGATGGCACAACAGACGCCTATACCGCCTGCACGCCCATTGCCCAAAGGCAAAATCAGTTACGAGCAGTTCCTGCAGTGGCTGGACGAAGACACCTGGGCAGAGTGGGTGGACGGAGAGGTTGAACTGATGAGCCCGGTCTCTTCTTTGCATCAGGACGTTGGCAGATTTTTAATCGCCATCTTGCAGCTCTACATCACGCACTACGATCTAGGCGTGCTCCGCTACGAGCCTTTTCAGATGAAGACGGGACGTGACCTGCCCGGTCGCTCGCCAGACATCCTGTTCGTGAGCAGGCAAAACCAGCACCGCCTGAAACCCACCCATCTGGACGGTCCTGCCGACCTCGTGGTGGAAATCGTCAGTCCCGACAGCGAGGAGCGCGACCGCGTGACCAAGTTCGCCGAATACGAGCGCGGCGGCGTGCGCGAATACTGGTTGATAGACCCCCAGAAGCAGGAAGCGGAGTTTTACGTGCTGGACGAAGAGGGCAGGTATGTGTTGCAGGCGCGAGGGAGTTCCGGCGAGGTTCGCAGCAAGGTGCTGGAGGGGTTGTGGTGGAGGATCGAGTGGCTGTGGAACCCGCCCTCGGAGGTAGAGGTGCTCAAGCAGTGGAGGATAGTACCGTAAGTTCGTCAAGGAGGTCTATAAGTAGTGGATAGATTACAGCTGCTCATTGAGGAGCTTCCTCCAGAAGCACAGCAGCAGGTACAGGACTTCGTAGAGTTTCTGCACACCAAATATGTCAGGAAAACGGACAAACCCTTTCGCTTTGACTGGGAGGGTGCTTTCGCCCATTTGCGAGAGGAGTACACGTCTGTGCAGCTGCAGCACGAAACCCTAAGCCTCTGGGGAGACTGATGTATTTGCTGGACACCAATCTGCTACTGGAGATTCTGCTGGCTCAGGAGAGGGCAGAAGAAGTCAAAGAGTTCCTCCAGAGGTCGCCACGTGAACATCTTTTCCTCAGCGACTTCTCGCTATACTCTATTGGTATTCAGGCTGTTCGGCGCGGATTGTCTGATGCCTTCGTGAAG
>JBMFOT010000089.1:0-11073 GCA_049969495.1 Armatimonadota bacterium
CTTCACGGTGCGGGGGTTCACCTGCCTGCGCTTTGATTTGCTCCAGAGTAAGCAAAGGTTCCCCTACCTTTGCTCGCACGCGGTTCAATCGCTTAAGTAGTGATTGCAGTCGCTTGTCGGATTCACCGTTGCGATAGCTCTCTTCCACCGCTTTTTCCATCGCAAGAAGGACGGTCTCTGGTTCTGCAAGGCGTTGCAGGGTCTCCTCGTCTGCGCGGCGGTGGACGTATTCACGCAACAGGGAAGGCATTTCGAGAAACAGCGGTACCACAAAGAGATGGACGAGGTGCCACAGTATGTTCTCCCCGAAGAGCCGTTGCAGGGAGGAGGCGACGGTAAAGCTGAGAGCGAGCGCCATGACCCCCACCAGCAGGGAAAAAGGGATCCCCTTGCGCCAGATTTCCTGCTCCATATAGTTGCGCACCGCGAGGATGGCAAGCAGGCGGTGAGGTATCCGGTCGAGCAGAGAGCGTTCTACCCACAGGTTTTGTGCCTGCCAGCGCAGGTTGTCCTCCACCGAGTCGGCTTCGTCGGCAGGGAAGGTAAAGACCTGCGGTTCCAAGCCGGTAATATACGCCCAGAGCAGGTAGGTGCGCAACCACTGCACAAAAGGGTGTGTGCTGTCCAGTGCCTGATATTCGGGTTGGGGTTCCTGATCGCTTTGGGATGTTTCCATCGGCTATCCCTATATCCTGACCTTGTCCACCTTATTATACTCGTCGGGGGGATGTCGGTGTAGGAACTCGTTCTTATCGATAGCCGGGGGAGAGGGTGGGATCTGTGTATCGTTTGGCTGGGGAGGTGGAGGGAGCAGCTCTTCCATCGTCACCTTAGGGTAGCCGTTCTCATCGCGCAGGTCGTTCAACCTGCTGAGCAGTTCCGCGACGATCCTATCCGTACCTCTTGTCCGGATGTCCGCCCGGATAACCGTTGTAAGCGCTTGCAGGAAGAGTTCGGTTTCCCCGGTGCTGCGCACCACCTCGCGATCCACGCGGCGGGCGATTTTGCGTTGCCAAGCCCATACCCTTTCCACGGGTATAAACACCAGCAGGTGAAACAACCAGTGGTGCACCTTGCCGTGTACAGGAGGGGCGAGGTGAAAAATCAGCGGCGGGATAGTGAAAACAATCAAGAGTGTCAGGAGGATGGAACGCAGGGTGAGGCGCCTTCGTGCTTGAGCCTCCAGATAGCCTCGTACTGCCAGTAATGCCAGAGGGCGGGCGGGCACCTCCTGTAAAGCCCTATCGGAAACCATCAAATGCGATCCCTTCCAGCGCAAGCCCTGAAGGAGAGAAACACGCGGGTCGTGAGAGACCATTTCGACAGTGGGAAGTGTGCCGACCTGCGCATAGAGCATGTAAGTACACAGCCATTGATAGAACTGTGCCAGGTCTTGATGGGTTGCTATCTGTTGAAGGTGTTGCACCAGCCTTTCCATCGCACTCTCTTACCAAAAAAGGGCGAGCAGCGGTGCCGCTCGCCCTGTGTCATCGGGGTTTTAACGGTCGCCTTTGCCAGCAGGCACTGGCTCGGCGGTGGTGGTTGTCAGCTCCACCTGGTCCACGATGGAGCCGCGCTTGCTCCAGTAGACCGCAAACGCCAGCGCTGCCAGAGCGACCAGCACAATTGCTGCGCGGGCTACAGGGGCAATCGGCTGAATCACCACCGGTGCGATCAGGATTCCCACCAGGTTCATCACCTTAATCAGCGGGTTCAGCGCGGGACCGGCGGTGTCTTTGAACGGGTCACCGACGGTATCGCAGATGACGCCCGCCTTGTGGTACTCGGTTCCTTTACCACCGAACAGGCCGTCCTCGATCTTCTTCTTGGCGTTGTCCCACGCGCCGCCGGAGTTCGCCAGCATCACCGCCATCAGCTGCCCGGTAAGGATGGCTCCTGCGAGGTAACCGCCCAGCGCCTGCGCGCCCTTCACCGGGTCGCTAAAGCCCATTCCGAATCCCACCAGCACCGGCAGGGCGATTGCCAGCACGCCCGGTCCCAGCAGTTCCTTCTGCGCGGCGGCGGTGACAATAGCCACGCTACGCCCGTAGTCAGGCTTCTCGGTGCCTGCCATGATGCCCGGCCGCTCGCGGAACTGCCGACGCACCTCTTCGATCAACTGGAACGCGGCGCGCCCAACCGCCTTGATAGAAAACGCCGAGAACAGGAACGGCGCTGCGCCGCCAATCAGCAAGCCGATGAAGATTTCCGGCAAGTCCAGCGGCAATCCCTTACCTACCAGATGCGCGTCCTCCACAAAGGAGTGGAACAGTGCAGTCGCCGCGACAACCGCCGTAGCGATGGCGAAGCCCTTGGTCAGAGCCTTCGTGGTGTTGCCCACGGAGTCCAGGCGGTGCACAATGCGGTCACCGCTCAGCCGCCCCTTAACCACTTTCTGCTCCTTCAGCGCACCGGACATCTCGAAGATGCCGTTGGCGTTGTCCGAGATGGGCCCAAAGGTGTCCATCGCCAAGATGAAACCGGTGGTTGCCAGCAATCCCAAGCCCGTCAGCGCGATGCCGTAGAACGAAAGGATAGCACCGCCGAACTGTTCGGGCGGGAAGATGAACAGCGGCGTCAACAGGGCGATGACGATTGCGCCTATCGCCCACACGCTGCTCTCCAGACCGGTTGCAAAGCCCTCGATAATCATCGTGGCGGGACCGGTCTTGGACGAGTAGGCGATTTCGATGACCGGTTTCTTCTCGGTGGAGGTGAAGTACTCGGTGAGGCGTTCGATCAGCAGCGCCATCACCAGACCGGCGGCGTTCGCGAGGAAGAACCGCCACCACTCTACCTGCTTACCGCCCAGTTCCGGTTTGAGGGCGATATCGTTCATCAGGAAGTAGCTGACGATGGCGAAACCCGCCAGCGCGACCCACCATGAAATGTTGAATCCAACGGTGATGGGGCGCATCGGGTCCAGGTCTTCGCGGTCGGCTCCGCGCACGCCCAGCACGCCGATGATAGAGGCGATGACGCCCACCGCGCGCACCAGCAGGGCGTACACGATGAGCTTCAGCACCGCCGCACCGGTCAGCACGCTAGCGGTGGCTGCACCCAGGATAATCGCCGCTACCAGGGTGACCTCGTAGGACTCGAACACGTCCGCTGCCATACCGGCACAGTCGCCCACGTTGTCGCCCACGTTGTCGGCGATGGTTGCGGGGTTGCGCGGGTCATCCTCGGGGATACCAGCCTCTACCTTGCCGACCAGGTCTGCGCCCACGTCGGCTGCTTTGGTGTAGATACCACCGCCCACGCGCATGAACAGCGCGGCGAGGCTACCGCCGAATCCGAAGCCTACCAGCACCTTCATCGCGTCTTCCTTAAACAGCAGGAAGATGGTAATCGCGCCCAGTAGACCCAGGCCGACGGTCGCCATGCCTGAGACCGCGCCCGCGCGGAAGGCGGTTTCTAGCGCGCCCTTAAACGTGGTCAACGCCTGATTAGCGGTGCGCATGTTGCCCTTCACCGCCATATCCATGCCTACCACGCCGGCGAAATAGGACGCGGCAACGCCCATGAAGAACGCTATCGCCACACCGACCGCAAGGATGGGCTTATCCGAGTAAACGGGCGTGTACAGCAGCCATAAGCCTACCGTGATAAGCAGAACGAACCAGATCATGGTCTTCGCCTGCCTCTTCAGGTAGGCGTATGCGCCGTCCTGAATAGCACGCCCAACCTCTTGCATTTTTTCGTTACCGGGGCTTTGCTTCAACGTCCACGCGCGCAGCCACAAGCCAAACCCCACCGCTAATAACGCAAACAGCAGCACTACCCACAGCACCGTGCGCTCAGTGGGACCGAATGGAGGGAGTTCGATGGCTTCGGCGGCGTGCGCTCGTGAGACAGCCAGCAACACAAACAGCGTGGACGCCAGCAACATGCTCCTGCTACGTCCCGCCTTTTTTATCAAATGCATCGCTGCCTCCTGTCCTCCTGTGTTGTCGACAAAGTGATACCGTGTTAGAAAGGGGTGAGTTTGTGGCTGTCAGGCAAACAAACTCACCATGTTATTATATGCACAGTTTTGCCGGATGTCAAGCACACGCAGAAGCGCACATCCGGGCGTTACTTGTCCTGTAGCGCCGCGACGCCGGGCAACACCTTGCCTTCCAGGAACTCCAGCGATGCGCCGCCACCGGTAGAGATATGCGTCATCTTATCGGCGAAGCCGAGCTGCTCTACCGCCGCGGCGGAGTCACCTCCGCCCACGATGGTCACCGCACCGGAGTCTGCCAGAGCCTGCGCCATAGCGCGGGTACCGACGGCGAATTTGTCGAACTCGAAGATGCCCATCGGTCCGTTCCACACCACGGTTCCCGCACCTTTCACCGCTTCGGCAAAGCGCTTCTGCGTCTCGGGACCGATGTCCACCCCTTGCCACTCGGCGGGGATGGCATCTACCGATACCACCTGCGTCTGCACCGCATCCGGTCCCTTCTCGAACGGATTGCCGTCGGCGACCACCACATCCACCGGCAAAAGGATTTTATCGCCCGCTTTCGTTAGCATCTCGCGGCAGAAGTGCAAAGAGTCGGCGTCCAGCAAGGATTGTCCGATCTCCTTGCCCTGCGCTTTCAGGAAGGTGTACGCCATGCCTCCGCCGATGATAAGCCGATCCACCTTGCCTATGAGGTTCTCGATAACGGGGATTTTATCTTTTACCTTCGCGCCGCCCAGCACCGCGATAAAGGGGCGTTTTGGGTTCGCCAGCGCGCCGCCAAGGTATTCGATCTCCTTCTGCATCAGGTAACCGGCGACGCCGGGCAGGTATTTCGTGACGCCCTCGGTGGAGGCGTGGGCGCGGTGTGCCGTGCCAAAGGCGTCGTTCACGTACACCTCTGCCAGCGCGGCGAGCTGCCTGGCGAACTCGGGGTCGTTTTTCTCCTCTTCGGGATGGAAGCGCACGTTCTCCAGCAGCAAGACATCGCCATCCTGCAGCGATTGTACCATCTTCTCCACTTCCGGCCCCACGCAGTCAGGTGCCAGGGGTACCGGTTTGCCCAGCAACTCGCTCAGTCGCTCGGCGATGGGTTTCAGCGTGAACTTCTCCCTGTCTTCCGGTTTGCCTTTAGGACGCCCGAGGTGTGAGACAAGGATGGTCTTTGCGCCTCGGTTCATCAGGTACTGGATGGTGGGCAGCGCAGCGCGGATGCGTCGGTCGTCGGTGATCTTGCCCGTTTCATCCTGCGGCACGTTGAAATCCACGCGCACCAGCACGCGCTTGCCCTTGACGTCGATATCTTCAATGGTCTTCTTGTTCATCATGACACCTCCTGTGGCAGCAATCAACAAGGGCGGGGTAGCCCGCCCTTGTTACCCGGTAAATTACAGACCTTTCTGCACCATGTAGTCAATCAGGTCGGCGACGCGCACCGAGTATGCCCACTCATTATCGTACCAGGCAAGCACCTTTGCCATGTTACCGCCCAGCACCATCGTGGAGAGGGCGTCCACGATGGACGAGTGCTCGTCACCCTTGAAGTCGCCCGACACCAGAGGCTCATCGCTGACTTTCAGGATGCCCTTCATCGGTCCGTTCGCCGCGGCACGCAGGGCATCGTTAATCTCGGTCTCGGTGGCTTCCTTGCTCAACAGCACCGCCAGGTCCACCACCGATACCGTCGCGACGGGCACACGCAGGGCGATGCCATGCATCTTGCCTTTCAGCTCGGGCACCACCAGGTGAATGGCTTTCGCCGCGCCGGTAGAGGTGGGGATGATGTTCATCGCGGCGGCACGGGCGCGTCGCAGGTCTTTGTGCGCCTGGTCCGCCACGCGCTGGTCGTTGGTGTAAGCGTGCACGGTGGTCATGAAGCCTTTCTCCACGCCGAAGCTATCCTGCAGCACGCGCATCACCGGCGCCAAACAGTTGGTGGTGCAGGAGGCGTTGGAGACGATATGGTGTTTCGCCGGGTCGTACGTCTCGTGGTTTACGCCCATGACGAGGGTCACATCCTCGTTCTTGGCAGGCGCGGTGATGATGACCTTCTTCACCGTGTCGCGCAGGTGCGCCTTCGCTTTCTCCGCGTCGGTGAACAGTCCGGTGCTCTCCACCACAATCTGCGCGCCCAGATCGCCCCAGGGAATGGTGGCAGGGTCTTTGATGGCGAAGCTGCGGATGGCTTTACCGTCAACGTAGATATTCTCGTCGTCTGCCTTCACGTCGTTGGGGAGCGTACCGTAGTTGGTATCGTACTTCAGCAGGTGAGCGTTGGTATGGGCATCGACGATGTCGTTGATGGCAACCACTTCGATATCGCTGGGGTACTTTGCGAGAACCGCACGCAGGACCAATCGTCCGATGCGTCCGAAACCGTTAATTCCGACTTTAACCGCCATGACTCTCCTCCTTCTTGGTTCCAAGATTCGCGACGAACCGCCTGTTCCTGTCTCGTAGCGATTCGTACAATCCCTGTTACATGGTATCAGAGAAATCTCTCTTCGTCAAGGTTTCCCTTGACAAGAACGCCGCCTTGTGGCTATAATACAATTGCTATACTCTTTTGAGGTGAAGTGTTGCAACTCAGGTTTCGGCAACATAGCATGAATGCACTGCGTCTCATCCGGCGGTGGCGTTGCTGGGGAATGCCTGCGCAACAGGATAGCCACTGGCGCCATCATCGCTTCGGACACGTAATGCGTACCCGATATAGCTAATCGGTCGAGCCCGCTGCCGTGTCCGCAGTGGGCTTTTTCGTTACCTGTAAACAGGAAGGGATCGATGTTGGAGACGGACAGACAGGTTCTGGTATTGAATAATGACTACGAGCCGTTGAACGTGTGCAACGTGCGGCGCGCGCTGGTGCTCGTGCTGCTGGGCAAGGCAGAAGTGCTGCACGCCGACGGCATCCGTCTGCGTACGGTGGACAGGGTGATTCAGGTTCCGTCGGTGGTGAAGCTGCGCTACCATGTCAAGCGCCCCTTGCCGGAGCTCAAGCTCACGCGGCGCACCATCTTCGCCCGCGACGACTATACCTGCCAGTACTGCGGCTACCGGGGTAAAGACCTGACGGTGGACCACGTGACACCGCGTCGTCTTGGCGGTAGCGACGATTGGGAGAACCTGGTGACCTGTTGCCGCAAGTGCAACCTGAAGAAGGGCGACAAGCCATTGCACCAGACAGGGATGACTCTGCTGAGGCAGCCGCGTCGACCGCGCTATGTGCCCTACATCAGTCTCAGCAAGTACATCGAGGGCGCAAAGAACGAGGTGTGGCGCAACTACCTGCCGTTCTTCAGCGACGTGACCCCTTCACAGGACTGACCTCTGCAAGGTCACCATCTGGCATCACCCGCATCCTTATACCGCATTTCCGCAGAGGGTGTTCGAAGTTGATGGACGGACATCTAAACATCCATCCGCGCGCTACCAACCAAGCAGACGCGCACTTTGAGCGAACTGGACGCGGATCAAGGAATCTCCCCAACGCAGACTGCCCAGAACCCGCCGCCATTGACCTGTTGTGAGGTATACGGCATGGTATTCCCAGTCGTTGCACTGAACCAGTGCCCACTGTTTGTCTGCGGAAATGTCCCGAACGTACGGATGCTTCACTGCAGACGGGGGGTCTAATCGGTACACTTTACCCTGCCTCGTCTCAATCAGGGCAGGTGCGCCGTCAGCAAAGTGAAAGTTCAAAACACGCATCGACCTGTCTGCGGTATAAGGGGTATACGGCACGCGCCACTCTGGCAACGGAAAATACCTGTGAGCAGGTGGTAGAAAATCCCAATCGCTGCAGATTGTGCGCTGTTCTTGCGGTGTTAATCGTTGTGGAGCACCTCGTGTTAGAGCGCGTTTATACCACACAGCCTTACCGTGCTCGCTTTTCTTCGTTACGTACCAGACGGCACGGCTATCTGGGTACCAGCCAAAGGTGAGGATAGTGCCTTCAGCAAGCAGACGCGGTTTCGAGCCGGAAGGAGAAAACAATACAAGCTCTGTTATGGGTTCAGATATCTGCCCCCCTAACAGAAAACGGCTGTCCGGCGACCACACAAGCTCATATAGGGCAGTGATGACTTCTGACCCCTCCCGCTTCGCCCTTGCCAGCCAATGCCACTTGTGCGATGCCAAGTCGATCGCGACCGTGTCCGCATGGAACATCATGTATACCCATCGTCCGTCAGGTGAAATCTTTGCCCTGCGGAAGTACCAATTCCCCTGTACCCTGCAAATCCACTCTTGCGATACCATTTGTCCGTTGACGGCTTTGTAGCGCACCAGACCCCCGTTGTTAGAGTAGAAAGCGAGGATAGATAAAGCACTCGGATCGAAGTTTTGGGATGGCGCCATAGATTTCTGCCTCCTACTAATCACCGGAAGGTAGCGTCATGTTTACTATCTCCCTGCTGTATGGAGATATTACCGTCCACATGCTCCATGGCAACGTTGACGATTGACAAACTACTAAAATGTCACTTTGACATCATTCGTCAAACCGCCACTCTACGTCATAAGCCCCCCCACTTTGATACTCTGTCGGTTCCATAAACTCGTAGGGTGGAACCACAGGATTATCCTGTCGCTCTCTGCCCATAGGCAACCTGTCCGTATTATAGACCGCGATGTGGCTTTCAAAGTAGGAACGATCACCGATCCTATAAGAACGGGTAAGATCACAGGTGGAGATAATCGCCCAACGCCCGTTGTTAGAAACTGCGTGAGGTTGAATGACGCCAGCTACACGTTGCCCATCCATCAGCAAACGAACACCACCTCTCTTACTGTCTAGGAACAGCTTCGCTTTAGTAAACCTACCTCGTGGTATCTCAATTTGGGGGTCATAGGGCTCTGCACGCAGGCGCCACTGTCCATTGCGGGAGTAGACGCAAAACCTCGGAGGGTCAAGGGGTGCTTTATACCACCAGGGATTCAGGATGTTCCACCCTTCCTGAACATGGCGTATCTGAGCGGAACCCAGGCGCCAGCGTTGGTGTGTACGGATGTCCATACCGTACCAGACCACAGCTTTTCGTTTCCCCAACACTTTACACCAGATGGTACGGCTGTCCGGATACCATCCGGTTGCTACACAACCATTTATCAGTTTGGTTGCCTTTGTCGTCGCGCACTCCACCAGCACTAGGTCATACCAGTTTGTTATTCCCAACAAGTAGCACCCATCCGGCGAGAAACGGGGGTAATATATTGGGTCAGAGGGGAACTGAACAGTGCGCCACTTGCGCGGGTGAGACTTGACATCCGCGATTGCCATGCCTAGCCCAACCGCAGTGATCGCCACGTATCGCTTGTCTAGGGACATACCTACCCAACGGTCATCCAAGCTCCCTCGGCGTAGCAAGGGAACGATCTTTCTCTGCCCTCTCTCGAAGCGAAGGATTCCCAACGTGCCTTGCTCCTCTGTTAGGTACCACAGCCTTTCGAAAGGCGGCATCTCCCTCAGGGACTGCCAGTATAGCTGCTGGATGTGCGCAGGGAGGCTTCTGATGTAAGTCTCACCATATTTCTTTTGGATCTCTTGCATCATCACACCTCACCGCAGATCTACAGTGACGACTTCCCGGAAGTATGGCTCTATAGGGAGGAAATCCTCTACCTTGACCACTTGCTCGTTGGGAAACACACGAACATCCCCACCGAAAGAAGGCGTCCATTGTTGCCAGCCATTACAGAATACCTGCACCTCGTTTAACTCCTCGAGGGTTATCCGTGAAACGTAACCGACGCCAATGTATCTGGCAAACGAACCTGTACGTCGCCAGCCGTCCTGGTCATCTTTGGGAATCCCATTTTGAGCCATCGAAATCACACGCCGCACTCGAGGATTGCCTCTTGTAAAATCTGGCACCTTTGCAACACCTACGAAGGTGTGTTGGTAATACGGAGAGTCTGGGTCGGTATCTATCAGGTATCGCCATGCTTTGATTTCTAGAACAGCTGACTTTTCTCGAAACCTTGCTTCACTGTTGATACACAGGTTTATATCAACGACATAGCCGTATTGTACCATGTCCCATGGTAGGTCGCTTCGCGTTGTCCCTACTACGGGGATGTATTTGTCAGTGTCGGTGCCTTGTTTGCGAGGCTTCTCAATGCGTATCCTCATATATGGCATCCACCTTGCATAGCTGGGGGGTGGCGAACCGGGATCTTTTCCTTCTTCCCTACCGTTTCTTCGCACACCTCTTCCCCTGGGATGGTAACTGATACCGCCTTCGATATCTACTCTTCCGCCTCCCGCAGCATCGTAAGCGATGCCGAAGTATACGTGAGGGGTATCGCGTGTATTTGCATGCGTATCACCTGACACAAAAACATACCATTGAGGTAGAAAGAAGTTACCCCTTGCCCCAATACAGGGGTGCTCGCTATCCGTACGGATGCGACGATATGGACCGGTATGGTCTCGCTGCTGTAGAATGCTCGAGATGCCCTCTCCCTTGTCCTCCATCTGTAGAGGCATCAGCAAACCGCCGTCCGAAGTCTCCACGACACCCTGCGCAGTGTTGTACTGGAGGGGAGCAGGTGACTCACTCTGGACTACGCCTCCAATGCTAGAATAGTACACGCCATCTGGCGAGAGTACGCTTATGTCGCCATAATCATTGCCGGTCAGGCTACGAACCGCCTGCAAGATGCTGGCTGCATCCCCGCTATCCCACGGTATCGCCCCCACATGCGGAACCGCGCTATCCTCCTCCGAGGGCGCACTCCATACCCCGTTGCGCTCCGCCTCCACCACAAAGTAATACTCCTGCTCGGAGGTTAAACCCGTGACGCTTAACATCCGCACCTCCGCAGGCTGTACCGAAGACACGTTGGGATATACCCCGCTTGCTGTGCCCCAGCGCACCCGATAACCCGTTGCACCGGGCACCTCGTCCCAATACACCGTCACCTTATTCGCCCCCGTCGGCGCGGCGAACATCCACGGCACAGAGGTCAAAACCACATCTTCACCCCTCAACCAGTGGCTCGCCTTCGCCTGAACGGTATACGCACCCGCAGGCAGGGTTAACTCCACATCCACCTCTGCCGACGGGGCAACGATACCCACCGTTTGGACGTATACCGGCGCATCGGGGTTACTCTCCGTG
>JBMFOT010000090.1:0-10838 GCA_049969495.1 Armatimonadota bacterium
GGCTGATTGCCTTGTCATGCTGAGCGGTCGCGGAGCATCTCTTTGTGGCGTTGGGACGAGCTTCTTCGCTTCGCTCACACAACCGGCGACGGGCACTTAGGCTGTAAGCAGGACATACGCTCTTGGAGGAGGAAGCAGAATGGGCTATTATGTGATTGCGCATGACGGCAACCGTTACGGTCCGGCGGATATCGGGACGCTGCAGCAGTGGGTGCGTGAGGGGCGCGTTGCCCCAAACACTACGCTGGAGGACGAGTTTACGGGTACCCAGATTCGGGCGAACCTGCTGCCCGAGCTGAGTCACCTGTTTCCGTCAGCGGCTCCGCCGCCCACCGATGCTGCTCGCCAGCCTCCCCCGATGCCACGTTCCGCAGGCACACCCAGTGGTGAGGCGACGGCAGCACTGGTGTTCGGTATTCTGGGGCTGACATGCTGTCCCGTATTCAGTATCGCTTCTCTCATTCTGGGCAAACAGGAGATGAATCGCATCGATCAGGGGCTGTCTGCAGTGGAGGGACGTGGGCTGGCGCAGGCGGGGTACATTCTGGGCATTGTATCGCTGGTGCTTTGGGTGTTGGTTATGCTGTTGGGGCTTGTAGGTGCCTTGACGCCAACGTGGACAGTGCGGTGAGATGGTCCGAGGTCAGGGATGTGGCGGACATTGCTCCTGGCGGCGATACTGGGAATGATTGGAGTAGCGGCGTATTGGCTGCAGCCGTATGCGGAGCACGCGCCAACGATATGCCTTTTTCACGTGATTACCGGCAAACCGTGCCCGACATGCGGCATGACGCGGGCGACCTGTGCGCTGGTGCATGGCGAGTGGACGAAAGCCATCCGTTACCATCCGCTGGTCGTCCCGTTCTGGGTGGCTCTGATAGCGATGTTATGGTCGCACTTTGTGTTGCCGTTGTCCGAAAAGACGGAACGCTGGCGCAGGCTGAGCCTGTGGGCGTTTCTGGGTGTGGTGGGAGTGGGGCTGCTGATGCGAGTGGGAGAGTGGTTCCGGTAGGAGGGCGAGCTCTGCCCGAAAAGGCGTCTTGGCTGATTGCCTTGTCATGCTGAGCGGTCGCGGAGCATCTCTTTGTGGCGTTGGGACGAGCTTCTTCGCTTCGCTCACACAACCGGCGACGGGCACTTAGGCTGTAAGCAGGACATACGCTCTTGGAGGAGGAAGCAGAATGGGCTATTATGTGATTGCGCATGACGGCAACCGTTACGGTCCGGCGGATATCGGGACGCTGCAGCAGTGGGTGCGTGAGGGGCGCGTTGCCCCAAACACTACGCTGGAGGACGAGTTTACGGGTACCCAGATTCGGGCGAACCTGCTGCCCGAGCTGAGTCACCTGTTTCCGTCAGCGGCTCCGCCGCCCACCGATGCTGCTCGCCAGCCTCCCCCGATGCCACGTTCCGCAGGCACACCCAGTGGTGAGGCGACGGCAGCACTGGTGTTCGGTATTCTGGGGCTGACATGCTGTCCCGTATTCAGTATCGCTTCTCTCATTCTGGGCAAACAGGAGATGAATCGCATCGATCAGGGGCTGTCTGCAGTGGAGGGACGTGGGCTGGCGCAGGCGGGGTACATTCTGGGCATTGTATCGCTGGTGCTTTGGGTGTTGGTTATGCTGTTGGGGCTTGTAGGTGCCTTGACGCCAACGTGGACAGTGCGGTGAGATGGTCCGAGGTCAGGGATGTGGCGGACATTGCTCCTGGCGGCGATACTGGGAATGATTGGAGTAGCGGCGTATTGGCTGCAGCCGTATGCGGAGCACGCGCCAACGATATGCCTTTTTCACGTGATTACCGGCAAACCGTGCCCGACATGCGGCATGACGCGGGCGACCTGTGCGCTGGTGCATGGCGAGTGGACGAAAGCCATCCGTTACCATCCGCTGGTCGTCCCGTTCTGGGTGGCTCTGATAGCGATGTTATGGGCGCACTTTGTGTTGCCGTTGTCCGAAAAGACGGAACGCTGGCGCAGGCTGAGCCTGTGGGCGTTTCTGGGTGTGGTGGGAGTGGGGCTGCTGATGCGAGTGGGAGAGTGGTTCCGGTAGGAGGGCGAGCTCTGCCCGAAAAGGCGTCTTGGCTGATTGCCTTGTCATGCTGAGCGGTCGCGGAGCATCTCTTTGTGGCGTTGGGACGAGCTTCTTCGCTTCGCTCAGAATGACAGGGCAGGAACGACAACAATGCGAACCCATATCAAACGACCTGTAGAGCAGATGGGTCAAAGGAGGGTAAAAACCGTTGGCAATCCGGGATGAAATCGCCTTAGCGCGTGAAACGGCGGAGACACAATCGATAGAGGTTGGGCAACGCTTTGAAGAGGGGTTTACCGTTCGCACCGCTATCGGTACCCTGTTTATCGCCTTCATCATGTTGCCCGGCGCGCTGTATCTCGGTCTGGTCGCGGGACAAGGGCTTGGACCCGCCGCGCAGTGGGTGACTATCGTGCTGTTCGCGGAGGTGGCAAGGCGTTCGTTCGCGCCCCTCAAAAAGCAGGAGATTTACATCCTGTTCTATGTGGCTTCCTCGCTGACGGTGCTGATGTCGGGTGGTATCGGTCTGTCGGGAGGTCCGTTTGGCTGGCTGATATGGAACCAGTACTTTATCCAGTCGCCGCCTGCGACGCCGATAGCCGACCAGATTCCCACGTGGGCGGTACCGCGCCCGGATAGCCTGGCGATATTGCATCGCACTTTCTTCCATCGCGACTGGCTTATCCCGATTGTGCTGCTGGTGACCAACGAAATCTTTGGGCGCATGATGTGGATGGGGCTGGGCTATACGTTGTTCCGCATCACCAACGATGTGGAGCGATTGCCCTTCCCAATGGCGCCGGTAGCAGCTTCTGGCGCAACTGCTCTGGCAGAGGCAGGACGCAAAGAGGAGTCGTGGCGCTGGCGCGTGTTCTCCACCGGCGCGGTTATCGGGTTAGTCTATGGCTTCTTCTATCTGGCTATTCCCATCTTCACCAGCGTGCTCTTCGGCAAGGCGTTTATGCTCATCCCGATACCCTTCTTTGACCTGGTGCCGAACACCGAGCACATTCTACCTGCGGCGTTAACCGGCTTGTCGGGCGACCTGGGACTGGTGCTCACGGGCTTTGTCATCCCCGCGCCGATTGTTATCGGGAGCGCAACCGCCAGCATCCTGTGTCAGGTGTTCACCAACCCGATTCTGCAAAGGATGGGGCTGCTTCCCGACTGGTACCCGGGCATGAGCACCATCCAGACCTCGCTGACGGTAAACATGAACTTCTGGCTGAGCGTGGGCATCGGCGTGCAGCTGGCGGTGGCGTTCATCGGCATCGTGGCGGTGGTGCGGGTTCTGGTGTTTCGTAAGCAGCTGGTGGCGAACCGCCGGAGCTTCTCGCAGATTCCCGCCGGACGCGGCGACAAGGCGAACACGGTGTACATTGCTCTTGGCGCGTGGTTGCTCGCCACCATTGGCATGATTACCATCGCTCACCAGCTGGTGCCGGGCTTCCCGTTGTGGATTTTCATCTTCTTCGGGCTGGTGTGGACGCCGATTAACTCCTACATCTCGGCACGTATGATCGCTCTCACCGGACAGGGTGTGAGCTTCCCCTACCTGCGTGAAGCCACCATCCTGAAGACCGGTTACGATAAAGTGGATATCTGGTATGCCCCCATGCCGTTGGCAGACCACGGCTGGGCGGCACAGCGATTCCGTGAGGTGGAACTCACCGGTACGCGCTTCACCAGCATCTTGTATGCCGAAGCGTTTATGCTGCCGGTGGTGCTGCTGGCGAGCTTCCTGTTCTGGGCGTTCTTCTGGCACACTAGCCAGATACCCTCCGCGCAGTACCCGTATGCGCAGAAGTTCTGGCCTCTGCACGCGCAGATGAACGCGCTCTGGCAGCAGATTAACCTGAAAGGCAGTAGCACCGGACAGTGGCTGCTGCGGGCGTTGCGTACCGATTACATCATCGGCGGGTTCACCGGTGGTATCGCGCTGTTTGCGATATTCTCCGCCTTGAGGCTGCCCCTGTTGTTCTACTACGGTTTCGTGGGTGGTATCGGCGCGCTACCGCACTATACCATTCCCATGCTGTTCGGTACTATTTTAGGGCATCGCTACTTCGCCCGCCGATTTGGACAGGAACAGTGGCGACTATGGGCGCCGGTGCTACTGGCAGGCTTCTCCTGTGGCATGGGCTTGGTCGGTATGGCGGCTATCGCTCTTGCCATCATCGGCAAGTCGGTGTCGTATTTGCCCTACTGAATGTGATAGAATAGAGATGAGGCACAGACGTGCTGTGGAGGAGTTTCGATGAGTGAGGTAATCCAGATGTATTTCGGCTGGCAGGAAGCGTTACCGATTATCGTCATCATCGTCGTGCTGTTCGGGGCGCGCCGACTGCCGGAGCTGGCACGCTCGGTAGGCGAAAGCCTGCGCGAGTTCAAGAAAGCCACCTCCGAGGTGCTGGACGAGGAACCGGCTCATCCCGCACCGGCAAAGACCGAGAAGAGCACCGAGCAGCAGTCGTAGAGGGCGAGGTCTGAGCATAGCGTGAAAAACGGGCTGGCGCCGGAGCAGATAGTGGGGTGGCAAGGGGTCAGCCTGCGGGTACCTCCCGACTGGAGTGTAACCGGATTTCAAGGCGATGCGAAGGAGGGGTATTTGCGCATCGATTCGCCGGGCAGCCTGGTGGCTGAGGTGCGCTGGGCGCAAGCAAGGAAAGCGGTGGACGTTCGCAAGCGACTGGACGCCTACCTGAACCTAGTGGAGCGTCAGGCGAAGAAGCGCAAAGTGACCTTTACTGGGCGCATCAAGCCGTCGGAAGACTGGCAAGGCGCACTGGAGTTCAACTATCGCGCCGACCGCAAGGTGCGCGGGTTCATCCGGCAGTGCCCGCAATGCCGACGGGTGGTCATCGCACAGGTAAGCGGTGACAAGGACGATGCGGTGGTCAATGTTGCAAAGCAGTTGCTGGACACTTTGCAGGACCACTCGGAGGACGGCTGGTGGACGTGGGCGCTGTTAGGGCTGGTGGTCCGATTGCCGGAGCAGTTCGCGCTGGTGAAATCGCAGGTGATGTCGGGCTACCTGTTGTTGCAGTTCCGCAGCCGTTGCACAGAAGTGAGCGTAGAGCGGTGGGGGCTTGCGGACGTGACCTTGAAACGCTGGACACTGGAAGAGTGGGCTCTGCAGGCGACAGAGTGGAAGCGTCTGAGGGCGCAGTGGACGCTGAGCGAGATAGAGGGGCATCCTGCGGTGCAGCTAAAGGGGTTTCGCCGCGCACCGACGGTATGGCTGCGTCGAAAGATAGAGCGGCTGGTTCTGCGCCGACCGGATGAGATACACGGCGCGGTATGGCACTGCGAGCCAAGCAATCGTATCTATTCGGTGCGCGTGGAGCGGGGGACGGAGGAACTACTCCGGCAGATTGTGGACAGCGTGCAGTGCCATGGATAGGGGCTATGGGCGTGCGAGAGTTCGTAGGCAAATTCATCCCGGCGGTGAAGCCGAAGCCGGTCTTATCCCGACAAGAGGCATTGACCGCCATCCCGATACGCAACCCGCTGTTAGAGTGGGAGCATACGGAGGAGGGAGAACTGCTGCTCAAGGTACCGGTTGAGCAACGTAGCCTGCTGATACGATGGGCGATACTGGCGTTTCGGCTACCGCCGGTGCGCCATATCCAGCTGGATGAAGTGGGCGCGGCAGTGTGGGAACTGTGCGACGGCGAACACACGGTAGAATCGATTGTGCAGCAGATGTGCAAACGCACGCGCATGAGCCGTCGTGAGGTGGAAGCATCGGTCAGCATGTTTTTGAAGATGCTGGCAGACCGCAGACTGGTGGCGTTCAAACGGGGAGGGAAGAAGAAAGCATGAGGAAAGAGGGACGTCAGGTGGAACGCCTGCAGTTACCGTTTCGGGTGGCGTTCCACATCAGCATGCAGAGTGTGCGTATCCGCTTCTGGCGGTCGGTGATTACCGCTGCGGGTACCGTGCTGGGCATAGCCTTTCTGGTTTCAGTACTGACCGCAATGATGATTCAGCGCAACTCGGGGGCAATTACTGATCCCTCCGAGAGATACCGCATGACCTGGCTGGTGATTATGAGCTTGCTGGTCTGTTTGGTGGGAATCACCAACGCGATGCTGATGTCCGTGACCGAGCGATACAAGGAGATCGGCACGATGAAGTGTCTTGGGGCATACGACATCTTCATCGTGGAGTTGTTCTTTATCGAATCCGCTCTGGTAGGGTTCATCGCTTCCGTGATAGGGTGGTTTCTGGGAGTGTTTGCCGTGGTGCTAGTCAAGCTGTTCAGCGAAGGTTTCAAGGTGTTCGGCTGGATTTCTGCGGGTGAGGTATTGCTCTACCTCATTTACTCGATAGTTATCGGCACACTGCTGTCGGTGATAGCGACTATTATCCCCGCACAGGTGGCAGCGCGAATGCCTGCTGCTGCCGCTTTGCGCGTGGAGGTCTAACAAGGGGGTGCATCTATGGCGGTTCAGCCGCAGACGAACCAAACGGTAAGCACCGGCACCGAATACATCGTGCGGTGCAAGGACGTGGTGAAAGAGTACATGATGGGCACGCAGGTGGTGCGTGCGCTCAACGGTGTCACGCTGGATATTGTGCGCGGAGAGTATCTTTCCATCATGGGACCCTCCGGCTCCGGCAAGTCCACCCTGTTTAACATGATTGGGGGACTGGACAAACCTACCAGCGGCTCGGTGTTCATCAACGACGTGGACATGGCGCAGCTGGACGCTCAGGAGCTGGCGTTCCTGCGCTGTCGCACCATCGGCTACATCTTCCAGACGTTTAACCTCATCCCGGTGATGACCGCGCTGGAGAACGTGATGTTGCCGATGATTTTCGGCGGTTTGTCCACCGATGAAGCCATTGACCGCGGTATCGAACTGCTGAAGCTGGTGGGGTTGGGCGAGCGTCTGCACCACAAACCCAGCGAGCTGTCGGGTGGTCAGCAGCAGCGTGTGGCGATTGCCCGTGCGCTGGCGAACAACCCGCAAATCATTCTGGCGGACGAGCCGACGGGTAACCTGGACCTGCGCACCGGCAAGGAGATTATCGAACTGCTGCGCCAGCTGAACAAGGAGCAGGGTGTGACCATCATCTCCGCCACGCACGACCTCAAGATGGTGGACGTTTCCGACCGCATCGTGTGGATTCGCGACGGGCGTATTGACCGTGTGGAAGAGCGCGCCGCCGTCGAGGTGCGTGTCGGCGACGTGGAAGGCACCCCCGGATAGCAACATCTGCACGATCCGCGGCAGCAAAGGCAGGACACTGCCGGGTGTGGTGTCCTGCCTGCGTTTGCCTCTGTAGGTTCTGTAGGTCAGGAGAGAGACGATGAGTACGACTTTCATACGTCCGAATGTGCTGGAACTGGAGCCATACAGCCCCGGCAAGCCCATCGAGGAGGTGAAGCGCGAGCTGGGCTTGACCGACGTGGTCAAGCTGGCTTCCAATGAGAACCCGCTCGGTCCATCCCCGCGCGCCGTGGAGGCGGCGGTGCGGGCGATGCAGTCGGCGAACCTGTATCCCGACGGCAGCTGCTTTGAGCTGCGACAGGCGGTGGCGAAGCACGTACAGGTGCCGCCGGAGTGTCTGTTGTTCGGCAACGGCTCGGATGAATTGATACACTACATTGGCTTGACCTTTCTGATGCCCGGCGATGAAGTGATTACGGGGCATCCGTCGTTCGTGCGCTACGAGGCGGCAGCGAAGCTGAACAACGCACCATTGCATCTGGTTCCTCTTCGGGAACACCGCTTCGATCTGCCGGCGATTTTGGCGCGTGTGAACGAACGTACCAAGCTCATCTTCATTGCCAACCCGAACAACCCGACAGGCACTATCGTCACCGCCGACGAGGTAGATGCGTTTATGAACAACCTGCCGGAGCATGTGGTGGTGGTGTGGGACCAGGCGTATCAGGAGTACGTGTCGTGCCCGGACTACCCGGACACCCTGCAGTATGTGCGCGAGGGGCGCAACGTGGTTGTGCTGCGCACCTTCTCGAAGGCGTATGCGCTGGCGGGGCTGCGCGTGGGCTACGCTATCGCCCGACCGGACATCATCGATGCGATGAACCGCGTGCGCGAGCCGTTCAACGTCAACAGTGTGGCGCAAGCGGCTGCGCTCGCCGCGTTACACGACCAGGAGCACCTGCGCAAGGCAGTGGAGTTGAACCGACAGGGGCTGGAGTACCTCTATCGGCACTTCGAGCGGCTGGGATTGACCTACGTGCGCAGCGAGGCGAACTGCGTGATGGTAGACCTAGGGCGTGATAGCCAGCCGGTGTTTCAGGCGTTGCTGCGCAAGGGCGTCATCGTGCGCACCGGACATATCTTCGGCTTGCCTACCTACCTGCGCATCACTACCGGCAAGCGCGAGGAAAACGAGCGTTTCATCTGTGCATTAGAGGAGGTTTTGCAAGCATGATTATCGTTCTGGACAAAAGTGCCACCCCAGAACAGATTGACCTGATTACTTCCAAGCTGCTGGAGGGCGGTTACCACGCTCATCCCATCTACGGGGTGGAGAAGACCGTCATCGGCGCGGTGGGTGTGCCCGAAGAGGAAAAACCGAACCTGGTTGAGCAGTTTGAGGCGTTGCCCTTTGTGGAGCGGGTGATTACCATTCTCGCCCCATATAAGCTGGTGGCAAAGGCATACCGACCAGAAGGCACGGTGGTGCGGGTGGCGGATAGAGTGCCCATCGGTGGAGAGCAGGTATGCATCATGGCGGGGCCCTGCACGGTGGAGACGCCGGAGCAGACGCTATCCACTGCCCGCGCGGTGAAGGAGGCAGGGGCGCATATGCTGCGCGGCGGCGCGTACAAACCCAGCACCTCGCCCTACTCGTTCCAGGGGCTGGGCGTGGAAGGGCTGAAGATACTGGCGGAGGCGCGCGCACAGACAGGCTTGCCGGTGGTCACCGAGGTGATGGACCCGCGCAATGTGGAGCTGGTGTGCCGTTACGCGGACATGTTACAAATCGGCACGCGCAACATGCAGAACTACGACCTGCTGCGCGAGGTAGGCAAAACACGCCACCCGGTGCTGCTGAAGCGGGGCATGTGGGCGCGAATCGACGAGTGGCTGATGGCGGCAGAATACATCATGAAGGGCGGAAACGAGAACGTGGTATTGTGCGAGCGCGGCATCCGCACTTTCGAGACCGCTACCCGCAACACGTTAGACCTCTCTGCGGTGCCGGTGGTGAAACAGGAGTCGCACCTGCCGGTGATTGTGGACCCCAGTCAGGGCACAGGCAAGTGGAGTTTGGTCACCGCCATGAGCCGCGCCGCCATCGCCGCCGGGGCAGATGGGTTGATTATCGAGGTGCATCCGCATCCCGAGCAGGCGTTGAAAGACGGGGCGCAATCGCTCACCTTCGAGAACTTCCAGCAGCTAATGGTAGAGGTGCGCGCCATCGCGCAGGCAATGGGTAGGGGGGTGTAGATGCACTACGTCCCCCCCTCTATGGGCAAATGACACCTTTACTGCCGGCGAAGAGGTCGGCTGAGGACAAGCCTGTCTTCGCTCACCTGACCCCTCCACCCTGTCATGCGCTCGATGGCGCACAACGGCAAGTATATCCGTGAGCGTATGTTGCGCACAGGATGAGGCAGAACCATCTGCCCTTTGTCCGAGAACACCTTGCGGCTTCCAGCCGAAAACCGCCATCGTTTTCCTTCAAACACTACAGACACTTCCCGAAGGGCGGGGTCGTATACCACCCGCGCAGCAGGCACCCCAAACATCGGGGAACGCAGCCAGCCCACGTGCAAATAAACTACACCGTCTATCTCCAGAGGGGGCAAGAGCAAGAGTTGCGAGACGTCCAGACTGCCGAATAATAAACAACGTAGTACGCGCAATTGGGGCTTCTTGGAAACACGACGTGTTGGTCGGTCGGTTGACTGTTGGGCTGATGCTCCTACGGTCTCATCAAACACAAATACGTCACCAGTGTGAGCATCTACTGCCACGATGTATGTTTCGCCGACACCTACCTCAGCGTCGTTGTCAAAAGTAACTGATATGGGAAAATGCCACAATAGACGGGTGTTTCCCATTGTATCGCTGTACACGTCCAGTCCAGAACGAAATACACTTTCGTCCACCACGGCTGAGATCGCTCCCGGCATCTGGGTCATCAACCCCACTGCAAGTTGGCGGGCACGCTGCTGCGAAATGGATGGGGTCGTGGAGAGCCACTCTGGGATGCCCGGGTCGCGCCACAAACACCTGGATACTCTACCTAAACGCTTGTGAACCTCTACGACCGCGGCTCGGTTGTGGGGGATCCCTTGGTACAGGGTGCGTACCGCCAGACTACCGTAGCGTTCTGTGGTAAAATGGGCTTCAGCAAGGAAGTTTGGGCGTCTTTCAGCCAGAAACTGCATTGCCACTTCCCGCAGTTGCTCCCGTGGTATCCACTGGGAACGTTCACCCTCGTCGACGCCGAAGCAAGTGGGATCCTTATATTCCCACAGTGCTATTGGAACGATGGCAACTACATACAGCTTGCCGAAGTTGTCTTCAAATAGGTAGGAAAGTTCGTCTCCAGGGCTCCAGTAGGGGGCATAGAGAGGCCAGGAAGCGGGCTCACGCAACATACCCAGATTATAGGCGGTAACGCCTATGAGGCGTATTTGCAGACCTGGCACATTCATCCATTCCAGCAGACGGCGTTCGGCTTCGCCAGGAGATAAGCCCAGCACCATCGTGGTTGGATCATATTGCACATAAGGGTGTCCCTTGTAGTCGCGCACCTTAATCTCTGCCGCACTTGCGGCGACCAACAGCGTACAAAGCCCGAGAT